>NZ_JBEXKX010000010.1:173795-241463 GCF_040609695.1 Amycolatopsis sp. NPDC004625
ACCCTCCAGGTACGCGAACCGACGCTGCAGGTTCGCGTACCTGGAGGGTCGGCTCGCCATCCGACCGTCCAGGTACGCGAACCGACCCCCTGGGTACGCGAGCCGACCCTGCTGTCACGGGTGATGCCTGCTTACGCACGAAAGTTCGTGGCCGGGTGGGCGAGGCGCTGGGAGCATGGCGGGCATGTTCGAGGAGAAACGGGTTCCCGACCGGCAGGTCCGGGCCATGCAGACCGAGACGGCCGCGCGGGTCTACCTGTCCTGCTCGCCCGCCGTCGCCGACGCCGCGCTCGAGAAGCAGACCCTCGAGCCGGGCGGAGTCGTGGTGGTCACACCGTCGTTCCGGCTCGCGGCCCACGACAGTGACAACGGCCGCAAGCTCGGCCACGAGCGGGTGCTGGCCGTCGACCTCACCCGCGAAGGCTTCGAGCACGCCCTGGCGGGGGACGCCGAGTGGGTGCCGGAGCGAGATCTCGACCACACGCCGCTGAACTTCCAGGCCGTCCGGCTCGAAGCCGAACTCGGCGGCGAGTGGATCACCGACGTCACCGACGTCACTCCGGTCGTCCGGGACATCGCCGGGCTGCTCGCCACCGACCGGCTCCACCTGGCGGTCAAGCTCGTCCCCCACGAGCCGCCGTACCCGCTCGACGCGACGGCCTAAGGCAGCGTCCGCCAGTGCAGCGCGCCCAGGCCGGCCGCCTCGACGTCCGGCCGGGACGCCCACCGGACCGTGCCCGGGCGCACGTGGACTCCCGCCCCCACCAGCCAGTCCGGCTCGTCCGGCTCGACCCACTCCATCTCTTCGAAGTCGGCCGGCGTCGGCCAGACGGCCGAGCACGAATCACACCGCAGGACGACCGCGCCGGACTCCGTCACCAGCGGCCGCACCAGGCCCTGGTCCCAGAACGAAGGACATTCGACCAGCCACATGCGGCCAGTGGAACCGGCCGCGGTGAACGCCCGACGGCCGGCGGACGACGGCGGCCGGAAGAGCCCGGGAACGCTGTACCGGGTCCAGCGCTTAAGGTTCCCTTAGCACATCTTGATCGAGTCAGTGACCGATACCCTAGTGCGCCACGCCTCACACAGGCCGGTTCCATCACATCGCGGTCACCGAGGGGGTTAGCCTGGTAGGCGCATCAGCGGATTCAAGATCGAGATCGAGACGGATAGAGGCGAGCCCCAGCCGTGTCCAGCAGCAGCCCTGCGTCACAGTTCGGCCCCAACGAGTGGCTGGTCGAAGAGATGTACGACCAGTTCCTCGCCGACCCTTCTTCAGTCGATGCCGCCTGGCACGACTTCTTCGCGGACTTCAAGCCGACGCAGAGCGCGCAGGCCAAGGCGGACACCGCCCGGCAGCAGGCCGACGTCAAGCCCGCCACCAACGGCCAGGCCGCCCAGCCGTCGGCCAAGGCCGTGCAGAACGCGGAGTCGGCGGCCAAGCAGGCCGCGCCCGCCAAGCCGGCCCCCGCCAAGGCGCCGGCGAAGGCCGCACCGAAGCCGGCGGCCGCGAAGGCCGAGCCCAAGGCCGAGGCGAAGAAGGAAGAGCCGGAGTCGAAGCAGCTGCGCGGCGCCGCGGCGGCCATCGCCAAGAACATGGACGCCTCGCTGAGCGTCCCCACCGCGACCAGCGTGCGCGCGGTCCCGGCGAAGCTGATGGCGGACAACCGCATCGTCATCAACAACCACCTCAAGCGCACCCGCGGCGGCAAGATCTCCTTCACGCACCTCATCGGCTACGCGATGGTCCGGGCGCTGAAGGACTACCCGAACCTGAACCGGCACTACCAGCAGATCGACGGCAAGCCGTTCGCGATCACGCCGGAGCACGTCAACTTCGGGCTCGCCATCGACATGAAGGGCAAGGACGGGTCGCGCAACCTCGTCGTGGCCTCGGTCAAGTCCGTCGAGGACATGACGTTCCTGCAGTTCTGGCAGGCCTACGAGGACATCGTCAAGAAGGCCCGCAACAACAAGCTGACCGCCGACGACTTCGCCGGCACCACGATCTCGCTGACCAACCCGGGCGGCATCGGCACCAACCACTCGGTGCCGCGGCTGCAGGCCGGCCAGGGCGCCATCATCGGCGTCGGCGCCATGCAGTACCCGGCCGCCTTCGAGGGCACCAGCGAGAAGACCCTCGTCGACCTCGGCATCAGCAAGATCATGACGCTGACCTCGACCTATGACCACCGCATCATCCAGGGCGCGGAGTCGGGCGAGTTCCTCAAGCGCATCCACCAGCTGCTGCTCGGCGAGGACGGCTTCTACGACGACGTCTTCACCAGCCTGCGCCTGCCGTACGAGCCGATCCGCTGGGTCGCCGACATCCCGGACGGCCCGGTCGACAAGACCGCCCGCGTGATCGAGCTGATCGACGCGTTCCGGATGCGCGGCCACCTGATGGCCGACACCGACCCGCTGAACTACCGCCAGCGCAGCCACGCCGACCTGGACGTGCTGTCCCACGGCCTGACGCTCTGGGACCTCGACCGCGAGTTCCCGGTCGGCGGCTTCGCCGGCCAGGAGCGGATGAAGCTGCGCGACATCCTGGGCGTGCTGCGCAACTCCTACTGCCGCACGGTCGGCATCGAGTACACGCACATCCTCGACCCCGAGGAGCGCCGCTGGATCCAGGAGCGCGTCGAGATCCCGCACGAGAAGCCGGACCCCGCGGTCCAGAAGTACGTGCTCTCGAAGCTGAACGCCGCCGAGGCGTTCGAGACGTTCCTGCAGACCAAGTACGTCGGCCAGAAGCGCTTCTCGCTCGAGGGCGGCGAGACGGCGATCCCGCTGCTCGACACGCTGCTGGACAAGGCCGCCGAGCACGAGCTCGACGAGGTCGTCATCGGCATGCCGCACCGCGGCCGGCTGAACGTGCTGGCCAACATCGTCGGCAAGCCGATCAGCCAGATCTTCCAGGAGTTCGAGGGCAACCTCGACCCGGGCCAGGCGCACGGCTCCGGTGACGTGAAGTACCACCTCGGCGCCGAGGGCAAGTACTTCCGGATGTTCGGCGACGGCGAGACGAAGGTGTCGCTGACGGCGAACCCGTCGCACCTGGAGACCGTCGACCCGGTGCTCGAGGGCATCGTCCGCGCGAAGCAGGACCTCCTGGACAAGGGCGGCGAGGGCTACACCGTGCTGCCGGTCCTGATGCACGGCGACGCGGCCTTCGCGGGCCAGGGTGTCGTGGCCGAGACGCTGAACCTGGCGCTGCTGCGCGGCTACCGCACCGGTGGCACCGTGCACGTGATCGTCAACAACCAGGTCGGCTTCACGACCGCGCCGGAGCACTCGCGCTCCAGCCAGTACGCCACCGACGTCGCGAAGATGATCGGCTCGCCGATCTTCCACGTGAACGGCGACGACCCGGAAGCCGCGCACTGGGTGGCCAAGCTGGCCGTCGAGTACCGGCAGGCGTTCCACAAGGACGTCGTCATCGACCTGATCTGCTACCGCCGCCGCGGCCACAACGAGGGCGACGACCCCTCGATGACGCAGCCGGCGATGTACGACATCATCGACACCAAGCGCTCGACGCGGAAGACCTACACCGAGTCGCTGATCGGCCGCGGCGACATCTCCGTCGAGGAGGCCGAGGCCGCGCTGCGCGACTTCTCGAGCCAGCTGGAGCACGTCTTCAACGAGGTCCGCGAGCTGGAGAAGCACCCGGCGAAGGCCAGCCCGTCGGTCGAGGAGGAGCAGCAGGTCCCGGCCAAGGTGAAGACGTCGGTCCCGGACGAGGTCATCGAGCGCATCGGCGACGCGTTCGTCCAGGTCCCGGACGGCTTCACGCCGCACCCGCGCGTCAAGCCGGTGATGGAGCGCCGCCACAAGATGTCGCGCGAAGGCGACATCGACTGGGCGTTCGGCGAGCTGCTGGCGTTCGGGTCGCTGGCGATGGAGGGCCGGCTGGTCCGGCTGTCCGGCCAGGACTCGCGGCGCGGCACGTTCACCCAGCGGCACTCGGTGTTCATCGACCGCAAGACCGGCCAGGAGTACGCGCCGCTGCAGAACCTGGCCGACGGCCAGGGCCGCGTGATGATCTACGACTCGGCGCTGTCGGAGTACGCGGCCGTCGGCTTCGAGTACGGCTACTCGGTGGCGAACTCCGAGGCGCTGGTGATGTGGGAAGCGCAGTTCGGCGACTTCGTCAACGGCGCCCAGACGGTCATCGACGAGTACATCTCCTCGGGCGAGGCCAAGTGGGGCCAGCGTTCGGACGTCGTGCTGCTGCTGCCGCACGGCCACGAGGGCCAGGGCCCGGACCACACGTCCGGCCGCATCGAGCGCTTCCTCTCGCTGTGCGCGGAGGGTTCGATGACGGTGTCGGTCCCGTCCACCCCGGCGAACTACTTCCACCTGCTGCGCCGCCACGCCCTCGACGGCATCCAGCGCCCGCTGGTGGTCTTCACGCCGAAGTCGATGCTGCGCAACAAGGCGGCGACGTCGGCCGTCGCGGACTTCACCGGCGAAAGCCGCTTCATGTCCGTCATCGACGACGTCACACCGGACCCGTCGAAGATCCGCAAGGTGCTGCTGACCTCCGGGAAGCTGTACTGGGAGCTGGTGGCGGAGCGGACGAAGCGCGAGGCCGACGACGTCGCGATCGTCCGGATCGAGCAGTACTACCCGCTGCCGAAGAAGAAGCTGCTGGCGGCCCTGGAGCGCTACACGAACGCGACGCAGGTCGCGTGGGTCCAGGAGGAGCCCGAGAACCAGGGTGCGTGGCCGTTCTTCGGCCTGAACCTGCCCCGGAAGTTCCCGGAGGTCCTCTCGGGCCTGCAGGTCGTCTCCCGCCGCCCGATGGCGGCCCCGTCGGCGGGTTCGTCGAAGGTGCACGAGGTGGAGCAGAAGGCGCTGATCGCGAAGGCGTTCGACTGACCGCTTGACCACGCCGAAGGCCCCCGCGCTCCTGGTGCGGGGGCCTTCGCCGTCCTGGGCAAGGGTCTTCGCCGTTCCGGGCCAGAGGTCTTCGCCGTTCCGGAACTGTCGGCCCCCTCCGGTAGCGTGGGAACCGGGGGCGCAGCCCAAACCCGATTGCCCCGCCCACCGGTTCGCGGCAAGGTGGCGATCATGCTGATCCGCCGGGAGACCCCCGCCGACCGGGCCGCGATCCACGCCGTCCACAGCGCCGCCTTCCGGCGCGACGACAACGAACCCCCGGCCGAAGCACCCCTCGTGGACGAACTCCGCGCCGACGGCGACCTCGTCGACGCCCTCTCCCTCGTCGCCATCCGTGACGGCGAGGTCGTCGGACACGTCTGCTGCAGCCGCGCCCGCGTCGGCGAGGACTCCGCAGCCGCCGTCGGGCTCGGGCCGCTCGGGGTGCTGCCCGCGCACCAGCGCACTGGCGTCGGCTCCGCGCTGATGCACGCCGTCCTCGGCGCTGCCGATGCCCTCGGCCACGGCCTGGTCGTCCTGCTCGGCAATCCGGCCTACTACGAACGGTTCGGCTTCGCCCGAGCCGACACGCTCTCGATCACCGCACCGGACCCGGCGTGGGGCCCGCACTTCCAGGCGCGCACGCTCACCCGTCACGACCCGGCACAGGCGGGCGCGTTCCAGTACGCGCCGGCCTTCTCCCGCATCTGAACAGGAGCCTGGCATGTACGCACCGACCTCCTCCGTCGGCGTCCGGATCAACCGCGAGCAGCCGCCGGCCAAGCTCGTCGAGCTCGCGCGGCAGGCCGAAGACGCCGGTCTCGACGAAGTCTGGCTGGTCGAGGACTGCTTCTGGGCCGCGGGCATCGCCACCGTCGCGACCGCGCTGGCGGTGACCTCGACCATCAAGGTCGGCATCGGCGTCCTGCCGGCCGTCGCGCGCAACCCGGCGATCGCGGCGATGGAGCTGGCGGCCCTCGCGGAGCTGCACCCGGGCCGGCTGATCGGCGGCCTCGGGCACGGCGTCGCGTCGTGGATGCGCCAGCTCGGCGCCTACCCGGCGTCCCCGCTGGCGGCGCTGGACGAGACGCTGGTGGCGGTCCGCCGGCTCCTGGCGGGCGACCGCGTCTCGATGCGCGGCCGGCACGTCGAGCTGGACGAGGTCGAGCTGGTGTTCCCGCCGAAGACGGTGCCCCCGGTGCTGGCCGGGGTCCGCCGGCCGAAGTCCCTGGCCGTGGCGGGGGCCTCGGCGGACGGGACGGTCCTGGCCGAGCCGTCCCCGCCCGAGTTCGTCCGGACGGCGCTGGCCGGCATCGCGGCCACCGGCCCGCACGCCCTGGTGACGTACAACTGGCTGGCCCTCGGCGACCGCGAGCGGGCGCGTACGACCGTCGCGGAGTCGCTGAACCCGGGCTCGCGCGTGCAGGTGGAGGGCCTGCCGTTCGCCGCGGAGCTGCTGGCCCTGATGGATTCGACGTCCACTGTGGACGAACTGGCGGCCGGCCTGCACCCGGAGTGGATCGACCGCCTGGCCGTCTGCGGCGACCTGGACACCTGTGCGGCCGCGGTCCGGTCGCTGCACGACGCCGGCAGCGGCTCGGTGGTGCTGCTGCCCCTTCCGGAGGAGCCGCCGGAGCGGGGCATCGAGGACGCGGCCCGCGTCGCGGCGGCCGTGCGCGGCTGAGGGCCGGGCTGCTCGCTACCGCCGGGGTCGCCACCAGCGAGGCGATCCACGTCGCCGTCGCCGCGGCCGGGCTCGCCGCGCTCTTCGCCGCCGTGCCCGTCGCGTTCACCGTGGTGCGGATCGTCTGGGTCCGGCGGAAGAAGAACCAGCGCCGGATCGAGGTCGCCACCGGGGGCATCTTCATCGGCCTCGGCGTCCACCTCGCCGTGGATCGTTAACCGGTTGCCGCCCGTGGCGGTGTCTGCTTCACTGAAAACCGACCCGACCCCTGGAGTTGATCATGCGCCGAGCTTTCGTGTTCTTCCCGTTGGCCGAATCCGCCCACACCGAGGACATGAAGCTCGTTGCCGACACTCAACCTGGGAATTCTCGCGCACGTCGACGCCGGTAAAACCACCCTCACCGAGCGGCTGCTGCTCGCCGCCGGCGTGATCGACCGGCTGGGCCGCGTCGACGACGGCACCACGCAAACCGACACCCTCGCGCTCGAACGCGCCCGCGGGATCACCATCAAGTCCGCCGTCGTCTCGTTCGCGATCGGCGCCACCACCGTCAACCTCATCGACACCCCCGGCCACCCGGACTTCATCGCCGAGGTCGAACGGGTGCTGAGCGTGCTCGACGGCGCCGTGCTCGTCGTCTCGGCCGTCGAAGGCGTCCAAGCGCAGACCCGCGTGCTCGCCCGGGCCCTGGACCGGCTCGGCATCCCGGCGGTCGTCTTCGTCAACAAGACCGATCGCCGCGGCGCCGATCCCGGCCGCGTGCGGGCCGAGATCGCCCGCAAACTGCCACCCGCACCCGTGGTGCAGGGTTCGGCGCTCACCGGCGACGGCGTCGACGAGCTCCGCGCGGCCGTCGTGGACCTGCTGCCGAAGTCCGAAGAGGACACCGGCGGCCCGTTGTCCGGCACGGTGTTCAAAGTGGACAGCCGGAAAGCGGTGCTGGTCCGCGTGTTCTCCGGCACGCTGCGCGTCCGGCAGAAGCTCCCGGCCGGCAAGGTCACCGCGATCCACGTCTTCGAGCAGGGCAAGGCCGTCCGGCGCGACCGGGTCACCGCCGGCCGGATCGCCCGCGTCACCGGCCTCGACGCCCGGATCGGCGACGCGATCGGCGAGCCACCGGCGTCGGCCGGGCGGCAGTTCGCGCCGCCGACGCTCCGGACCGTCGTGACGACCGGCGGCGACAGGGGTGCGCTGCACGCGGCGCTGGCCCAGCTCGCCGAGCAGGACCCGCTCATCGGGCTGCGGGTCGACGGATCCGAAATCCTCCTTTCCCTGTACGGCGAAGTCCAGAAAGAGGTCATCCAGGCGACGCTCGCCGACGAATACGGTGTGGACGTCGAATTCGGTGAAACAACCACGATCCACGTCCAGCGCGTGACCGGCACCGGCGAAGCCGTCCGGCTGATCGGCCAGGACGCGGACCCGTTCCTCGCCACCGTCGGGCTCCGCGTCGAACCCGCCGACGGCGGCGTCACGTTCGGACTGGCCGTCGAGCCGGGCTCCATGCCGGCGGCGTTCTTCCGCGCCGTCGAAGAGACTGTCCGGGCGACGCTGGCAAGCTGGTCGGTACCGGCGTGCACGGTCACCATGACCCATTCCGGTTACTACGCAAGGCAAAGCCATTCCCACGGAACGTTCGACAAGAGCATGTCCAGCACCGCGGGCGACTTCCGCGACCTGACGCCGATCGTGCTCCGGGAGGCCCTCGACCGGGCCGGGACGGTGGAGTGCGAACCGATCCACCGGTTCACACTCGACGTCCCGGCCGACACGATCAGCGCCGTCACCCAGGCCGTCGCCCGCGTGCGCGGGATCCCGAAACAGACCACAATGGACGGACCGGAGGCCCGCGTCGAAGGCGACCTCCCGGCCGCCGAGGTGCACGGCATCCAGCGGCGCCTACCGGGACTCACCCGCGGCGAGGGCGTACTGGAGACGACGTTCGACCGGTACGAGCCTAGGACCTGAGGTGGTTGCGGGCGAGGAAGTCCTCGGCGATGTCGAGGGGATTGCGCTTCTGCTCGGTGAACTCGACGTTGAGCTGCGTGAGCTGCTCGGTGGTCAGCGCCGCCGACACGCGGTTCAGCGCCGCCACTTCGGCGGGCGACAGCGTCCCGCGGGCCACCAGCGGCACGATGTTCTGCGCCGGGAACATGTTCTTGTCGTCGGCCAGCGGCACGAACCCGTTCGCGGCGATCGTCGACGACGTGCTGAACAGGTCCGCCACCTGCACGTCCCCCGACTTCAGCGCGGCCACCGTCACCGGCCCGCCGGTGTCGGTCGTGCGGATCTCCTTGAACTCGCAGCCGTACAGCGCCTTGATCTTGTCCTTCCAGCGGCTGCTCCACTGCCCCGGCCCGCCGAACACCAGCTCGCGGCAGCGCGGGCCCAGGTCGGAGATCGTCTTCACCCCGCTGGACGCCAGTTGCGGGCCGACGACCAGCAGGTCCTTGTCCTCGGCGGGTGCCTGGTCGAGCACTTCGAACCCGGCGGGGAGCTTCTGCCGCAACTGCGTGAGGACGTCCTGCGGTTTCGTCGCCGTGGTCTCCTTGTCGAAGTACCGCAACAGGTTCCCGCTGTAGTCCGGCACCACCGACAGTGACTTGTCCTGCAGCGCCTTGACGACGACCTCGCGGCTGCCCACCGGCGGCCGCACGGTCACGTTCGAGGCACCGGCATCGCGAAGGGCACCCGCGTAGATCTGAGCCAGCAGCAGGCTTTCCCCGACGTCGGACGCGCCGATGATGATGTCGCCGGTCGCGCCGCCTTCGCCGCCGCCCGCGAGCGGATTGCCGCAGCCGGCCGCCAGTACCAGGACCACCAGCATGATCAGCCGCTTCACGCCGTCACCTTCTTCACGGCCGCCGCGAGCCGGACACCCCGCGGCACCAGAGCGCGGTTCAGCAACGCGAAGAGCAGATCGAGCACGATCGCCAGCGCTGTCGTCAGCAACGCGCCCGCGATGACCTCCGAATAGTCCAAAATGGCCAGTCCGTCGAGCAGGAACCGGCCCAGGCCACCGAGACCGACGTACGCGGCCACCGCGGCGGTCGCCACGAGCTGCAGCACGGCGTTGCGGATGCCGCCGAGCACGAGCGGCAGCGAGATCGGCACCTCGACCTGCCAGAGCCGCTGCCACCCGGTCATCCCGACGCCCTCGGCCGCGTCGACCACGCCGTGGTCGGTCGCCTGCAGCCCGGCGTAGGTGCCGGCCAGGATCGGCGGCACGGCCAGCACGACCAGCCCGATGATCGTCGAGGTGACGCTTTCGGTGAAGAGCAGGAACAGGAACGTGACGAGACCCAGCGTCGGCAGCGCGCGGATCACGTTGCCCGCGCCCACCAGCGCGACGCCGCCGCGCCCGGTGTGGCCGACGAACAGTCCCAAGGGGACGGCGATGACCAGCGCGATCACCAGCGACAACGCGGTGTAGCCCAGGTGTTCCAGCAGCCGCTGCGGGATGCCGTCCGGGCCGGACCAGTGCGCCGGGTCGCCGAACCAGCGGAAGAGATCGGTGATCATGCGGCGCCCACCCGTTCCCACGGCGTCAGGAGGTTCCGGATCCCCACCAGGACCAGGTCGACGACCAGCGCGAGCAGCAGCGTCAGCACGATGCCGACGACGATCGGCGAGAAGTACTCGCGCTGGAAGCCGTCGGTGAACAGCACGCCGAGGCCGCCGGTGCCGATCAGTGCGCCGACGCTGACCAGGCTGATGTTGCTGACCGACGCGACCCGCACGCCGGCCGCCAGCACCGGCACCGACAGCGGCAGTTCGACGGCGAAGAACCGGCGCAGCGGCTTGTAGCCGACGGCGGTCGCGGCGGCGATCACCGGCGGGGGCACCGCGTCGAGGGCGTCGAGCACCGGCCGGACCAGCAGCGCCGTCGTGTAGATCGTCAGCGCGACGACGACGTTGACGCTGTCCAGGATCTTCGACCCGATCAGGCCGGGGATGACGACGAACAGCGCGAGCGACGGGATGGTGTAGAGCAGGTTCGCCAGCACCATCAGCACCTGCCGGGCGGGCTGCCACCGGCTGCCGAGCCAGCCCGCCGCGATGGCCAGGACGATGCCGAGCACCAGCGGGAGCAGCGCCAGGTAGACGTGGTCGCCCAGGTCGCCGAGGATTTCGGCGCGGGTGTTCCCGCTGCTCAGGTACTGCCCGAGCTCGTCGAAGAAGCTCATGACGCCTGCGGGGTCGCCTCGATCACGTCCAGCACCTGCCGCGCGACCACGGCGCCGAGCACCCGGTGCTCCTCGTCGACGACCACGCCGAGACTGGCCGGCGACGAAAGAGCCGCGTCCAGCGCGCCGCGGATCGGCGTGCCGCGCACCCAGAGCGAACCGCCGGCCACGAGGTCGTCCTCGGCCAGCGGACCGTCCACTGTGGAGTTCGGCGGCAGCCAGCCGCGCGGGTGCCGGTCGGCGTTGACCGCGAGCCGCCAGCCGTCGCTCGCGGGCACCGCGGCACCGATCTCGACCAGCTCCAGCTCCTTGACCTCGACGCCTTCGGCGGAGAGGAACGACAGCCCGCGGTAGCCGCGGTCCCGGCCGACGAACGACGCGACGAAGTCGTCCACCGGGTGGCGCAGCACGTCGGCGGGTGTGCCGTACTGGGCGAGCTTGCCGCCGACGCGCATCACCGCGACCTTGTCGCCGAGCCGGACGGCCTCGTCGATGTCGTGGGTGACGAACACGATCGTCTTGCCCAGCTGCGACTGCAGCCGCAGCAGCTCGTTCTGCAGGTCCTCGCGCACGATCGGGTCGACGGCGGAGAACGGCTCGTCCATCAGCAGCACCGGCGAGTCCGCGGCGAGCGCGCGGGCGACGCCGACGCGCTGCTGCTGGCCGCCCGAAAGCTGGGCCGGGTACCGCTTGCCGAGCTCGAGGGGCAGGCCGATGATCTCCAGCAGCTCGGCGGCCCGCTTGCGCGCCTTCGCCTTGTCCCAGCCCGAAAGCAGCGGCACGGTGGCGATGTTGTCCAGCACCGTCCGATGTGGAAAGAGCCCGGCGTGCTGGATGACGTAGCCGATGCCGCGGCGCAGCAGCGCCGGGTCGCCCTCGGCGACGTCCTTGCCGTCGAGCAGCACCTGCCCGCCGGTGGGCTCGACCATCCGGTTGATCATCCGCAGCGACGTCGTCTTGCCGCAGCCGGACGGGCCGACGAACACGGTGATCGTGCCGTCCTCGACCGTCAGGTTCAGCTTGTCGACGGCGACCGTCCCATCCGGATACTGCTTGGTCACGTCGCGGAATTCGATGGTCACTGCCACTCCCCATGTCCCGGTCCGTCCGACCGTAGCCGAGTCCGCGGTGGTTGGCACGCTGTTCCGCAGGCTGGTGACTAGGCTCGTGGTCCGTGAACGCCCTCGACGACGTCCTCGCCGCGCACGGCGTCGGCGTCCGCCCGCTCTACCGCGTCATCGACCTGCTGCGCACCGGCGACCACGACCTCGGCGAGCTGGTCCGGCTGTCCACGGCGCCGCGACGCAGCGTGGAGGCCGTCCTCGCCGCCCTCGGCGACGACCTCGACCGCAGCGGCGACCGGCTGCGGATCGCCCCCGGCGTCGCGGCTTCGTACCTGCAGTACACCGCGCCGCGCTTCACCGACCCGCTGGACGAAGCCGTCGCGGGCCACGAGCTGCTGCCGAAGGTCGCCGAGTGGGTGGCCGAGGTGCCGTCGCCGCTGGCCGCGCTCGACCACGTGCAGGCCACACCGGAAACCGTGCTGCGCCGGGCCCTGTGGCTGGACGCGCAGTACGACCTCGCCTCGGCGCGGCTGCTGTTCCTCGGCGACCACGACCTGACGTCGCTGGCGGTGCGGGCGGTCTGCCCGGCGGCGTCGCTCACCGTCGTCGACCTGGACGAACGCGTGCTCGCCTACCTCGACGACCGCGGCGAGCGCGGCATCGCGACGGCCCACGCGGACCTGCGCGTCGGCCTGCCACCGGCGTTCGCGGGCCGGTTCGACCTGGTGTTCAGCGATCCGCCGTACACGCCCGAGGGCATGGGGCTGTTCGCGGCGCGCGGGGTGCAGGCGCTGCGGGAGCCGAGCGAGGGACGGCTGCTGCTGGCCTACGGCTACAGCCCGCGCCACCCGGCGCTCGGCGCGCAGGTGCAGCGGTCGCTGGCCACGCTCGGGCTGACGTTCCAGGCGATCCTGCCGGGCTTCAACCGCTACTTCGGCGCGCAGGCGATCGGCAGTTCGGCGGACCTGTACGTCTGCCAGCCGACGGCGAAGGCCAAGAAGATGCGTGGCGGCAAGGCGATCTACACGCACGGGCCGCAGTCGGTGGAGGCGGCGGGGACGAAACCGGCGCTGGTGGAGAAACTGAAGGAAATCGCCGGCGCCGGCGGGCTGGCGCTGGAGTCGCGGCCGGTGGACTGGTCGATCTCGGGCCCCGAGGGCGACGCCGTCGCCATGGACCTCTCGGGCGACCCGGGCCCGTGGCTGCTGCGGACGCTGCTGGGCACGAACGCCCGCCGCCTGGCCCTGCTGGTGCCCAACGCGCACCCGGACCTCGCGGACCAGGCGTCCCAGGAGGCCCTGGCGTCACTCGTCCGGGGGAAGTACGCGCTGCGCTACCTGCGGAGCACGCCGGCCAACCGGCACGCGGTGGTGGTGGCGGACGCGGTGGCGCACCAGGACGAGATCCTCACGCGCGCCCACGCCCGTCTGGCCAACGTCTCACTCGACGTCCCGGAAGACCTGGTGGACCTGCGCCTGGTCGACGTCCCCCGCCACCGGCTCCCCGAACTCCTGCACTCCTGAGCCTGCCGCGGCCCTCGTGAGTGAGAAACAGGGTTAGAACACTGTTTCTCACTCACGAGGGGCTGCGGCAGGGCAGTCAGGCGGTGACGCCGTCGGCTTCGGCGGCCTTCGCCACCGCGGCCGCGACCTCCGGGGCCACGCGCGGGTCGAGCGGCGACGGGACGATCCGGTCCGGGCCGAGGTCGTCCATCGCCACCGAGACGATCGCCTCGGCCGCGGCCAGCTTCATGTTCTCCGTGATCGCCCGCGCGCCCGAGTCGAGCGCGCCGCGGAAGACGCCCGGGAACGCCAGCACGTTGTTGATCTGGTTCGGGAAGTCGCTGCGCCCGGTGGCCACGATCGACGCGTACCGCGCGGCCACGTCCGGGTGCACCTCCGGGTCCGGGTTGGACAGTGCGAACACGATGCCGCCGCCCGCCATCCGGCCGAGCAGGGACTCGTCGATCGTCGCGCCGGACAGGCCGAGGAACACGTCGGCGCCCTCCAGCGCTTCCGCCAGGCCGCCCTTCAGGCCGGCCTTGTTCGTCGTCGCCGCCAGCCGCTCCTTGACCGGGTTCAGCCCCTCGCGGCCGGAGTGGATGATGCCGCGCGAGTCGAGGACCGTGACGTCGCCGATGCCCGCCTCCCGGAGGATCTTCGCGCAGGCCACACCGGCCGCACCCGCACCGGAGACGACGACCCGCTGGTCGGCGATCGCCCGGTCGAGGACCAGGTTGGCGCCGCGCAGCGCGGCCAGGGTCACGATCGCCGTGCCGTGCTGGTCGTCGTGCATGACCGGGCAGTCGAGCGCCTCCTTGAGCTTGTCCTCCAGCTCGAAGCACCGCGGCGCGGAGACGTCCTCCAGGTTGACCGCCCCGAACGACGGCCGCAGCCGCACCAGCGTCTCGACGATCTCGTCGACGTCGGTGGTGTCCAGCACCAGCGGGATCGAGTCGAGCCCGCCGAAGGTCTTGAAGAGCACCGACTTGCCCTCCATGACCGGCAGCGACGCGCTCGCGCCGATGTCACCGAGGCCGAGCACCGCCGTCCCGTCGCTGACCACGACGACCAGCCGGTCCGCCCACGTGTAGCGCTTGGCCTTGGCCGCGTCCTCGGCGATCGCGCGGCTCACCTTCGCCACCCCCGGGGTGTAGGCGATCGAAAGGTCACGCGGGCTGGAAATGGGGCGGGTGGCCGCCACCGAGAGCTTGCCGCCCTCGTGCCCGGTGAAGATCTCTTCGTCGGTGACCGGCGCGACAGTGCCGGTGGGGTCGGTCATGGGGTTTCCTGTCGTCGTTTCCGTCATTCGTCCAGTGGGAATGACGGAACTCGCGGTTCGGACGTGGGTCACTGGAATTTCTCCTGGGCATGCGAGCTGGGACCACGGGGAAACCGTGGGGGAATCCCGGCACGGCAGCCCAGCGCGGTAGCGCCGGCCTGTCGGCGAGGCGTCACGTCGGCCATCGGTGCCGTGGGTCTGGCGATGGCCGCGGACGCGGCGGTCCGGCCATTGTGACAGGTCCCCTGCCGCGAGTGACCCCTCGGTGCGGTTGATGTCACACCGGCGCCCTTTTCCCGGCAATTCCCAAGACGTCCGTCCGGTTTTGTAAGGCGCCCGATAAGGTGACGCCATGCAATTCCGCCGGCTGCGCGTCCCGGACGCCTACGAGTTCTCCCCCCGGGCGTTCCCCGACGACCGGGGCCTGTTCGTCGCCCCGTTCCAGGACGACGTGTTCCGCGCGGCGGCCGGCCACCCGCTGCGGCTCGGCCAGGCGAACCACAGCGTGTCGCGGCGCGGCACGATCCGCGGCATCCACTTCGCCGACACCCCGCCCGGCCAGGCCAAGTACATCTACTGCCCGCGCGGCTCGCTGCTCGACGTCGTCGTCGACCTCCGCGTCGGCTCGCCGACCTTCGGCCAGTGGGACACCGTCGTCCTCGACTCGCGCGAGTTCCGCGCCATGTACCTCGCGGAGGGCCTCGGGCACGGCTTCGTCGCCCTGGAGGACGACACCGTGATGTCGTACTTCTGCTCGGAGCCGTACAACCCCACCGGCGAGCACGGCATCACCCCGCTCGACCCGACGCTGGACCTGCCCTGGCCCACGGACATCGAGCAGGTCCTGTCCGACAAGGACCGGAACGCGCCGACCCTCGCCGAGGCCGTCGACCGGGGCCTGCTCCCGGTGTACGCGGACTGCGTCGCCTACTACGACAAGCTGCGCTCGGCGAACTGACCACCCCCCGGCCACCCGGCCGCTTGCACTTTTAGTAAGCGCGCATATAGTCTGCTCGCATGGCACTTTACGAGTACGAGCACAGCGAGACGTCCACCGCCCCCGCCGCCGCGATCTGGCCGCTCTGGGCCGACACTGGCCGCTGGCCGGAGTGGGACGCCGGCGTCCGGTCGGTCGTCATCGAAGGTCCCTTCGCCGTCGGCACCAGCGGCACGATGACGATGGACGGCATGCCGCCGATCCCGTTCACCCTGACCGAGGTCACCGAGGGCCGGAGCTTCACCGACGAGACCGTCCTGCCGGACGCGCACCTGCGGTTCGAGCACGAGCTGACCGACGTCGACGGCGGCACGCGGATCACCTACCGCGTCACCATCGACGGCCCGGACGGCTTCGGCCCGCAGGTGACCGAAGACACCCCGGACGCCATGCGCGCCCTCGCGAGGCTCGCTGAGGCAGGCTCGCGGGTATGACCGCCCCCGAGTCCCGCCTGCCGGGCCCCGAACGCAGCCCCGGCTTCCTGCTGTGGCGCGTGACGCTGGCCTGGCAGCGGGCGATGCGGGCCGCGCTGGCCCCGCACGACCTCACGCACGTCCAGTTCGTGCTGCTGACGACGACGTGGTGGCTCACCCGCGCGGGCGAGCCACCCACCCAGCGGCAGCTCGCCGACCAGGCCGGCACCGACACGATGATGACCAGCCAGGTCGTCCGCAAGCTCGCCGGCCGCGGGTTGCTGGCCCGCGCCGACGACCCGGCCGACGCCCGCGCGAAGCGCCTCGAAGTCACCCCGGCCGGCCTGGAGCTCGTCGGGAAGGCGCTGAAAGACGTCGAAGCCGCGGACGCCGAGTTCTTCGCCGCCACCGACGACGGTTTCGTCGACGCGCTGGCCCGGCTCGACCCCTGACGAATCCGGTGCTCCCCTGGGGGCGATCCCGGATGTCGCGGCGCCCCGGTGCGAGCAGGCTCACCGGTTGACCGGCACCGCCGGCCGACGCCGATCCGGGTACCTGGCGCTGCGAAGCCTTTGTCTCACAAGGGAATCTGACGATCGGCGAGCGCGAGATCCCGCTCGGCAAGATCGGCGCGGCGAACTGGACGTCTCCGCGACGCTGCGGCACCCGTTGCTGCGCAGGGGCTGCACCATCGGCGTGCTGCACACGGTCGTCCACGACGACCCGGCGGTGCCGCCGACGGTGCTCTCGAAAACCCCGCCGACCATGCACTTCGGCGTCGTGGACCCGGATCTCGCGCTGCCGGCCACGCAGGGCTGCGGCGTGCTCGGCCCGCTCGTCGACCGGCGGCTCGGCCTGCCGTCGCCGTCCGGGGCGAACGCGTTCCACCAGACGACGTACGTGCAGTACAAGCAGCTCTAACGCTTCTTCGGCGTCACCCAGATGGTGATCGTCCCGGTGACCACCGGTTTGCCGTTCGCGTCCGAAATGGTCACCGGGACGTCGAGGTCGAAGCCCTCGGCGCCGAACTCGGGCAGCTCGGGCAGCGACGCGACCGCGCGCAGGCCCGTCTCCGCCTTCGCGACGTACTGGACCGTCATGCCCTTCGGCAGCCAGCGGTGGCTGGTGGGGACGGTCGCCTCGGCGAGCATGCCCATCGCGATTTCGGCGAGGTTGCAGGCGGCGATGGCGTGGAACGTGCGGATGTGGTTGTAAACACCCCACCACTTCGGCGCCGTCACCTCGCAGTGCCCCGCGCGCAGCTCCCGCACCGAAGGCAGCACCGTGCGGAAGTACGGCACCCGTACGCACATCGCGGCGCTGAACAGCTGTTTCCCGCCCGGCTTCCCGGCCAGCTTGTGCCACATCGCGAACGTCGGCGTCAGGGCCATGGAAGTCTCCTCGAACTAAGCTACCGTTCAGTAGCTAAGCAGACGGCCAGCCGCCGTGCAAACCGCCGGATATATTCGGCGCCGTGACGAACCGTCTCTTCCTCCTCCGGCACGGGCAGACCGAATGGTCGCTGAACGGGCGGCACACCGGCCGCACGGACATCCCGCTGACGCCGGCGGGCGAAGGCCAGGCGCGCGCCGCCGGCGGCACCCTCCGCAGCCTCGTGGGCGGCCCTTCGCTGGTGCTGTCGAGCCCGCGGGCCCGGGCCCTGCGCACGGCCGCGCTGGCCGGGCTGCGCGTCGACGACGTCACCGAAGACCTCGCCGAGTGGGACTACGGCGACTACGAAGGCGTCACCACGCCGAAGATCCGCGAAACCGTGCCGGGCTGGACGGTGTGGACCCACCCGAGCCCCGGCGGCGAAAGCGCTTCGGACGTCTCCGCCCGCGCGGACCGCGTGCTGGACCGCGCCCGGCGTGACATCGAGGCCGGCGACGTGATCCTGGTGGGCCACGGCCACTTCAGCCGGGTCCTGGTTGCGCGCTGGCTCGGCCTGCCCGCCACCGCCGGCGTCCACTTCGGACTGGACGCGGCCGGCCTCGCGGTGCTCGGCGACGAGCGCGGCGAACCCCAGATCGAACACCTCAACCTGCTGCCCGCGGAGGACTGACGTGCCCGACGACCGCATCCGCCGCATCCGGCCCGACGACGTCGAGGCCGCCGTCCGGCTGGCCCACGACCTCGCGGAGTACGAGCGCGCGCCGGGCGAGTGCCACCTGACGCCGTCGCAGCTGCACGAGGCGCTGTTCGGCGAGGCGCCGAAGCTGTTCGGGCACGTGGCCGAAGTGGACGGCGAGGTCGTCGGCTTCGCGGTCTGGTTCCTCAACTTCTCGACCTGGCGCGGCGTGCACGGGATCTATCTGGAGGACCTCTACGTCCGGTCGTCCCACCGCGGCTCCGGGCTGGGCAAGGCGCTGCTGGCGGCGCTGGCGGCCGAATGCGTCGCGAACGGCTACGCCCGGCTCGAGTGGTCGGTGCTGGACTGGAACCCGGCGACGGAGTTCTACAAGGCCCTCGGCGCGGTCCCGATGGACGAGTGGACCGTCAACCGCCTCACCGACGCCCCCCTGAAGGCCCTGGCCGCCCAGGCCTGACCCTCGTGAGTGTTTAGGCGGGTTAGAACCCGCCTAAACACTCACGAGGCCGGGGCGGCTTAGTCCTCTTCGTGGCCTTCGCGCTCGGCGCGGCGGCCCGCCAGCCCGCCGCGTTCGGCGGCCTCCGTCTCGGTCTCTCCTTCGCGCAGGCCCAGCGCCCAGGCCCGGGACGGCCGCCGGAACAGCAGGGCCAGGGCGACGATGCCGAGCAGCGCGATCGGCACGCCCCACAGCGGCTCGCCGGAGGGGCCCAGCAGGTACCAGCCCAGGCCGATCACGATCAGCGCGATCACCACGCCGGGCGACCGCGCCCACGTCTGCCCCAGGACCAGCCCGGCCGACGCGGCCAGGAACGCCAGCGCGACCACGATGAACGTGCCGGACTCGACGAAGACGTTGTTGCCCGGCTGCGCGGGCGAGGCCAGCCCGTTCACCAGCACGACCACCCCGAACACCAGCAGGGCGAGCGACGGCACCGCGGTGACCGCGCCGGCCAGCCGGACCTCACGGGGAGCGGGCGAGAGCTTCACGGCGGCGGCCTTCCGGAGTCCTTTGCGCGAGCACAGGGTTTGCGACGACACAGTGGACTCCACCAGGGCGGGTCACCGTGCGTGAGCTCATCCGATCGTATGCCACCCGGTCGGCCGTTTTCGCGGGACCGCCCGGGCGTCGAAAATTCAGGTGTCGTCGATGAGCGGGCGGTCGGCCCGGGTGCACTTGTCACGGCGAGCGGACACTCGCGACTGAAGGAGGACCGCCCGGCACAGGGTCTCGAAGAGGCTGTTCCCCGGGGTTGCGCCCGTCACCATGCGGCGCCGGAAGGTTCTCGGGCCGCCGGAAGTCACTTACCCTGCGGTGGTGCGCGCAATCCTCGTGGTGAACCCCCAGGCGACCTCGACCACCGCCGGTGGCCGGGACGTGCTGGCGCACGCGCTGGCCAGCCAGGTGAAGCTCGACGTGGTCGAGACGGACTACCGCGGCCACGCGATGGCCGTCGCGCGCTCGGCCGCGCGGGACGGCATCGACCTGGTCGTGGCCCACGGCGGCGACGGCACGGTCAACGAGGTCGTCAACGGCCTCCTGGCCGACGCGGACGGCGACCCGGCCGACATCGGCCACATTCCCGCACTGGGCGTCGTGCCCGGCGGCTCGGCCAACGTGTTCGCCCGGGCCCTCGGCATCTCGGCGGACTCCTTCGAAGCCACCCACCAGCTGCTCAACGCCCTGGAGAACGACCGCTCGCGGCGCGTCGGGCTCGGCCTGGCCGACGGGCACTGGTTCACCTTCAACGCCGGCCTCGGCTGGGACGCCGACGTCGTCGGCCGGGTCGCCAAGCGCCGCGGCAAGCAGACCACGGCCGCCCTGTACATGCGGGCCGCCGTCCGCTCCTACTTCCGGCCGCCGCTGGGCCGGCCGCCCCTGACGATCCGCATCCCGGGCGAAGAACCCGCCGAAGCGTTGACCGCTTTCGTGTCGAACACCGATCCGTGGAGCTATTTGGGGCAGCGCGCGGTGCACCTCAATCCGGGTTGCTCGTTCGAGACGGGATTGGGTTTGTTCGCGCTGAACGGTCTGGGATTGCCCACCGTGTTCAAGCATGTACGCCAAGCTTTGGCTACGAAGAGCAACCAGCGCGGCCGGCGTCTCGTGCGTCACGATGACCTGCCGATGATCCGCATCGACGCAGCTGAACCGGTAAACTTCCAGGTGGACGGCGACCTCGTCGGCCAGCGGACCCGAGTGGAATTCTTCAGCGTCCCCAATGCACTCACAGTAATCGTGTGACGACGGGACTGCTGATCGCCTGCGGCAAAGTGAATCTGCCGTTCGTCGACGCAGAAGCTCCACTCAGCGCATCAGCCTTCCCTCCGGGCGGTCGTTTCGGAGAGAAACCGCAGGTCAGAGGGGTCGCTCGGCCGGGTGACCTGACTCACCGATCTCCAAGAAACCCTTGTCGAAAGCGGTGCTTCGTGAAAGCATTCACAAGCACCCAAAAACGACCGCCATGACGACTGTGGCGCGGCCCTCCCGCGTCATATGAAGGAGCTCACGAACATGGACTGGCGCCACGACGCGGCCTGCCGAGACGAGGACCCCGAGCTGTTCTTCCCGGTGGGAACCAGCGGTCCTGCTCTGTCGCAGGTTACGCAGGCGAAGGCCGTGTGCCACCGCTGCACCGTCGCTTCCGACTGCCTGGCCTGGGCTCTGGCCAGCGGCCAGGACGCGGGCGTGTGGGGCGGTATGAGCGAGGACGAGCGACGCGCGCTCAAGCGCCGCCGTACGCACATCGGCACGCGTACCAACGCCTGATTCTCCCCAAAGCAATACCGGTCAGACCCAAGCCGTGAAGGAAATTCACCCGGCGGGCATTCGTCGTGCCCACGCCGTCCTGGGGTGATACCTGCCCGGCTTGAGCTTAACAACCGAGGCGAAACCACCTGGCGACGGGTGCGCTGAAACCTCACCAGGACTTCAAGTCCTCCCGCAAGCGTTGAACGGCCCGGCACCACGCACCTGGTGCCGGGCCTTCAACGTGTCACCCCCCCCCCCGAATCACACGTAATGCCCCTCCAATCACACGCGATGCCCATCGCCGCACGCGAACCGACCCTCCAGGCACGCGAGTCGACCGCCTGAGTACGCGAGTCGACCGCCTGGGCACGCGAGTCGACCGTCCGGGTACAGCGCGAGGGCGTCAGAGCCGGCGCGACAGCGGGATGCGCAACGCCGCTTCCGTCCCCGACACCCGAGTCGACGACGTCTCCGCGCGCACCTTCCGCAGCGAGAGCGACCCCCGCAGCTCCGACTCCACCAGCGTCCGCACGATCTGCAGCCCCAGCCCGTCCGACCGCTCCAGCGAGAACCCCGACGGCAGCCCTCGCCCGTTGTCGCGGATCACGACGTCCAGCCAGCGGGCCGACCGCTCCACGATCAGCTCGACCTTGCCCGACCGGCCCGCCGGGAACGCGTGCTCGACCGCGTTCTGCACCAGCTCGGCCAGCACCATCACCAGCGGCGTCGCGATCTCCGCGACCACCACCCCGAACGAGCCCTTCCGCGACAGCCCGACCTGCGACTCCGCCGTCGCCACCTCGCCGACCATCGGCAGCACGTTGTCGAGCAGCTTGTCGAGGTCGACGCGCTCGTCCACCGAGATCGACAGCGCCTCGTGCACCAGCGCGATCGACGTCACCCGGCGGACCGACTCCGCCAGCGCCAGCCGCGCCTCCTCCGACGACGTCCGCCGGGACTGCAGCCGCAGCAGCGCCGCTACCGTCTGCAGGTTGTTCTTCACCCGGTGGTGGATCTCCCGGATCGTCGCGTCCTTCGACAGCAACGCCCGGTCCCGGCGCTTCACCTCGGTGACGTCGCGGACCAGCACCAGCGCGCCCGCCGCCTGGCCCGCCGGCCGCAGCGGCAGCGCGCGGAACAGCACCACCGCGCCGCGCCGCGAATCGGCCTCCGTGCGGCTCGACGGCTTCCCGTCGAGGGCCTCGATGATCCGGTGGGACACCTCGGTCGCGTCGAACGGGTCGCGGATCAGCGACCGCGTCAACGGCGCCAGGCGCGTCCCGACCAGGTCGGATTCGTGCCCCATCCGGTGGTACGCGGACAACCCGTTCGGGCTGGCGAACACCACCGTGCCGCTGGAGTCGAGGCGGATCAGGCCGTCGCCGACGCGCGGCGACGTGTGCGTGTCGGTCGCGTTGGTGCCGTTCGGCGGGAACGTGCCGTCGACGATCATCTGGCACAGGTCGCCGGCGCTGCCCAGGTACGCGATTTCCAACGGCGAGGGCACGCGCGGCGCGGCCAGGTTCGTCTCGCGGCTCATCACGGCGATGACCTGGTCGTGGAACCGCACCGGGATCGCCTCGCGCCGCATCGGCAGGTCGCGGTACCAGTGCGGGTCCTCTTCGCGGCAGATCCGCACCTCGCGCATGGCCTTGGCCAGCTGCGGGTGCTCGTCGACGGTGAACCGCGTGCCGACGACGTCCTCGGGATGCGCGGTGGGCGCCGTGGTCGGGCGCGCGTGCGCGACGCAGACGAAGTCACCGCCGTCCGGCTGCAGCTCCTCGGTCACCGGCACCCAGAGCAGGAAGTCCGCGAACGACAGGTCGGCCAGCAGCTGCCACTCGGCGACGACGGTCTGGAGGTGGTCCGCCGCCTCACCGGGGAGGCCGGTGTTGTCGGCGAGCAGTTCGGCGAGCGTGGACACGCACCCCATCCAACCAGAGCGGGACGTCATGACACACTTGAGAGGTTGACCAGCTTTGACGACGAGGAGTGAACATGTCGAAGCGCGCCCGCAAGCGTCGCAGCCGGAAGAAGAACGCCGCGAACCACGGCGGTAAGCCCAACTCCTGAGCCGGCGCCGGCACGCAAAAGGCCCCCACACGATCGTGCGGGGGCCTTTGTCGTGCTCGGACGCGTTATTCGGAGCGCTGCTCGAGGGTGATCTCGGTGCGTTCCACGGTGACCCCGCCCCGGGTGGCGACGGTCTGGCGGATCGACGCGCGCAGCCGGCTCTTCAGCTCGGCCGGGGCGTGGTCGCCGCCGCACTTGCGGGCCAGCAGCTGCTTGAGGTGCTCGTCGATGCCGTACTCCTCGAGGCACGGCGGGCAGTCGTCGATGTGGGCGCGCAGGGCGGCGTCCCGCTCGGGGCTGCATTCGCGGTCGAGCAGCAGGTAGATGTCGGCGAGCGCCTCTTCGCAGCGGACCTTGTCGGACGCGCCCTCGCACATGTCGCTCATCGCCCCGCCACCTCTTCCTTGGCCGCCCGGATGAAGCCGCGCTCCCGGGCGACGTCGGCGAGCAGGTCGCGCAGCTGGGCGCGGCCGCGGTGCAGGCGGGACATCACGGTGCCGATGGGCGTGTCCATGATCTCGGCGATCTCCTTGTACGCGAAGCCCTCGACGTCGGCCAGGTAGACGGCCAGCCGGAACTCCTCGGGCAGCTTCTGCAGGGCGGCCTTGACGTCGGTGTCGGGGAGGTTGTCCATCGCCTCGACCTCGGCCGACCGCAGCCCGCTGGAGGTGTGGCTCTCCGCCTTGGCGATCTGCCAGTCGGTGATCTCCTCGGTCGGCGCCTGCACGGGCTGCCGCTGCCGCTTGCGGTAGCCGTTGATGTAGGTGTTGGTCAGGATGCGGTACATCCAGGCCTTGAGGTTCGTGCCGGCCTTGAAGGACGCGAAGGCGGCATACGCCTTCAGGTAGGTCTCCTGGACCAGGTCCTCGGCATCGGCGGGGTTGCGGGTCATCCGCATCGCGGCCGAGTACAGCTGGTCGAGCAGCGGCATCGCGTCCCGCTCGAAACGCTCGGCGCGCTCGGCCTCGGTCGCTTCTTCCGGCGCTGAGTTCTGCGTGCTCGGCAAACCGTTCCCTTCCCGCTCGGCGTCGATGCGCGTGCGCGCATACGGCGGACCCGAGTTTACGCGGGGACCGGGCACGCCGCGGTTCGCCGGTGCCTCGGGACGGCGGCGGCTGCTGCGTGAGCGTGTGGTGGCGAGCGTTGGTGTCACGTCCCGTACAACCGATCGGGGGGATCGGGCATTCCCTACACTTCCGCCATGGCTGGCAAGGGCACCCCGGCGACGGCACTGTTGGCGAAGCAGAAAGTGGCGCACCACCTGCACGCGTACGACCATGACCCGCGCGCGGAGTCGTACGGGCTGGAGGCGGTGGAGGCGCTCGGGCTGGACCGCGCGCGGGTGTTCAAGACGCTGGTGGCGGAGGTGGACGGCCGGCTGGTGGTCGGGGTGGTGCCGGTCACGGGCCACCTGGACCTGAAGGCCCTGGCGGCCGCGGCGGGCGGCAAGAAGGCGAAGATGGCGGACCCGGCGGCGGCCCAGCGGGCGACGGGGTACGTGCTGGGCGGAATCTCGCCACTGGGCCACCGGAGCCGGCTACCGGTGGTGATCGACGCGTCGGCTTCGACGTTCGAGACGGTGTTCTGTTCGGCCGGCCGCCGGGGGCTGGAGGTCGAGGTGGCACCGGGCGACCTGATCCGGCTGACCGGGGCCGTGGTGGCTTCGATCGCGGCCTGACCTGCGGGTTCAGGCCAGCGGCCGCAGTACTCGCGAAAGCCACTCCGTCGCCGCCCGTGAAACCGACTCCAGGTCCGCTGACAGATTGTGGTCGCCGTCCACCACGACGATCTCGTGGTGCGGTCCCGCTGCCGGGCGGCCGAACGGGTCTCGTGACCCCTGTACCACCAGGACCGGGACCTCGACCGAGTCCAGCTCCGGCTGGCGCGTCTTCTCCGGCTTGCCCGGCGGGTGCTCCGGGAACGCCAGGCACAGCACCGCGACCGCTTGCCCGGCCGCGGCCGTCCGGCAGGCCACCCGGGCTCCCGACGAACGGCCGCCGAACACGAACGGGAGGCCGTCGAAGCGCTCCGACAGCTCGTCCGCCACCGTCAGCCAGGCCGTGTCCAGCTGGTTCGCCGGGGCCGGGGCGCGGCGGCCCGCCACCCGGTACGGCTGCTCCACCAGGGCCACGTGCACGCCCGCCGTCTGGGCCGCGCGGGTCACCTCCACCAGGTCCTTCGCGCCGAGGCCGCCGCCCGCGCCGTGGCCGAGCATCAGGACCGCCGTGCCCTCCTCGGCGCAGTGCAGGTAGACCCGCGCCGGGCCGTAGGCCGTCTCGACCGGGATCGCCGTCATGACTTCGGCATGTCGAACAGGACGCCTTCGTGCGCCGGGTCGACGCGCTCCAGCAGCTCGGGACCGTTGTTGCGGACGTTGTTCACCCGGGTCGAGATCGGCCGCAGCTCCAGCGACGCCACGATGTCGTCCGGCGTCGGGACCAGCAGGTCCGTGACGTCTTCGCGGTCCGGGTCCAGCCAGCCGTCCCAGTGCGAGCGCGGCACGATCAGCGGCATCCGGTGGTGGACGTCGGTGAGCTGGCCCGCCGCGTCGGTCGTGATGATCGAGAACGTGATCAGCGGCGAAGCGTTGTCGTCGTCCTTCGGCCGCCAGGTCTCCCAGATGCCGCCGAACGCGATCGACGAACCGTCGGGAGACGTCATGTAGAACGGCTCCTTCTCCTTTTCGGTGCGGCGCCATTCGAACCAGCCGTCGGCCGGCACCAGGCAGCGGCGCGAAACCAGCGCGCGGCGGAAGGCGGGCTTTTCCGCCGCCGTTTCGGCGCGGGTGTTGATCATCCGCGAGCCGACCGACGGGTCCTTGGCCCAGAACGGCACCAGGCCCCACTTCATCATCCGCAGCGAGCGCTCGGCGGGCTCGTCTTCGAGGACCTGACCGTCTTCGTCACGCGGGTGCCGCTGCACGACCGTGACCACGTTCTTCGTCGGCGCGACGTTGTGGTCGGCGCGCGCGTGCCCCTCGGTGAGGTCGATCGCGTCGAACTCCTCGATCAGCTTCGCCGGGTCCTTCGTGGCGGCGTAGCGGCCGCACATGAGCGCCTCCTCTTACCGGGTCGGGCCATCGTTACACGCTGGCCAGGGCCCTGGCGAGCGACGTGGGATCATTCGGGTGGGCACCGGCGCACGAGAGGACGAGGGTTTGGCGCGCAACGACTGGAGCAAGCTGGACGAGACCGACGTCCGCGTGCGTCCGGGCAAGGGCAGCCGGCCCCGCAGCAAGCGCCGTCCCGAGCACGCCGACGCCGTCACGGCCATGGTCGTCGGCAAGGACCGCGGCCGCTGGACCTGCGCGATCGACGCCGATCCCGGCCGGATCGTCACGGCGATGCGGGCCCGCGAGATGGGCCGGACGCCGGTGGTCGTCGGCGACCGGGTCGGCATCGTCGGGGACGTCTCCGGCAAGCCGGACACGCTCGCCCGGATCGTCCGGGTCGACGACCGCAGCAGTTCGCTGCTGCGCACGGCCGACGACACCGACCCGTACGAGCGGCTGGTCGTCGCCAACGCCGAGCGCCTGCTGATCGTCACCGCGCTGGCCGACCCGCCGCCGCGCACCGGCTTCATCGACCGCTGCATCGTCGCCTGCTACGCGGGCGGCGTCGAGCCGGTCCTGTGCCTGACAAAGGCCGACCTGGCCAGCCCGGACGAGCTCCTGGCGGGCTATGCGGGCCTCGACATCCCGGCCATCGTCACGCGCTTCGACGAGGAGCCCGAGGGCCTCGCCGACATGCTGAAGGACCGCGTGACGGCGCTGGTCGGGCACTCCGGCGTCGGCAAGTCCACCCTGGTCAACCGCCTGGTGCCGGACGCCGAACTGGCCACCGGCGTGGTGAGCGCGGTCGGCAAGGGGCGGCACACGTCCGTCGCGGCGGTGGCGCTGCCGCTGCCCGACGGCGGCTGGGTCATCGACACGCCGGGCGTGCGGTCGTTCGGGCTGGCCCACGTCACCGCGGACGACATCGTGGACGCCTTCGAGGAGTTCGCCGAAGCCGCCGAGGAGTGCCCGTCGGGCTGCGGGCACCTGGGCGCGCCCGAGGACCCGGACTGCGCGCTCGACGTCGTCGTCACCGAAGGCACGGCGAGCCCCGAGCGGCTCGCGTCGCTGCGGCGCCTGCTGGCCTCGCGCGGCGGACATGATGTGACCCGCACCACAGAATCCTGAGACAACCGGGAACCGCTGACGGGTCGTCACCGTCATAGCTGTAATTATTCGCCCGTTCGGGCGATATGCCGAGCGGACCCATCCGACTCTGAGGGGAATTCGATGCGCAAGACCACCCTGGTCGCCGCGAGCGCCGCCGTGCTGGCGCTGACGCTGACGGCGTGCAGCGGCACCGCCGGCACGGCCCAGCCGGCCGCCGCGGGCAGCCAGTCCCAGACCGACGGCGGCAGCAAGGGACTCGCCTCCCCGTTCACCGACGCGATCCAGCTGGCGTCGGCGTCCAAGCAGGGCACCGAGAAGTCCAAGTCGGCGAAGTTCACCATGGAAGGCGCGGCCGGCGGCCAGTCGATGACCGCGACCGGCGCGATGGCGTTCGACGGCGCGAACACGACGTTCTCCATGACGAGCACCGCGGCCGGCCAGACCACCGAGATGCGCATGGTCGACAAGGTCATGTACATCAAGCTGCCCGCCGAAGAGCAGAAGCAGATGGGCACCGACAAGGCGTGGGCCAAGATCTCGGCCGACGGCACGGACCCGGTCTCGCAGGCGCTGGGCGGCGCGCTGTCGCAGTCGGCGGAGCAGAGCGACCCGGGCAAGATGCTCGACCAGATCTCCAAGACCGGCCGGATCCTCTCGTCCGACCAGACCGAGCTGAACGGCGAGCAGGTCAACCACTACAAGGTGGAGCTCGACGTCGCGAAGGCCGTGGACCAGTTCACCGGCCAGGTGCCGGCCGCGGCGCGCGACAAGCTCACCGAAATGCTCAAGGGCAAGGACATCAAGATCCCGGCCGAGCTGTGGCTGAACAAGGACAACCTGCCGGTGCAGGTCACCATGGACCAGGGCCCGATGATGCAGGCGCTGGGCGCGCCGGCCGGCGACGCGAAGTTCACGATGAAGTACACCGACTGGGGCACCCAGGTCGACGTGACGGCCCCGCCGGCCGACCAGGTCGTCGACCTCGGCGAGCTGATGAAGAAGGCCGGTCGCTGACCGGACGACGTTGAGTAGCGGCGGCTCCCCCGAACGGGTTCGGGGGAGCCGCTGTGTTTTTGTTGTCGCCATGCGCAAAGCCGCCGTGGTGCTGCTGGCTGTCCTGCTCGCCGGCGCGTGTTCCGACCCGCCGCGACCACCGGCGTTCGACGACGCGCGGGCACTGGCCGACGCCGCCACGGCGGCCACGGCGAGCGGCGGCTCGGCGAAGTTCGGTACGGACGTCGCGGTCGGCTCGGTCCGGTCGAAGGGCCAGGGCCAGGCGCGGTTCGGCGCGGGCGGAACGGCCCAGGTGATGACGACGGACTTCCTCGGCGAGCCGATGGAGCTGCGGGCGGTGGCCGGCAAGCTGTACGCGAAGGTGCCGGAAGGCTCGCGAGACGAGGTCGGCGCGGGAAAGCCGTGGATCGTGGTGGCGGCGGACGGCACGGACCCGTTTTCCCAGGTCCTCGGCGCCACCCTCACCCAGCTGACCACGCAGAACGACCCGGCGCACACGCTGGGCGAGATCCGGACGGCGGGCACGATCGTCGCGGCGGAACGCGGCCGGCTGAACGGGGTGGCGGCGGAGCATTACCGCGTCGACCTCGACCTGGCCCGCCTGGGCACCGACCTGCCGGCGGGCCTGCCCGCGGACGCGGCGAGCGGCAAGTTCCCGGTGGAGCTGTGGCTCGATGACACGCACCGGCCGTTGCAGATCGTCCTGGACCTGTCGCCGATCCTGCCGGGAGCGGAAGCGCGCATCACCACGCGGTATTCGGACTGGGGCACGCCGGCCGACATCCAGCCGCCACCGGCGGGTGAAGTGGGGTAGTCACGTTCCCGCCCGCTGTCCCGTCCGGAGGGGATGCCTGCGGCGCACCGGTGATCGGAGACTTGTCCACAGGCAACTCCACCTGTGGACAACTCAGAGCAGCTCCAGCAGGAACGGCAGTTCCTGCGGCGCGTACCAGGCCAGCTCGTGGTCCTCGGCATCCCCCAGGGTGAACTCCGCGTCCGGATC
Source organism: Amycolatopsis sp. NPDC004625 (assembly GCF_040609695.1). NCBI lineage: Bacteria > Bacillati > Actinomycetota > Actinomycetes > Pseudonocardiales > Pseudonocardiaceae > Amycolatopsis > Amycolatopsis sp. NPDC004625. Next base: position 202,904 of record NZ_JBEXKX010000010.1, read on the forward strand.
CCCCAGGTCCGCCGCATCGATCACCGCCGCGGCCGCGGACACCGCTTCCGCCGCCTCCGGGGCGTCCACGTGGATCGCCGCCACCGCGGAAAACGGGATCGGGCCGCCGATGCGGACCACCGGGGCGTCCAGGTCCGGGCGCAACGTCACGCCCGCCACGTCCGCCGACACCACCACGCGGCGCGGCTCGCCCTTCTCCTCCGCCGCGATCAGGCGCAGGGAGGCCCGGGCCGCGTCCAGCAACGCCGCGTACTCCAGTTCCTCGTCCGAACCGCTCACGTACGCCTCTCGCAACGCCGGTGTCAGCGCGAACGCCGTGCCGCTGCGGGCGCGGAACTCCCCCGACGACTCGAGTTCGCGAAGCATCGCGATGGTCGCAGGCAGATAGACCCTCACCAGTGCGCACCCTTCAGTTCTTCCAAGGACTCTTCGATCATCCCGGCCACCAGGTCCACGTCGAACGCGGCCTTGCGGTCGCCGTTGAGTCCGAAGTAGACGCCGCCGTGGTAGGACGTCACCCCGATCGCCAGCGCCTGCGTGCGCATCAACGGCATCACCGGGAACATCTCGACCAGTCTGGCCTCTCCCGCGTACATCGGCACCTGCGGGCCCGGTGAATTCGTCACCATGACGTTGAAGATGCGCCCGGACAGCGACCCCGCCGCCCGTGCGCCGAGGGAGTGGAGCGTAGCCGGGGCGAACCCGCCCACCTTGAGCAGGCCGCGCGCCGCCACCGAACGGCCCGAATCGAGGTGCTCGGCCATGGCGTGGCCGATGTGCTGCAGCCGCAGGACCGGGTTCGGCTCGCCGACCGGCAGGTCCACCAGGTACGCCGCCACCTGGTTGCCGACCAGGCCCGGCGTCGAAAACTCCGCCGTCTCGGCGTCGCGCACCGCCAGCGGCACCAGCGCGCGGATCGTCGTGTTCGGCGTCAGCTGCTCCTCGCGCGACAGCAGCCACTCGCGCAGCGCGCCCGTGATGGCGGCGAGGACGACGTCGTTGACCGTGCCGCCGTGCGCCGCGCGGATCTTGCGGAAGTCCTCCAGCCGCGTGCGCACCACCGCGAACACGCGGCCGCCCGACACCCGGACGTTCAGCGGCCCCGGCGGTGCCGGGCTCACCAGCGTCCGCAGCGTCGAGGCCACCCCGCCGACCGTCTCGGCGAACTTGCCCGCCGCCGCGAACGCGTCGTTCGCCGCCGACCGGACGTTCTCCACCACCTCGCCCGGCCGCTGGACGCCTTCGCTGATCGCGTCCAGCACCAGCTGGGTGCGGCTCGGCTCGCGGCGCGGGGTCCAGATGTCCTCGAACGGCTCCGACTCGCCCGGCGTCGCGTCCAGGATGAGCTGGCCGAGGTCGATCGTGCCGACACCGTCCACAACGGACTGGTGGGTCTTCGTCACCAGCGCCACCCGGTCGCCGGCCAGGCCCTCGATGAAGTACGCCTCCCAGAGCGGCCGCTCCGGCGCCAGCCGCCGCGACATCAGCCGCGCGACCAGGTCGAACAGCTGCTCGTCGCTGCCCGGCTGGGGCAGCGCCGAGCGCCGGACGTGGTAGTTGAGGTCGAAGTCGACGTCGTCCACCCACACCGGCCGCGCCAGGTGACCGGGCACCTCGAGCACCCGCTGCCGGTACCGCGGCAGGTACGCCAGCCGCCCGCCGATCAGGTCGACCAGCTGCGCGTAGCCGAACCCGGACCGCGGCCGCTCGAAGATCGCCACCCCGCCGACGTGCATCGGCGTCGCGTGGTCCTCGACGTAGAGGAACGAGGCGTCCAGCGCGGAAAGGCGGTCGGGCATGAGCCGATCCTTACACAGTGCGAGACTGCCGGGTGTGGGTGATGAGTCGACTATCTCGCCGAAGGACCGCTTCCTGACCGTCTACGGCCGGAAGCCGGTGCTCGAGGCGCTGGCGGACGCCGGCCTGCGCGTGGACAAGGTGATCCTCGCCGACACCGCCCGCGGCCCCGGCGCGGCGGAGATCCAGCGCGCGGCGAAGGCCGCCGGCGTGCCGGTGCAGCGGGCCAGCGAGCACCGGGTCAAGGTGCTCGCCGGCAACGGCAAGCAGGACCAGGGCGTGCTCGCCGACGTCGTCGCGCCGCGGATGCGAGCGCTTTCCGCCGCGCTGGCCGACCGGCGGCCGCCGTCGCGGGTGCTGCTGCTGGACGGCATCACCACGCCGGCGAACGTCGGCATGATCCTGCGGACGGCGACCGCGGCCGGGCTGGACGGCGTGATCGTGCCCCGGCGCGGCGTCGCGGCGCTGGACCCGATGGTCGTCAAGGCGTCGGCCGGCGTGGCGTTCCGCGCGCCGGTGCTGCGCTGCGGGTCGGCGCGGGAAGCCGCGGAACTGCTCTCCGAAGCCGGCTACGGCGTGTACGCGCTGGGCGCGTCGGCTCGCACGACGGTGTTCGACGTCGACCTGCCGCAGCGCGCGGCGTTCGTGCTCGGCGGCGAGACGGCCGGGGTCGGGCCGGAGGTCGGCGAGCTCGTCACGGAGTGGCTGTCGATCCCGATGCCGGGTGACGCCGAGTCGCTGAACGTCTCGGCCGCCGCCGCGGTGCTGGCGTTCGAGCTGGTCCGCCGCGCGCGCTGACCCTCACCCGGCGGGGAACAGCACCGCGAGCTCCTCCAGCGTCTCCCCGACCGACCGGTGCTGCACCCCGACCATGCCCGCCTGGACGGCGCCGCGGATGTTCGTCGCGGAGTCGTCCACGAACGCGCAGCGCGCCGCGGGCAGGCCGAGCCGGTCGGCCGCGATCAGGTAGACCGCCGGGTCCGGCTTGGCCACGCCGACCTCGCCGGAAAACACCAGTGCGTCGAAATAGTCGAACATCGTGTTCTTGACCTCGTCCGACGCCCCGGGGGCGTTGGACAGGAGCGCGGTGCGGACGCCGCGCTCGCGGGCGGCCGCCAGATAGTCGTAGAACCGGCCTGCGTCGGGATCGGTGAGAACTCCGGCGAAATCGACCAATAGCCCTTTCAGCACCCGGCACACCATAGCCGGGGCGGCAACGCGGTGTCTCGCAGTGCGCAACAACGCCGCTCGGACTTACCGCATCGGCCGCCGGTAATCCACGTCTTCCCCGGTTCTGGCCCGGATCGAGCGATTCCGGTGTCCTTTTCGGCCTGTTCCCCCTCTAACCCGGTGCAGACGGCGAAATGCCGAGTCAGGGAGGGGAGGAAAATGATCGAGGAACATCGGTTGCGGACGCTGGCCGACTACGAAGTGCCACGCCTCGCAGAACAATCGGTGACCCCGTGGGAACACCGCCGCGGCGGCCGGTGGCCGGCGCCGCGGCAGCTCGACGCGGGTGAGGTGGGCCACCTGCTGAACATGCTGCTGGAGGCGTACGACGGCCGCCGCCCGGCGGCGCAGGTGCGGGCGCTGGTGGCGCCGGAGGTCTACGCGGGTCTCAGCGGGCCACGCCTGCCGAGGCCACGGCACCGGACGCAGACGATCCACACGTGCACGCCCGCGCCGGACGTGCTGGAGGCGTGCGCCCGCGTGGAGGCGGACGGCCGGTCGATCGCACTGGCGGCCCGCTTCACCCGCACGCCGACGGGCTGGCGCTGCGAGCGGTTCGCGCTGCTGCGGCCGCAGCAGGCGACCAACCCGAGCCGGCGGGCAGCGTGAAGCGGGTGTGCGGTGCTCGCTCACCGCCGACGATCCTGACCGGGAAGTGCGCCCGTCACCGCAGCGCGGGAACGCGCCGCATCGTCCACATCGGTGCGGCGCGGTTCTCTTCGGCGCCGGCGTGTCCTGAGCGGACGGGCGGGCGGTAGCACGTCCGGGTACGAAAACGGGGCGCGCGGACCAGCCGCGCGCCCCGTTCGTCGTCTGTCAGCGACGTGGGCCCTTCTTGCCCTTCTTCGCCGCGTCGCGCTGGGCGGCGCGACGGTCACGGCGGGTGCCACCGGCGCCGCCGGCCGCCGCGGGGCGATCTGCGCCCTCGACGTGGGACTCGACCTCGCCGCCCTCGCCCGGGCCGGACAGCATCATGCCCGACGGCTGACCGCCGCCGCCGAGGCCCTTGCCGCGCAGGGCGGCCGGGACCGACTCGGTGTCCGTCGTCGGCGGCTGCGGCGGGGCCGGACGCGCGTGGCGGCCCTCCGTCGCCTGGCCGTTGCCCGCCGGCACGCCCGTGGGAAGCGCCGAAGCGGCCTCGGCCGGCGGGGCCTCCGCGCGCTCGACCTGCAGGTTGAACAGGAAGCCGACGGCCTCCTCCTTCAGCGAGTCCAGCATCGCGCGGAACATGTCGAAGCCCTCGCGCTGGTACTCGATCAGCGGGTCGCGCTGCGCCAGCGCCCGCATGCCGATGCCCTGCTTGAGGTAGTCCATTTCGTACAGGTGCTCGCGCCACTTGCGGTCGAGGACGGTCAGCATCACCTGGTGCTCCAGGGTCCGCATGCCCTCCGGGCCGACGAGCGCGTTGATCTCCGCTTCGCGCTTGTCGTAGGCGTCGCGGGCGTCCTGGACCAGTGCGTCGCGCAGGGTGCTCTCGTCGAGGTCGCCGTCCTCCATGAGGTCGTCCCAGTCGAGGCTGACCGGGTACAGCTGCTTCAGCGCCGACCACAGCTTCTCGTGGTCCCAGTCCTCGGCGTAGCCGTTGGCCGTCGCGCCGTCCACATAGGCGTTGACGACGTCGACGAGCATGCCCTCGATCTGGTCGCGCAGGTTTTCGCCGGCCAGGACGCGGTGGCGCTCGGCGTAGATCACCTTGCGCTGCTCGTTCATGACCTCGTCGTACTTGAGGACGTCCTTGCGCTGCTCCATGTTGATCTGCTCGACCTGGGTCTGCGCGCTCTTGATGGCCTTGGAGACCATCTTGTGCTCGATCGGCACGTCGTCGGGCAGCCGCATGGTGGTCATGACGCGCTCGACCATCGTCGCGTTGAAGCGACGCATGAGCTCGTCACCGAGCGACAGGTAGAAGCGGGACTCGCCCGGGTCGCCCTGCCGGCCGGAGCGGCCGCGGAGCTGGTTGTCGATGCGGCGCGACTCGTGCCGCTCGGTGCCCAGGACGTACAGGCCACCGGCCTCGCGGACCTCTTCGCCCTCGGCCTTCGACTCGGCCTTGACCTGCTCGAGGACCTCGGGCCAGGCGGCCTCGTACTCCTCCGAGTGCTCGACCGGGTCCAGGCCGCGCTCGCGCAGCACCTGGTCGGCGATCAGGTCGGGGTTGCCGCCGAGCACGATGTCGGTACCGCGGCCGGCCATGTTCGTGGCGACCGTGACGGCGCCCTTCTGGCCCGCGCGCGCGACGATCAGGGCCTCGCGGTCGTGGTGCTTCGCGTTCAGCACCTCGTGCGGGACGCTCAGCTTCACCAGCAGCTTCGACAGGCGCTCGGACTTCTCGACGCTGGTCGTGCCGACCAGGACCGGCTGGCCCTTCTCGTGCCGCTCGGCGATGTCCTCGGCGACCGCCTCGTACTTCGCGTCTTCAGTCTTGTAGATCAGGTCCGCCTGGTCGACGCGGATCATCGGCCGGTTCGTCGGGATCGGCACCACACCCAGCTTGTAGGTCTGGTGGAATTCCGCGGCCTCGGTTTCGGCCGTACCGGTCATGCCGGACAGCTTCTCGTAGAGGCGGAAGTAGTTCTGCAGCGTGATCGTCGCGAGGGTCTGGTTCTCGGCCTTGATCTCGACCTTTTCCTTGGCCTCGATCGCCTGGTGCATGCCCTCGTTGTAGCGGCGGCCGTGCAGGATGCGCCCGGTGAACTCGTCGACGATCATGACTTCGCCGTTGCGGACGATGTAGTCCTTGTCGCGGTGGAAGAGCTCCTGGACCTTCAGCGCGTTGTTCAGGTACCCGACCAGCGGGGTGTTCGCGGCCTCGTACAGGTTGTCGATGCCGAGCTGGTCCTCGACGAACCGGACGCCCTTCTCGGTGACGGCCACCGTGCGCTTCCGGACGTCGACCTCGTAGTGGTACTTCGAGTTGATCAGGTTCGTCTTCTCGACCCGCTCGCGCGACCCCATGGTGGTGGTGTCGATGCCGTTCATCAGCGGGGCGAGCCGGGCGAACTCGACGTACCAGCGCGACGACTGGTCGGCCGGGCCGGAGATGATCAGCGGCGTCCGGGCCTCGTCGATGAGGATCGAGTCCACCTCGTCGACGACGGCGAAGTAGTGCCCGCGCTGCACGCAGTCGTCGAGGCTCCACGCCATGTTGTCGCGCAGGTAGTCGAAGCCGAACTCGTTGTTCGTGCCGTAGGTGATGTCGGCGTTGTACTGAGCGCGCCGCACGTCCGGCTGCTGCTCCGACAGGATGACGCCGACCTCGAGCCCGAGGAAGCGGTGGATGCGGCCCATCCACTCCGAGTCGCGCTTGGCCAGGTAGTCGTTCGTCGTGACGACGTGGACGCCCTTGCCGGGGATCGCGTTCAGGTAGGCCGGGAGGACGCAGGTGAGCGTCTTGCCTTCACCGGTCTTCATCTCGGCGACCTGGCCGAGGTGCAGGGCCGCGCCGCCCATCAGCTGGACGTCGAAGTGCCGCTGGCCGAGCACCCGCTTGGCCGCTTCCCGGACGACCGCGAAGGCCTCCGGCAGCAGCTCGTCGAGGGACTCGCCGTCGCTGTTCCGCTTGCGGAACTCCTCGGTCTTGGCCCGCAGCTCGGCGTCGGTCAGGTCCTTGACGTCGTCTTCGAGGGTGTTGATGTGATCGGCGATGTTGCGCAGCCGCTTCACCATCTTGCCCTCACCCGCGCGGAGCAGGCGGTTCAGCACCATCCGGTCGACCTCACTAGCTGAATATGAGCACGCCCAGGCCGGTCCCGGGCAGGTTCTCCCGCGGTGGCGGCCGTGTTCGGCGCCACCTTCCCACCCCCATCGTAGGGAACGGGGGCGCCCGTGTGCACACGCCGTACGTCCTGACATGCGGAGGGCCCGCACGCGAGCGCGTGCGGACCCTCCGGCAGACCTCCCTTCGGCTCGGCTCAGCCGAGCCGGATCACGCCGTAGTCGAAGCCTTTCCGCCGGTAGACCACGCTGGGCCGGCCCGCTTCGGAGTCGTTGAAGAGGTAGAAGTCGTGGCCGACCAGCTCCATCTCGTAGAGAGCCTGGTCCACCGTCATGGGTTCCGCGGTGTGCTGCTTCTCGCGAACGACGCGGCCGGGCTGGTGACCCAGGTCGTCGTCGGCCCAGCTCTGCTGCTGGGGCAGGTGGAATTCTTCGGCACTCGCGAAGCCGTTCGGCTGCGGCTCGGCTTCGGGTGCGTCCAACACCGCGGTACGCGCGGCGGGACTGGCTGCGGCCGGGGATCCACCACCCGGCAGTGCCGAGGTCGCCTCGGCGACCGATTCCGGGCGGCTGCGCCCGTAGTGAACGCGCCTCCGGTCGTGTGTCCTCCGCAGCCGGTTTTCGAGCTTCGTGACTGCGGAATCGAGCGCCGCGTAGAAGTCGGCAGCACACGCTTCGGCGCGTACGGCCGGGCCTCGCCCCTTTCCGGTGATTTCGACGCGCTGGCAGCTCTTGGCCTGGCGTCGGTTGGGTTCGTGGAACAGTTCCACGTCGTACCGGATGACTTTCCTGTCGTAGCGCTCGAGGCGGGCCAGCTTTTCGCTGACGAGTGCCCGATAGTGGTCGGGCACCTCCACGTTGCGGCCCTTAACGACGATGTCCATACACGACCTCCCTCGCTGAGATGACTGCGAGCTGTTGTGTTCACACACGGCGCCGGTATTGCGGGGACGGAAGCCCGGATCGCGGGCTGAGAAGGAACTCGGGAACGGTTCACGACGTCTCGTGCCGATGACCGAGCGCGGACTCAGCGCACCTCCGGCGCCAGGGACATGGGCTCGTCACCTCCCTGCCTGCGGGGATTGCTGATTGCGGAGCACGTTAGCTTCCTCACGCCCGTTACAACAGCCCCCGAGCCGGGGGATGTCAGGGGATGGGACTCCGTCACCCCGCGCAGTGATCGCGGGGCGGGCACCACAAAACACCCGCTGGTCGGACGCGCCGAGATCATCGCGCTTTCACACGGACGGCGCATCGCTGTGTGCTGGTGGACGCCGAGGGTGACAGCCCCGTCTCCCGCAGCCGCCACCCCGGTGGAGTGGTGTGGCGGCCGAGTGATCGTGATCGGCACCCTCATGCCCGGACAACGGGCGCCGGTCCGTTCGCGTTCCCGGTTGATGTCACTCGTGTAGGTGATGCGGGGTCACCCGGGCGCGCGGGTGGGGCCGGATTGTGCGCTCGACCTGGGCGGGGATCGGTCCGCGGGGAATTTCGTGAGGGTGGGTGCGGAACCGGTACCACGGCTTTCGTAGATCACCGGGAATGGCTTTCCGGGTGCCACCGGGCGACGGGCAACCGCGGCAGCGCAGCCGGGCTCGGCCGGAGCACGGCGGCCGGGTTCCGGGGCGGCCGTTCCATGATCGCCCGGCGTGCGGTTCGCCCGTCGAGGGGCCACAGTGGTCGGTATGGATCGCTCCTTCCCTCGCTTCGGGAAGCCCGCCCGGTTCAGCCGGCCGCGAGCAGGGTCAGGACGGCGGAGACCGTGAACCCCGCCGCCGCCAGCGCCCGGACGCAGGCGGCCGCCGTGGCTCCGGTGGTGACCACGTCGTCCAGCACCACGATCGGCACTCCCGGCGGCGGGCGGCCCGCCTCGCGGAACCGCATGTGCCCCGCGAGGTTCGCCGTGCGCTGCTCGCGGCTCAGGCCGACCGCGTCCCGGACGCCGCCGGTCAGCTCCAGGGCCGGGGCCACCGTCACCTCGATGCCCCGCGCCGCCAGGACGCTCGCCGCGGCCTCGGCCAGCCGCTCGACGTGGGGGCCTCCTCGCACCCGCGCCGCCGATCGGCGACTGGGCGCCGGGACCAGGCATATCGCCCGGGCCGGCTCGGGCCCTGCCCGAATCCCCGCCAACCGGCTGCTCGACACTCGGGGCGGCTCGGGCGCCGCCCGAAACCCCACCGCTCGGGGCGGCTCGGGCGCTGCCCGAAACTCCGCCGACCAGCTGCTCGACGCCCGGGGCGACTCGGGCGCTGCCCGAAACCCCACCGACCGGCCGCTCGACGCCCGGGGCGGCTCGGGCCCTGCCCGAAACCCCACCGACCGGCCGCTCGGCGCTCGGACCGCGGGCGCTGCCCGAACCTGCCCGGACGGCCGTCGACCGGCCGAAACCGCGACCCGCGCCGACGCAGCAACCCACCGGTTGCACCACGCCCGCAGCCGGATCGCGCGAGCCACCAGACCCCACCCGGACCGGAGGCCGGCCGAAGCCGGGACCGCAGGAACAGCCTCCCGCCCCGGACTCGACCGAGACCCATCAGCAGGGAGCCCACCCGCGCCCAGCGGCACCTCCACCAGGGCCTCCGCCAGCACCCTCCCCAACGACGCCGCCAGATCCCGGCGCCCCCGCTCCTTGTACGCGATCAGCAGCTTCCGCCCCACACCCCGGTACCGGCCCAGCGCGAACACCCGCACCAGCCCGGCCGTCGGCCCGCGAACCACCTCCCTGGCCGCGCCCCACACTTCCTCACACCGCGCACAACACGGCTCCCCGCGCGCTCCGCAAGCAGCACAGCGGGCCGGGATCAGCAGATCGAGCAGTTTCCTCAACACACGGACAGTGTCACGACCGGCACCGACAGTTTCGGCCGTCCCGCCGTCACCCACACGAGCGAAACATCAGCCCGGGTAGAACGGATCCGCGTCCTTCATAGTGTGGGCCTGCGGGCGCCACACCTCCCCCAGCACCGAAGCCGTCCAGAGGCCGTTCGCGTCCGCCACCACGATCGGACGGCTGGGGGCCGCCGTCACGCCGTGCACCGTCGGGGTCAGGTTGCTGCTGTTGAACGCGTCCATCCGCTGGCCGTCCACCGTCACCCGGACCACCGGCTGGGACGGGGACTTCGTCACCGCCACCAGGCCGTCCTGGGCGACCCAGTCCACGTCCACCACGTCCTCCAGCTCGTGCTGCTGGAGGTGGCGCGGCTCGCGCAGGGACACCGAATCGCCGTTGACGACCACCGAGGCGACCCACAGCTCGCCCTTGATCACCGCCGCCACGCGGGCGCCGTCGCGGGAGAACCGGAGCTCCGTCACGCCGCCCTGCTGGGTCAGGTCCGTGGCGTTGACCTGCAGGGCCGTCCAGTGGCCGTTCGGGTCGAGGACCATCCGGCAGACCGTCAGCTCGTCGACCACCGTCCACACCTCGCCCGTCGCCGGGCGCCACGTCGGGCGGGTCAGGGAGCTGCCGCCGAGCGTCGTCAACGCCAGGTCGTGGCCGAGGTCGCCGATGCGCAGGCGCACGCCGCCACCGCTGCGCTCCACCACGGCCAGGCGCTTGCCGTCGATCGACTGGGCCGCGTTCACCACGTCGTAGCCGCCGTTGCCCGCCGGGCCCGGCACCGGGGCGCCGTCGCCGAGGGACCGCACCCGGCCGCCCACCGTCATCAGGCCCAGCAGCTCCTGGCCGATCGACAGCGACGCGCCGTACGCCGGCAGCTCGTTCAGCCGCCAGTCCGGGTGGTTCGGCACGAGCGGGGCGCCGTCGGCGAGGATGCGGATCCGCGCCGACGTCACGTACTGCAGCGACAGTACGATCTGCGCCGCGATCAGGTTCCGGATGTCGTCCGGCACCCCGGTGAGGCCGGTCAGCGGCACCACCAGCGTCCCGTCGTCGAGGCTCTTGACGTTCGTGTCGATCTCGATCGGGTCGCCGAGCAGGTTCTTCACCGCGCCGGCCAGGCTCGTCGACGGCCCGCTGACCAGCAGGTCCATCACCCGCCCCGGCAGCCCGGACTGCGGTTTCGCGACCACGTACCGCCGGTCCGGGACGAACGTGTTCGACGACTCCGAGTAGAAGCTGATCGGGACCGGCGTGTAGTTCTCGCTGAAGTCGGACTCGGTCGCGTACAGGTCCGGCGGCGGGTCGACGATCCGCCACTGGCCGTTCGCCTGCTTGCGCACCTTCACCTGGAGCATCGCCGGGCTGTGGTCCGGCACGAACGCGCTGTTCTGGTCCAGCGAGCCGATATCGACCCCGCGCACGTTGACGACCTGGGTGTTCGGGTCGGGCGGCGGGTTCGTGTCGTAGACCGTGCCGAAGGTGTCCTGGATGATCGTCAGGCTGCGGCTCGGCCGCCAGCCCGCCCGGCCCTGTTCGTCCAGGTAGGCGCGGGCGGCGGCGTTGTTCTGCCCCGGCTTGAGCGTCGCCCCGACGAACGCGCGCACGAGCGACAGCGGGTCGATGCCCGGCGGCGGCTCCGGCACGACGTCACCGGAGCTCTGCCCCTGACGCTCGCCGGGCACCACCTGCGGCTGCGATTCCAGCGGCACGTTCGCGCAGCCGGCGAGCAACACGAAACACAGCACCGAAAGCAAAAGCCGTGACAACCGGGGCTTCGCCCCGGGCCGGGGGCTTCGCCACCCGGACCCCCGAAAAGCGCGTTGCATCACTGACCGATTCCCTCACGTTCCGCGAAGATCGCCTCGGGCGCCGGCGTGACGTCGATGATCCCGAGCGGCACCTCCGCCGCGAAGCGGTCCGGCGGCGGCAGGGTCAGCGGCGGGTCGCCGGCCGGCACCTCCTGGCTGCGCGGCAGCAGGAGCCGGAAGCAGGCGCCGTGGCCGGGCTCGCCCCACGCGTCGAGCTCGCCGCCGTGCAGGCGCGCGTCCTCCTGGCTGATCGCCAGGCCGAGGCCGGTGCCGCCGGTGCGGCGGTTGCGCGACGGGTCGGCACGCCAGAACCGGTTGAACACCAGGTCCGCCTCGCCCGGCCGCAGGCCGACGCCGTGGTCCCGGACCGTGATCGCGACGGCGGTCTCGTTCGCCCCGACCGTCAGCACCACCGGCTTGCCCTCGCTGTGGTCGACCGCGTTGGCCAGCAGGTTGCGCAGGATCCGCTCGACGCGCCGGGCGTCGACCTCGGCGATCACCTCGGCCTCGGGCAGCACCAGCTCGACCGAGCTGCCCGCGTTGCCGGCGATCACCCGCACCTGCTCGACCGCGCGGGTGGCGATCGGGCGGACGTCGATGAACTCCGCGGACAGGTCTTCGACACCGGCGTCGAGTCTGCTGATCTCCAGCAGGTCGCCGAGCAGCGCTTCGAACCGGTCGAGCTCGTCGACCAGCAGCTCGGTCGACCGCGCGAGGCCCGCCGGGAACTGCTCGCGGGACGCGTGCAGCACGTCCGCGGCCATCCGGACGGTGGTCAGCGGGGTGCGCAGCTCGTGGGAGACGTCGGAGGTGAACCGGCGCTGCAGGCCGCCGAAGTCTTCGAGCTGGCGGATCTGGCGCTGGATGCTCGCGGCCATCTCGTTGTAGGACACCGCCAGCTTCGCCAGGTCGTCCTCGCCGAGCACGGTGAGCCGCTGGTCGAGGTCGCCGCCGGCGAACTGCTCGGCCGCCGCGGCGGCCTGGCGGACCGGCCGGACCACCTGCCGCGTCACCAGGTTCGTGATGCCGGCCAGCAGGAGCAGCAGCACGAGCCCGCCGACGAGCAGCGTGTTCTGCACGGTCGAGACGGTGTTCTGCTCGGTCGTCAGCGGGAACAGCAGGTACAGCTGCAGCGGGCTGGCCACGGTGTTCAGCGGCGTGCCGACGATCAGGTACGTCGTGCGGCCGCCGCCGGAGTCGGTGACGGTGTGCTCGAGCCAGCTCGTCTGGTCGGCTTCGACGAACTGGCGCAGCCGCGGCGGCACGTTCTCGAACGGGCCCGCCGACGCCGGGTCGCCGGACTGGTTGCGGCCGCCGCTGGCGAGCACCGGGACGAACGTGCCCGCCGCCGAACCGGCCGCGTCCTGGCTGGTCGGCGTGATCGCGATCTTCTTCAGCGCGTTCTCGAGCCGGTTCGTCAGCGCCTCGTCGTTCTCGGAGCCGAGGCCGACCAGCTCACCGGCCGCGGTGTCCGCGGCCGCGCGGGTCTGCGCGATCGCCGCGTCGCGCTTGGTGTCGAGCAGCCGTTCGGTGATCTGGTTCTGCAGCACCATGCCGAGCACGAAGACCACGGCCGACGACAGCGCCAGCGTCGACACCGTCACGCGGAACTGCAGCGAGTGCTTCCACAGCTCGTTGAAGGCGACCGCCCGGCGGCGCGCGAAAACGACGACACGCCGGACCAGGCGTGCCGTCGAACGCGCGAGCGCGGGAAGCCGTCTGCCGGCCGCGAGAGTCATCGACCCGTCACGGCGGGCCGGCCTTGTACCCGACACCGCGAACGGTCAACACCACCTCGGGGTGCTCGGGGTCCTTCTCGACCTTCGACCGCAGGCGCTGGACGTGCACGTTCACCAGCCGGGTGTCGGCCGCGTGGCGGTAGCCCCACACCTGCTCCAGCAGCACCTCGCGGGTGAACACCTGACGCGGCTTGCGGGCCAGCGCCACCAGCAGGTCGAACTCCAGCGGGGTCAGCGGGATGGCCTTGCCCTCGCGGGTGACCTCGTGGCCCGGCACGTCGATCGCCAGGTCGCCGATGGTGAGCGACTCCGCGGGCTCGGCCTCGGTGCGGCGCATCCGGGCCCGGACCCGCGCGACCAGCTCCTTCGGCTTGAACGGCTTGACGACGTAGTCGTCCGCGCCGGACTCCAGGCCGAGGACGATGTCCACGGTGTCGCTCTTGGCGGTGAGCATGACGATCGGCACCCCGGACTCGCCGCGGATCGCCTTGCAGACGTCGATCCCGTTCATCCCGGGCAGCATCAGGTCGAGCAGGACGAGGTCCGGTTTCAGCTCACGCAGCGCGGGCAGCGCGCGCGAGCCGTCGGCGACCACCGCCGTGTCGAACCCCTCCCCACGGAGCACGATGGTGAGCATCTCCGCGAGTGCGGGGTCGTCGTCGACCACGAGAACACGTGCCTTCATGTCCACATATTCGCACTAGTTCCGGCGCCCGCACGCACGACCCGCGTGTTTGACCACCAGAAAGATCAAGATCGCGGCCCCGTCCTGCTCCATCCGGGTGCCGGTGGACGGTCCGTGAAGGCCGCGCCGCGAGGCTCGGAGTCTCCCCGGCGCGGCCTTCACGGACCTGCGAGGAAAGCTCAGGGAACGGCCGGGACGGGCGCGTCGACGTACACGACGCCGCCGGTCACGACCACGCGGTGCGTCCGCAGCGCCTTCTTCGCCGGCAGGCAGGTGGGCGCGCCGGAGCGCAGGTCGAACTGCGAGGCGTGCAGCGGGCATTCGACGAAGCAGCCTTCGAGCCAGCCGTCGGCGAGGGAGGCGTCCTGGTGCGTGCAGGTGTTGTCGACGGCGAAGAAGCCGTCCTCGGTGTGGAACACCGCGATCGGAGCGGGGCCGTCGAGGCGGACGGCCTCTCCGACGGGCAGGTCGGCGACGGCGCAGGCTCGGATCATCGGGGCCTCCGGAGAACGACTGACGGGATGCCGGGACGGTGCGTGAATGTTGCGCATAGCGAGACGCTCTGCCTCTTGCGCAACAATCCGGGTTCGACGGCCTCCCCGTCAAGAGATTCGCCCACTCAGCCGATAGGAACCCCACCCAGCGGATACTGTTGCGCTATGCGGAACCAGGACCCGGGCAACGCAACTCAGAGCCAGGTGCAGTCGGTCGACCGGGCCATCAGCGTGCTGGAGCTGCTCGCGCGCAACGGCGAAACCGGCATCACCGAGATCGCGGGCGAGCTGGGCGTCCACAAGTCGACGGCGTCGCGGCTGCTGAGCGTCCTGGAGACGAGAGGCCTGGTCGAGCAGCTCGGCGAACGCGGGAAGTACGCCATCGGGTTCGGCGTCGTCCGGCTGGCCGGCGCCGCGACCGGCCGGATGGACCTGGCGAAACTGGGCCGGACCAGCTGCCTGGCGCTGGCCGAGGAACTGGGCGAGACGGTGAACATCGCCATCGCCGACGACGGCGTGGCCATCAACATCAGCCAGGCCCGCGGCTCGGCCGCGATCACCACGCAGAACTGGACGGGCCAGCGCACGCCGCTGCACGCGACCTCCAGCGGCAAGGTCCTGCTGGCCTACATGGGCGAGACCGAGCGCAAGCGGGTGCTGAAGCGGAAGCTGGAGCAGTACACCCCGCGCACGACGGTCGAGCCGGAAGAGCTGCTGACCGAGCTGGACCGGGTCGTCGAGGACGGCTACGCGGCGTGTTACGAGGAACTCGAGCTCGGCATGCACGCCGTCGCGGTGCCGATCCACGGCCCGGGCGGGGACGTCGTCGCCGCGATGAGCGCTTCCGGGCCGTCGTACCGGCTTTCGAAGCAGCGCGTGAAGCAGATCGTGAAACCGATGACCGAGTCGGCGGACGAGCTTTCCGCGCAGCTGGGGTACTTCCGGGACTAGGGGTACAGCCGCGCCATTGCGCGGATCGTGCTTCCCATGTGCGCCACCAGTTCCGCGGGGGCCAGCACCTGCGCGTCCGCGCCGAGCCGCAGCAGTCCGGCGGCCGCGTGCGGCACGCTCTCCAACGGGATTTCCGCGCGCTGCCAGCCTTCGGCGTCCGCGGGCCCGAGCGTGCGGGTGGCGAGCCGGGCGGCTCGCGGGCCGAGGATGTCCGGCAGGGCAACGATTCCGGCCGGGGAGAGCCGCACGAGTGCCGTCTCGCCGGCGTCGCCGTCTTCGTACCGTTCGACGTGCGCGCGCCAGAACTCCGCCAGCTCGAACCCGGCCGGCCGGACGAAGTGCTCGTCGAGCGCACGGAGCTCCGCGATGTTGCCGACGCGGTAGGTCCGCGGCTGCGGTCCGGCGGCCACGAGATACCAGACTCCGGCCTTGAGGACCAGGCCCAGCGGGTGCAGCCGCCGCGTCACCACCCCCGGCGACGGCGACCAGCGGCGGTACCGGATCTCGACGACCCGGTCCTGCCACAGCGCTTCGGCGGCCGCGAGCAGCTGAGGCACGGGGTCACTTTCGCGGTACCAGCCGGGCGCGTCGAGGTGGAACCGCTGGCGGATCCGCACCGACGCGTCGCGGTACGGCGTCGGCAGCGCGGCCATCAGCTTGAGCTCGGCGGCGGCCACCTGGGCGCCCAGCCCGAGCTCGGCGGCCGGTTGCGGCAGGCCGGTGAGGAACAGCGACCCGGCCTCGCCCTCGGTCAGGCCGGTCAGCCGGGTCCGGTAGCCGTCCATCAGCTGGTAGCCGCCGTCCGGCCCGGTCTCGGCGTAGATCGGGACACCGGCGGCGGCGAGCGCTTCGACGTCGCGGTAGACGGTCCGCGAGGTCACGCCGAGCTCCGCCGCCAGCCGCGCGGCGCTCATCCGCCCGCGGTTCTGCAGCAGCAACAGCAGGGACACCAGCCGGCTCGCGCGCACCCGGCGGAGTCTGCCGCAGACCACTGACAGAAGGTGTCAGTGGTGGCGCCCCAGGATCGTCTTCATGAACGACTTCGACTTCTTCATCGGCTCGTGGACCGTGACGAACCGGCGGCTCGCCGAGCCCCTGACCGGCAGCGACGACTGGACGGTCTTCCCCGGCACGTCGACGTGCTGGTCCCTGTTCGAGGGCGGCGGCAACGCGGACGAGATCGCCTTCCCCACCCTCGGATTCCGCGGCTGCACCCTCCGGCTCTTCGACGTCGAGCGTGCGGAATGGTCGCTGTACTGGGCCAACAGCCGGACCGGGCGGCTGCAGCCGCCGGTCGCCGGCCGCTTCGAGGACGGCCGCGGCGACTTCTACGGCGACGACACCCACGAAGGCGCGCCGATCAAGGTGCACTACGCCTGGACGGGCGTGGAAACGGCGACCCCGCGCTGGGAGCAGGAGTTCTCCGCCGACGGCGGCCGGACCTGGGAGGCCAACTGGGTCATGGACTTCGCCCGCGCTTGACAATCACGTCGCGCACCACGCACGTTGTTGCCGAAGGCGCAACTGCGGAAGGGTGCCATGACGCACTACGACGTGATCGTCGTCGGGCTCGGCGGGATGGGCAGCGCCGCGGCGTACCGGCTCGCGCAGCGCGGGCGGCGGGTGCTCGGCATCGACCAGTTCGCGCCGGTGCACAACCGCGGGTCGAGCCACGGCGGTTCGCGGATCACCCGCCAGGCCTACCTCGAAGGCCCCGAGTACGTGCCGCTGCTGCTGCGGGCCCACGAACTGTGGGACGGCCTCGAGCGCGACAGCGGACGGCGGCTGTTCACCCGCTGCGGCGGCGTCATGGTCGGCACGGCGGATTCGCGCACGATCACCGGCAGCGCAGCTTCGGCCCGCGCCTTCGGCATCCCGCACGAACTGCTGGACGCGGTCGGGATCCGCCGCCGGTTCCCGACCATGGCGCCGTCGCCGGACGAAGTCGCGTTGTACGAGCCGGGCGCCGGGCTCGTGTCGCCCGAGGGCACCGTCGCCGCGCACCTGCAGCTGGCCGCGCGCTGCGGCGCCGAGCTGCACCACGAAGAGAAGGTGTTCACCTGGAGCACGATGGCCGGCGGGGTGCGCGTCGGGACGTCGCACAGCTACTACACGGCCGACCGCCTGGTGCTGTGCCCCGGTGCGTGGGCCGCCGAGCTGCTGCGCGACTTCGGCGTCGCCTTCACCGTCCGGCGGCAGGTGCAGTACTGGTTCGCGCCGTCGGGCGGGATCGCGCCGTTCCGGGACCACCCCGTCTACATCTGGGAAGCCGACGGCTACACGTTCTACGGCTTCCCGGCGCACAACGCGCCCGCGGACGGCGTGAAGGTCGCGTTCCACGGCGGCGGCCGGACGTGCACTCCCGACGGCATCGACCGGACCGTGTCGGGCGACGAGGTCCACGAGATCGCGTCGGTGCTGAAGCGGCACCTCCCGACGCTGCCCGGCGCGTTCCTCCGGGCGGCGACGTGCATGTACACCGACACGGCCGACGAAAGCTTCGTGCTCGCCCCGCACCCGGCCGAGGAACGGGTGGTGCTCGCGTGCGGGTTCTCCGGCCACGGCTTCAAGTTCGCCCCCGTGATCGGCGAAATCCTCGCGGACCTGGTGGTCGACGGCGCCACGCCGCACCCGATCGCGCAGTTCGACCCGGCGCGGCTACTCGCCTAGCAGCGACGTCGTCAGCGCTTCGAGGTCGACCCCGGCGACGCCGTCCAGGACGTGCCACGGCGCCAGCCAGCCGGCCGCGGCGAGTCCGTCGTAGACGGCCGCGCACCGCCGCTGCAGGCCGTCGTCGGTCTCGAAGGCGTCGCGCTCCCGGCCGGTTTCGGTCTCCGCACGGCGTTCGGCGCGCTCGGCCGCGACCGCCGGGGCGACGCGCAGGAGCAGGTGCGCGTCCGGGCGCGGCAGGCCGAAGCGGTCGATCTCCAGCTCCCACACCCACTTCACGACTTCGCCGGTGGCGTCCTGCCGCAGCCGCGCGGCCGCGTACGCGGCGTTGGAGGCGACGTACCGGTCGAGCAGGACGACGTCGTGCGCGTCCCGCAGCGCGCGGATCTCGTCCGCGGCGCCGCTGCGGTCCAGCGCGTAGAGCAGGGCCATGCCGTACACCGAGTCGGCAAGGTCGCCGTGTCCGCGGTGCAGCGCTTCGCGGACGAGGTCCGCGTGCACGCTCTTGCCGTAGCGCGGAAACGCCAGCGACGCGACACTCGCGCCCTTCGCGCCGAGCGCCGTCGTCAGCCCGTCCGCCAGCGTGCGCTTGCCCGCGCCGTCGAGCCCTTCGATGACCACCAGTCGACCCACGGGCGCCACCCTAACGGTGGTGGACCGGCGGGCTCGGTGGAAGGGGATCGACGCCGAGCCCGCCGGTTCGTCTAGGCGGGGTTCCGCCGCAGGTGGAGCACGTAGCCGGCGCCGCTGACCGCGAGCACGCCGACGAGGATCAGCAGCGGCACCCAGCCGGTGTCGTGGCCGGCCGGCGCCGGGCCGCCGTCGCCGCGGGGCATCACCTGGGACGTGGCGTCGAAGCCGCCGGCCTCGCCGTTGCGGGCGTAGTCCGAGCCGGGGAGCTTGTCGGCGTAACGGCCGGCGACGGTCCGCTGGTAGCCGGCGACCGCTTTGCCGTCGGCCAGCGACGTGACCTGACCGCCGACGACCGCGTACCAGGCGTCGATCTGCGGTTCGTGCAGCAGCTGGGCCCCCGCGGGCAGCTTCCGCGCGTACCCGCCTTCGACGTCGCCCGAGGCGATGTTGCCGATCTGCCAGGCGCCGTCCGCGCCGCGGACCGACCAGAGCGTCGCGGTCCGTCCGTCGGAGGCTCGCGCGGGAACCGCGAAGTACGCGAAGTCGCCCGGAGCCGCGTCGGGCTTGCCCGCGACGAAGTCCGGCGAAAGCTCGTACACGGGGAAGGCGTCCGGTGCGATCTCGACCGTCACCGGCCCCTTCGCGTCCGGGGCGGCCGCGAAGAACCGCGTCAAGGTGTCCTGGAAACCGGCGGCCGCGGTGTGCGCGGCCACGGCGTCGGCGCTGCTGATGCCGGCGGCCTGGGCCGCGCCTGACACCGGAGCCGTCATCAGCAGCGCCGCGCCGGTCAGCACGGCGAGCACGAGCGCCCGCCTGCTCATCGGGCGATCCCGGTGAGCGTGTGCGTCCAGGTGAACGACGAGTTGTGCGTGTAGTAGCCGTAGGTCGACCAGTTGTAGCGCTTGGCCGGGCCGGGGTCGCCCCAGAACACCCAGCCGCCGCGGGTGTCGTAGCCGTAGAGGACGTGGGCGTGGCCGCCGCCCGAGCGGTAGCCGACGCGGGTCTCGACCGGCCGGTCCGCCGCGGTCTGCGTCCGGACGTCGGCGTAGGAGATCCGCCGGTCCAGGTAGCGGCCCGGCGAAGTGAACCCGAGCTTCGCGAACGCGCGCTGCGGGTCGGCGAGGGTGCCGGGGAGGTTCGCGCAGTCCGCGCCGGCTTCACTGTGAGCGAGCTGACAGAACCGCGTCTGGCTGACGGCGAGGCCGTGGTAGGCGGCGATGGTGGCGCCCGAACTCGCCCAGCACCACTGGTTCTTCTGCTGGAGCTGCAGCGCGATCTGGTTCCGGTACGTCGGCGGCACTCCGGGCGCGGCTCCGGCGGTGACCGGCGCGACCAGGCACAACAGCAGGCTCAAAGCCAGTACGGCGTGAACCTGGCTCGACTTCACCAGCACGGACGGCCTCCTGCTCGAACGTGGGCGAACCAGCGGTGGTCACAACGGTGAACAACGCCGTCACAAGGAGCAAGAACGCCATCCGGCGGAACGGACCGTTCCGGGGCACAGCCGGAACGCGGAACAGTCACCTCAACGAGGCCAACCACCCTGAACGGGGGTCGGCACGTCCACCCTACGCTGCTAACGTGAACGTTCCGCGGTGTTCACGCCCAGCGCACACACTGGTCGGGTGAAGGGACGAGCGGTGGCACAAGACGGGAACCTCCCACTGATCATCGATGGCGCCCGCACGACCCGGGCATCGGTCGCCGAACTGCCCAAAGAGCTGACCGAGGCCCTCCGCACCGGCGAGTTCCACCACGCCCTGCGGCTCGCGATCGCCTACCGCGGGCTCTCCCTGGCCCGGCTGCGGGCCCACCTCGCGCTGCGCGGGGTCCAAATCGGACAGTCGACGCTGAGTTACTGGCAGCGCGGCCTGCGTCAGCCCGAGGTGCCGAAGGCGCTGCCGGCGGTCCGGGCGCTGGAATCGGTCCTCCAGCTGCCGGCGGACGCCCTGGTGGTGCTGATCGGCCCCCGCCTGGTCCGCCGCGGCCACCAGCCGGCGGCGTCGTTCCACGACCTGCGGTCCGGCGACATGGGGTCGATCGTCGAGGACCTGCTGGCCGAGCTGGGCGCGTACCCGTCGTCGAACCACTACAACGCGGACCTCGAGCTGCTGTCGGTCCACGACACGATCACGTTCGACGCGGAACACCGCCAGGTCAGCCTGCGCACGCGACTGGTGACACGCGCGCGCCGCCACGGTCCGGACCGGTACCTGACGGTGTACAACGGCGACCCGGGCTGCCGCATCGACGACGTCGAGCTGATCACGGACGAGGGCTGCCGGGTCGGGCGGATGCGTCGCAACCCGGACGCGGACACGATGGCGACGGAGCTGCTGTTCGACCGCAAGCTCGCCGAGGGCGACATCCACGTGTTCTGCTTCGAGGTCCGCGACGACTCGGGGTCGGCGTCGCCCGGGTACTACCGGATGCTGCGCGACCGGTGCGCGAGTTACCTGGTCCAGCTGCGGTTCGACCGGAACGCACTGCCGGCCCGCTGCACGCGGCAGGTCCGCGCGCGGGACGACGCGCTGCCGGTGGTCGCGGAGGAACTGGCCTGCGACATGGGCGGAGTGAGCAGCGCGTTCTTCAGCGACGCCGGACCGGGTTTGGCCGGGGTCGCCGTGGAGTGGAACTGACACCGTGATGCCCCGCCAATCACGCGAGATGCCCCGCTAGTCACGGGTGATGCCCGGTTGAGCACGGTCAGCTCGCGTACCTGGCCGGTCGGCTCGCGTACCTGGCGGGTCGGTTGGCGTACCTGGACGGTCGGTTGGCGTACCCGGACGGTCGGTTGGCGTACCTGGACAGTCGGCTCGCGTGATTGGGCGGGCATCTCGCGTGATTGGGCGGGCATCTCGCGTGACTGGGCGGGCATCTCACGTGATTGGCGGGGCATCTTGCGCTAGTGGCCGCGGTGTTTGGCGCGGGACTTCGCTTTTGCCAGGCTGCGGCGGTGGGTGGCTTCGGCCGCGGCGCGGCGTTTGCGGGCCGCCTTGTTCTCGGCCGCGTGCTGGGTGACCGTCTCGCGCAGGGCGCGTTGCGCGGCCGTGCCGATGCCCGAGTCGTCCTGTGCCTTCTTCGCCAGCTTCGCGAGGCGCTTGGCGTTGAGCCGGGCCGTCAGGCGCTGCGCGAGCGGGACGGGCGGAGCTTCGCGGGCCTGGTCGGCCAGCCGGACGAAGCCGCGGCCGGCGGCGAAGGCCGCCAGCTCGGCGTTGTTGGGCTCGGTTCCGAAGACGTGCCGTGCGGCCCGGACCAGGCCGTCTTCGTGGATTTCGTAGACGCCGACCCAGAACTGGCCGTCGTGGTACAGCGTGAACACCGCGCTCATCGGGAAACCTCCAGGCGTGACGGATCAGCCTGGCGTCACCGGTTTCCCGGAACGGGACAACGAGCCCTGCGCGGACCGCCCGGACTACCTACCGGGCCGTGAGGTTCGTGAAGCCAAGAACAGCCCCGAGCCTACGCGAAACGGCGGTCCGGGGCACGGAAAGGGCCGCCCCGAACACTTCCGGGACGGCCCTGACCGGCAAAAACCTCAGTACCGGTAGTGCTCCGGCTTGAACGGGCCCTCGACGTCCACGTCGATGTACTCGGCCTGCGCCTTCGTCAGCTTCGTCAGCTCGCCGCCGAGGGCGTCGAGGTGGATCTTCGCCACCTTTTCGTCCAGCTTCTTCGGCAGGCGGAAGACCTCGTTGTCGTACTCCTCGTGCTTGGTGAACAGCTCGACCTGCGCGATCACCTGGTTGGAGAAGCTGTTCGACATCACGAACGACGGGTGCCCGGTCGCGTTGCCCAGGTTCAGCAGGCGGCCCTCCGACAACACGATGATCGTGTTGCCGTTCGGGAACACCCACTCGTCGACCTGCGGCTTGATGTTCACGCGGCGGATGCCCGGGTAACGCGCCAGGCCGGCCATGTCGAGCTCGTTGTCGAAGTGGCCGATGTTGCCCAGGATCGCCTGGTGCTTCATCTTCGCCATGTGCTCGACCAGCACGACGTCCTTGTTGCCGGTCGTCGTGATGACGATGTCGGCCTCGGGCAGGGCGTTCTCCAGCGTGCGGACCTGGTAGCCGTCCATCGCCGCCTGGAGGGCGCAGATCGGGTCGATTTCCGTCACGATCACGCGCGCACCCTGGCCGCGCAGGGACTCCGCCGCGCCCTTGCCGACGTCGCCGTAGCCGCAGACCACCGCGACCTTGCCGCCGATCAGCACGTCCGTGCCGCGGTTGATGCCGTCGATCAGGCTGTGGCGGATGCCGTAGCGGTTGTCGAACTTCGACTTCGTCACCGCGTCGTTGACGTTGATCGCCGGGAAGAGCAGCTCGCCCGCCGCCGCCAGCTGGTAGAGGCGCAGGACGCCGGTCGTCGTCTCCTCGGTGACGCCGCGGATGCCCTCGCCGATCTTCGTCCACTTGCCCGTGTCCGCCGCCACCGAGGCGCGCAGCAGCTCGAGGAACACGCGGAACTCGTCCGAGGTGTTCTCGTCCGGGGTCGGCACGACACCCGTCTTCTCGAACTCGGTGCCCTTGTGCACCAGCATGGTGGCGTCACCGCCGTCGTCGAGGATCATGTTCGGGCCCTCGCCGTCCCAGGTGAGCATCCGCTCGGTGCACCACCAGTACTCCTCGAGCGACTCGCCCTTCCACGCGAAGACCGGGACGCCCTTGGGCTCCTGGGTCGTGCCGTGCGGGCCGACGACGACCGCCGCGGCCGCGTGGTCCTGCGTCGAGAAGATGTTGCAGGAGGCCCAGCGCACCTCCGCCCCCAGCGCCACCAGCGTCTCGATCAGCACCGCGGTCTGCACCGTCATGTGCAGCGAGCCGGAGACGCGCGCCCCGCGCAGCGGGTAGACCTCCGCGTATTCGCGGCGCAGCGCCATCAGTCCGGGCATCTCGTGCTCGGCGAGGCGGATCTCCTTGCGGCCGAATTCGGCGGCATCGAGGTCGGCGACGGCGAACTCGATGCCGTTGCGGGTCTCGTGCCGCTTGGCAACGCTTTCGGGGGTCATAGTGGCGATTCCTCCAAGACTCGATGACACACGAACACTACCGTTGTCCGCTCGACTGTCCCTAGAAGTGTTAGGAGGGCCTTACCGTGGCCATGCCCGGCCCCGACACCCGCGTCGTGGAAATCCGCGTCGCCGGCCTCGTGGGCACCAGCGGGGAGACGCTCCTCGACGCCGTTTCGACCGTCGACGTCGCCGGCGACGGGCTGGGCCGGGTGGTCCGCCCGGCGGACCGGCTGCGCCGCCCGGCGCCCGGGCCGGTGCTGCCGGCGCTGGGCCGGTCGATCCCGCGGACGCTCGAAGGCTACCTGTGGCACGGCATGACCTCCGGCGGCGCCGCGAAGGCCACCTGGGCGCTGCTGTTCCCGTTCTCCCTGGCCAACGTCGCCTTCTGGATGCTGCCGCCGGTCCCCGACCGCCGGCTCGCGCGCGTCCTCGGCGTCGTGTGCCGCGGCCTGCTGCGCGTCGGTGCCCTGCTGCTGACGATGCTGCTGATGGGCCAGCTCGCGGCGATCGCGCTCGACCTGTTCGCCGCGCAGTGCCTCGCGCCCGGCTCGGGCTGCCTGCCCGCGGTCCCCGACGCGGCCCGCTCGGTGCCCGCGAGGATCGCCGTCGGCGTGCTGCCGCTGCTCGCCGTGATCTTCGTCCTGCACCGGATTTCGAGCGCGACCTGGGCGGTGCACGCCGACGGCGACCTCACCGGCGGCCCGCTGCGGATGCGCGCGGACCCGGAGACGCCGGCGCTGCGCTGCCTGCACACCGTCGCGGCGCTGGCGTCGGTCGCGTTGCTGCTGCTCGGCGGCCCCTTCCGGGTGCCGGGTGACACCGTGGACCTCGTCACCTGGATCGTCACGCTCGCCGTGGTGCTCGCCACCGTCGTCGCGGCCGCGATCGGCGTCGACACCGGCCGGTTCGCCCGCCCCGGCGTGCTCGCGTTCGCGACCCTGCTCGTCGTCGTGGCCGCCGTCCGGCTCCGGCCGGGCACCGGCCCGCTGCCGGGCACCAACGGCGTCGTCGAGGGCCTCGGCGCGGCCCTGGTCGCCGTCACGGTGCTGTTCGCCCTGTTCCTCGCCCCGGCCGCCCTGCTGGCGCGGCCCGGCTGGAAGCACAAGCCGCAGCGGCTGCGGCCGTGGATGGGCGGCTGGGCGGCGGCGCCGGTGCTCGCGCTGGCCGGGCTGCTGGGCGGCGGCTTCGGCGCCGGCCTCGCCGAAGCCCTCCGACGCCTTTCCGGCGCCGGGCACCTGCGGGTGCCCGACACGTACCTGCTGGTCACGGTCCTGTGGGGCGCCGGGCTGGCGCTGGCCGCCGTGCTCGGCGTGCTGGGCTTCGCGGTCGCCGTCCCGATGCGGCGGCTGCGGCGCGGCGTCCCGGAGATCGTCGAGCTGATGGAGCACGACCGGCGGCAGGAGGCCCAGGCCGCGGCGGCGTGGGCGCGGTCGGCGTGGGAACGGCGGCACCTGCACCACCTGGCGCTCGCGGTGGCGTCGGCGATGTCCGCCGGCGGCGCGGCCCTGCTGGTGCTGCGGTTCGGGTTCGGGCTGGTCCCGGGCTGGTTCGGCCCGCTGTCCGCGATCGGCGTGGTCGCGCTCGGCGCGCTGGCCGCGGGCCTGCTGCGCGTCGTCTACACGGCCGCGCGCACCCCGCAGCGCAGCCGCCACCTCGGCGCGCTGGCCGACCTCGTGTGCTTCTGGCCGCGAGCGGCGCACCCGACGGTCCCGCCGTGCTACGCGCTCAAGGTCGTCCCCGAACTGGCCGCGCGGGCCCGCGAGCACCTCGCCGACCCCGGGACGCGCGTGGTCCTCTCCGGCTACAACCTCGGCAGCCTGCTCACGCTCATGGCCGCCGCGCGGCTGGCGGCCGAACTGCCGGAAGCCGACCTCGAACGCGTCGGCGTGCTCAGCGCCGGCTCCCCGCTGCAGTGGGGCTACCAGCGCGCGTTCCCGGCGTTGCTGCCGCAGGAAGCGCTGGAGCGGCTCTTCGCCGACCTCGACGGCCGGTGGCGCGCCCTCTGCCGCGGCACCGACATCTTCGGCGGCGGCGTGACGACCTGGCGGCACTCGGTCGCCGACCGGCGGCTGCACGGCGTCGGGTTCCTCCCCGGCGGCGGCCACGGCCCGGTGTCGGCGGCGGCCGACGGCAGCGGCGTCCTGATCCTCGGTGGCGACCACTGGCTGCCGGACCCGCTGCGCGGCCCGACCGGGCGGCACCGGTGGGCGCCGGGGGTGCTCAAGCACCAGGACTACGTCGTCGACGCCGAATGGGACCACGCCGTCGCGATGGCCGCCGGCCTCGGCAAGCCGTCCTGGGGCGAGCAGGGCTCGCTCTTCGGGGACTTCTCCCCGAAACGGTGAAGGCCCCTCGCGCGCGGAGCGAGGGGCCTTCACCGGGAACTAGCTCAGCTTCACTCGGAAGCCTTGCGGCGGAACTTCAGCAGCGCGAGCAGACCGCCACCGGCCACCAGCAGCAGGCCGGCGACCCAGATCAGCCAGCTGTTGTCGAAACCGGTGTTGGCCAGGCCGCCACCGGTGCCCGACTCGTTGCCCGCCGGGACGGCGGCCGGAGTGGTGGTGGAGCTGGTCGGCGCGACCGAGGTGTCCGAGGTCGCCGGGGCGCTCGGCTTGGTGGTCTCGGCCGGCTTCGTCGGCTTGGTCGGCGGAGCCGTGACGGTCTCGGTCGGCTTCGTGGTCTTCTTGCCGCACAGGAACCAGTGGTCGATCTTCGGCTGGCTGCGGTCGTAGTTGAACGGCGCGCGCAGGTCGTTCCACGGCGCGTTCGTGCCGAGCTGCTTCTTGCCCGGGGCGTAGTCGTTGAAGCCGTCGTTGCCACCGACCACGACGATGCGGGTGACGGTGACACCTTCGTTGACCGACTTGATGTTCAGCCGGGTGTTGTTCTTGGTCAGCTCGAAGACGACGTCCTTCTGGTCGAGGGAGGTGCCCTCGGCGCACGGGGTCGCCTTGCCCGGCGTGGGGTGCGGGCGGGTGTCGTCGCTGTAGCAGGCGAGAGCGGAACCGGCGGTGCCGATCAGGGCGGCCGTGGTGAGCGCCATGACCGCAACGGCGCCGCGGAAGGTACGTCTGCGCATTGAGTGTCTCCTGTACCGAACGGGGGAAGAACGGCAAATTCGGGGGATCGCTGCGCCACCGCACGTGGTAATCACGCGGCTGTAATTCACCCGTCAGTGGCACACGAGGCTCGAAAGGTATCGCACGTCACTCGTCCCCTTACCAGGGGTCCCCCTTTGCGCACGAATCGCAAGATCCTCTTGATCAAGCCGTAACCTCGCGTAACGCAACCAAACGGAAAAAGCCCCGCCGACCTGGGGATCCAGTTCGGCGGGGCTTTTCGGCCGCAAGTCAGGTCAGGGCGTCTCGACCGGGTCGTCGAGCCCGCCGGCCTGCCGCTTGCCCAGCAGCGAATGCCGCCGGCTGTAGGCGAAGTAGAACACCACGCCCAGCACCATCCAGGCGAGGAACCGCAGCCAGGTCAGCACGGTCAGGTTCAGCATCAGCCACAGGCAGGCGAGGATGGCCAGGATCGGGATCAAGGGCACCAGCGGGACCTTGAACGCGCGGGGCAGGTCCGGCCGCGTCCGGCGCAGCACCAGCACCCCGGCCGAAACGAGCACGAACGCGAAGAGCGTGCCGACGTTGACCATCTCTTCGAGCTTGTCCGCCGGGAAGAACCCGGCCGCGAGCGCGACCAGGCCACCGACGATCACCGTCGCGCGCTTCGGCGTGCCGTGCTCGCCCGTCTTCGCCAGCCCGCGCGGCATCAGGCCGTCGCGCGACATCGCGAAGATGATCCGGACCTGGCCCAGCATCAGCACCATGACGACGGTGGTCAGGCCGGCCAGCGCGCCGAAGGAGATGATGTTGGCCGCCCAGTCGACGCCGTTCGCGGAGAACGCCGTGGCGAGGGTCTTGTGGCTGCCGTCGCCCGCCTTCGTCGCGAGGTCCTTGTACGACGTCATGCCGACGACCACCAGCGACACCGCGACGTACAGCACGGTCACGATGGCCAGCGAGCCCATGATCCCGCGCGGCACGGCCTTCTGCGGGTTCTTCGTCTCCTCCGCGGTGGTCGCGACGATGTCGAACCCGATGAACGCGAAGAACACCAGCGAGGCGCCGGCCAGCAGGCCGAAGACGCCGAACGAGCTGCTCGCGCCGCCCGCGATCAGGGAGAACAGCGACTGGTCGACCCCGGTCTGGCCGGCCCCGCCGGTCTCGCCCGGCGGGATGTAGGGCGTGTAGTTGGCGCCCTTGATGTAGAAGAGGCCCAGGATGATCACGAACAGGACCACGGCGACCTTGATCCCGGTGATCACCATGGACACCCGCGACGACAGCTTCGTGCCGACGGCCAGCAGCGTCGTCAGGATCGCCACGACGAGCAGCGCGCCCCAGTCGACGGTCACGCTCCCGATGTCGAACGTCGTCTTGGTGCCCTTGCCGAACAGGTAGCCGAGGACCGTCTCGAGGTACACCGACCAGCCCTTGGACACCGCGGCGGCGCCGACGGCGAGCTCGAGGATCAGGTCCCAGCCGATGATCCACGCCACGAACTCGCCGAAGGTGGCGTAGGAGAACGTGTACGCGCTGCCCGCGACCGGCACGGTCGAGGCGAATTCCGCGTAGCACAGCGCCGCCAGCGCGCATGCGATCGCGGCGAACACGAAGGCCAGCGAGACCGACGGGCCGGCGTAGTCGCCCGCGGTGCGCGCGGTCAGCGTGAAGATGCCGGCGCCGATGACGACCGCGACACCGAAGACCGTGAGGTCCCACGCGCTCAGGTTCCGCCGGAGCTTGGTGTCCGGCTCGTCGGTGTCCTCAATGGACTGTTCGATCGATTTAGTGCGCCACAATCCCGTTCCGGGCACCGTTGACCTCCTGCGGCTGGCCTGCGTGTATCGCAGTAGGTCACCCTAACGGGTCAGGCCGGTGACGGCCGTCCGAAGCGGTTCTCCGGCTACCGCGCGAGGCTGCGGTCGAGGTCCGGTTCGAGGTAGATCAGCTTCGCCACCGGCACCTTGGCACGGACGCGCGCCTCGGCGTCGTCGATGGCCGTGGCCACCTCGGCGGTGTCGAGCCCCGGCACCATCGCCAGCTTCGCCGCGACGAGCAGCTCGTCCGGGCCCAGGTACTGGGTGCGGATGTGGATGACCCGCTCGACCTTGCCCGCGGCGAGCTCGTCGACGATCGTCGCGAGCACGCCCTCGGTGGCGCCTTCGCCGATGAGCAGGCTCTTCATCTCGATGATGAGGATGATCGCGATGACGCCGAGCAGCGCGCCGATCGCGAGGGTACCGACGCCGTCCCAGACGGGGTTGTCCGTGACGACCGACAGCCCGACGCCGAGCAGCGCGAAGACGAGGCCGAGCAGCGCGCCGGCGTCCTCCAGCAGGACCACCGGCAGCTCGGGCTCCTTGGCCTGGCGGATGAACCCCCACCAGGTGGCGTCGCCCTTGATCTTCTTCGACTCGCCGACGGCGGTGTGGAAGCTGTAGCCCTCCAGGCCGACCGCGACGAGCAGGATGATCACGGCGACGATCGGCGATTCGAGCGGCTCGGGGTGGCCGATCTTGTGGATGCCTTCGTAGATCGCGAAGGCGGAGCCGAGGGTGAAGAGCATCAGCGCGACGATGAACGAGTAGAAGTACCGGTCGCGGCCGTAGCCGAACGGGTGCTCCTTGTCGGCTTCGCGCTTCGACGTCTTCTGGCCGAGCAGCAGCAGGCCCTGGTTCGTCGTGTCGGCCAGCGAGTGCACGGACTCGGCCAGCATCGACGACGACCCCGTCACGAGGAAGCCGACGAACTTCGCGGCCGCGATCCCGGCGTTCGCGCCGAGTGCCGCGATGATCGCCTTGGTTCCGCCTCCAGCTGACACGAGCGCTCCCCTGCCGACGTTCCCGAATTGCCGGTTTGGAGCCTAGAGGACCCCGTCCGGTTCCCGCCCCGCACCGCCCGGTTTTGTCGGACCCCTTCGCTACGGTGGCCGTTCCGGCACAGGGAGGGTGGCCATGGCTCACTTCGGCGTGCTCGGGCCGCTCGCCGTCGAAGGGCCGCCCGGGCACTGGGTCGCGTTGCGCGGCGAGCGGCAGCGCACGCTGCTGGCCGTGCTGCTGCTCAACGCCGGCCGCCCGGTCCCGGCGGACGTGCTGGTCGAGGCGCTGTGGCCGGCCGGGCCGCCCAAGTCGGCCACGTCCAACCTGCACACCTACCTCTCGCGGCTGCGCGAGCGGATCGACGGCCTGCGGGTCGAGCACGGGCCGCTCGGCTACCGGCTGCGGGTCGAACCGGCGGAACTGGACCTGCTCGGGTTCCGCGCCGCGGTCGCCGAAGGGCGGCAGGCGGCGGATCCGGTGGCCGCCGCGGGGCACTACCGGCGGGCGCTCGCGCTGTGGCGGGGGCCGGTGCTGGCCGGGCTGCACGTGCCGCGGCTGGCGGCCGACGTCGCCCGGCTGGAGTCCGAGCGGCTCGCCGTGTTCGAGGACTGCGTCGACGCCGAGCTCGCCGCCGGGCGGCACGGGGAGCTGACCGGCGAGCTGCAGGCCATGATCACCGAGCACCCGCTGCGCGAACGGCCGGCCGCGCAGCTGATGACCGCGCTGCACCGGGCCGGGCAGCAGGGCAGCGCGCTGGAGGTCTACCGGCGGCTGCGGACGACGCTGATCGAGGAGCTGGGCGTCGAACCGGGCGCGGAGGTCCGCCGGGTGCACGCGGCCGTCCTGCGCGGCGAGGACCCGGTACCGCGGCTGCCGCCCCCGGTGTGGCCGGTGTGCCAGCTCCCGCCGGACATCGGCGACTTCACCGGGCGCGACGCCGAGCTGGCGGAGCTGACGACGGTGCTCGGCGCCGGCGGCGGCGTCCCGGTCGCGGTGCTCAGCGGCGAGCCGGGCGCGGGCAAGAGCACCCTCGCCGTCCGCGCCGCGCACGCGTTGCGGCGGCAGTTCCCCGACGGCCAGCTGTACGTGCCGCTGGCGGGCCGTGACATCGGGGAGGTCCTGGCGGACCTGCTGCGCGCGCTGGGCGTCCCGGGCCCGGCGGTGCCGGACGACGTCCTGGCCCGCGCGGCGGTGTTCCGCGGCCGGCTGTCCGACCGGCGGGTGCTGGTGGTGCTCGACGACGCGGCGGACCCCGGGCAGGTCCGCACGCTGCTGCCGGGCACGCCGGGCTGCGCGGTGCTCGTCACCAGCCGCCGCCGGCTGAGCGGGCTCGCCGGCGCGCACCGGCTGGCGCTGGGGCCGCTGTCCGGGGCCGACGCCGCCGAGCTGCTGGACCGGCTGGCCGGGGCGCGGGTGGCCCGGGAGCGCGCCGACGCCGAGCGGATCATCACGGCGTGCGCGCGGTCGCCGCTGGCCCTGCGGATCGCGGGCAGCCGGCTGGCCATCCGCCCGCACCTGCGGCTCGGCGAGCTGGCCGACCGGCTGGAGGACGAGGTCCGCCGGCTCGACGAGCTGACCGTCAGCGACCTGGCCGTCCGGAGCAGCATCGCGCTCAGCTACGAGGGCCTGCGGCCACCGGCGCGGCGGGCGTTCCGGCTGCTCGGCCGGTGCCGGCTCGCCGACCTGCCGGCGTGGGCGGTCACCACCCTGGTCGCCGACCCGGACGCCGACGAGGCGGTCGAAGAGCTCGTCGAGGCGAGCCTGCTGGAGGCCCGCGGCCCGGATGCGACGGGCGAAGGCCGGTACCGGATGCACGACCTCGTCCGCCTGTACGCGGCGGAGCTGGCCGAGCCGTCGTCCGGCGAAGGCGTCCGGACGGTGCTGGCGGCGACGATCGCCCTCGCCGACGCGGCGGCGGCCCGGCTGCCGCGCACGGTGCCGATGCCGTCGCCGGCCGCCGAGCCGCCCGCCCAGCCGTTGCCGGCTTCGCTCGTGGAGCGGCTGCTGGCGCGTCCGGACGACTGGTTCGCGGCGGAGCGCGCGAACTTGGTGCTGCTCATCGGCACGCTGGGCCCGCGGGACGCGTTGCTGCTGCTCGACCGGCTCGGGGTGTACCTGTACCTGCACGGCCAGTACGCCGACATGCGCGCGGCGTACGAAGCGGTGCCGTCGGCCGCGGATCCCCCGCTGGCGACGGTCGCCGAGGCCACGCTGACGCTGCTGCGGCACGCGCGTGGCGAGTACGAGGAGGCGGCGGTCCGCTACCGCGCGTGCGCCAAGGAACTCGAGGCCCACGGCGACCGCCGCACGCACGCGTGGGTGTCGGCGAACCTGGCGCACTGCCTGATCGGCCTGGGCCGCGCGGAGGAGGCCCTGCAGACGGCGGCGCACGCCCGCGAACTGTTCACAGTGGACGGATCACCGGCGGAGCTCGGCTGGGTGCGCGCAGCGGAGTCGGCGGCGCTGTTACGGCTCGGGCGGGTCGCCGACGCCCGCGAAGCCGACCGAACGGCCCTGGCCGCGGCCCGCTCGACGGGCGACCCCCGGGTGATCGGCGAGGCACTGCACGGGTACGCGTGGTCATCGCTGCTGACCGGCAACGACCGCGAAGCAGCGTCGGCGATCGCGGAGTCGGTGACGCTGCTGCGAGGGACGAAGGTGCGATCGGCCCTGGCAAAGTCCTTGCGCACACTGGGCGCAATCTCGGCGGCAACGGGTGCACGGGCCGAGGCGACGGCAGCGTTCTCGGAGGCCCGCGGCTTGGCGCGGGAGCTGGACGAGCGCCCACGCGAGCTGTCGTGCACCCGCGCCCTGGCGGCAAGCTGGATCGGCGACGGCCGAGCGGCCGAGGCGATCCCGGTCCTGCAGGCGTGCCTGGACGAGTACGGCGAAATGGGCAGCCGCCCAGCGGCGGGCCTGACATGGCTGGTGCTGCACCGGGCGTATCTGGCGGCAGGAGACGCGGCGTCGGCCGAGCAGGCGGCGGGAGAGGCGGCGGGGTTGGTCGACCCGCGAGACGCCAGCGCGGCCGCCCTCCGCCGGGCGCTGCTGGCGCTCACCGAACCGGCCTGACGGGCCGCTCACGAGCAGGTTGAGCGGGCGCCTCAGGTGGGCCACTGCCGGGGCTAGCTCGGCGGGCACCTGAGGCGCGCCGCCGCCGGGCCAGCTCAGCGGCCGCCTCAGGTGGGCCGCCGCAGGGCCAGCTGCGCAGGCACCCGAGGTGGGCGGCTGCCGGGCCAGCTCAGCGGCCGCCTCGGGTGGGCCGCCGCGGGGCCAGCTGCGCAGGCGCCCGGTGGTGGGCCGCTACCAGGGCCTCGGGGCGCAGTGGCGGGCCGCCGCGGGGCCAAGTAGGCGGGCGGCCGGCGAGGCGGGGTGGTGCTGCCCCCTCGCCGCACCACCCGTCTCCCCTTCCCCCCTCGTTCGGCGAGGTGGTGCCGCCCCCTCGCGGCACCACCTCAAGCCCACGGACGCCGGGCGGAATCCGACCGGCGCCACCCCCAGCGGACTGGCCGCGCGCACCAGCGCACCAGGGTCCCCCGTTGGTGTCGATAGTGGCGGACGCCGCCACACGGAACGCACACAGAAACTCCCGCCCCCGCGCACACCCCACCCCGCCGACTCACGCACCCCGGCAATCAGCCCGCGTACCCAGACAGCCAACTCGCGTACCCAGGCGGTCGGCCCGCGTACCCAGGCGGTCGGCTCGCGTACTCAGGCGGTCGGCTCGCGAACCGGCCCAACGGCACGCCAACCGACCCTCCAGGCACGCGAACCGACCCGGCGGGCACGCAACCGACCCTCCGGGTACGCGAACTGACCGTCCAGGTACGCCAGCCGACCCTCCGGGTACGCGAACCGACCGGCCGGGCCGGGCGAGGGTGGAGCGGGGCGTCAGTCCTCGCAGGTGCCTGCCGTGGCTCGGAACAGCTGGGCTCGCTCTCCGCCCAGCGCGCGAACGTGGACCGGCGGGTCCGCCGCCGGGAGCCACACCGACTGGCCGCGCCGCAGCTCGACCTTCTCGCCGTCGTCCGCCGTCACCAGCAGGTCGCCCGCCGTGCACAGCAGGATCTGGGGGCCCACGCTGTCGACCGAAATCTCGTCGTCCTGGCCCGCCGCCCACTCCACGCGCGACAGCTCGAACTCGGGCGCGTCGGTGCGGTAGATCGAAAGACGGCCGCCCTCGTCACCGCACTGGACCGGCATCTCGCCGCACGCGAAGTCCACCACGCGCAGCAGCTCCGGGACGTCCACGTGCTTGGGCGTCAGCCCGCAGCGCAGGATGTTGTCCGAGTTCGCCAGGATCTCCACGGCCGTTCCGTGCAGGTACAGGTGCAGGTTGCCGGCCGGCAGGTAGATCGCCTCGCCCGCGCGCAACGTCAGCCTGTTCAGCAGCAACGCCGCCAGCACGCCCGCGTCACGCGGGTGCGCCTCGCCCAGCTCCAGGATCGTGCGGCACTCCACCGCGAACTCGCCGTGCTCCTGGACGTGCCGGACGCACGCGTCGAGCACCTCCGGCAGCAGCGAATCCAGGGACGCCTGCGGCAACGTGATCCACGTCGTGAACAGCGCCCGCAACCCGGACGGGTCCGGCTGCGCCTCCAGCAGCCCCGTGTACTTCGCCAGCCCCGGCGTCTCGATGGCCTTCAGGAGCTTCACCGTCCGGTCCGGGGTGCGGAACCCCGCCAGCGCGTGGAACTCCGTCAGCGCGCACACCAGCTCCGGCTTCGCCGTCGGATCCGGATAGTTGCGGTTCGCCGCGTCGCGCGGGATGCCGAGCCGCTCCTCGCGGGCGTGCCCCTCCGCGGCCTGGGCCGCCGACGGATGCGCCTGCATCGACAGCGGTTCCTCCGCCGCGAGGATCTTCAGCAGGAACGGGAGCCGCCCGCCCCACCGCTTCGCGCACCGCTCGCCGAGCTGGGTCACCGGGTCGGCGTCCACCAGCTCGAGCAGGCTCCGCTCGGTCCCGTCGGGGCCGATCACGTGCGACGGGTCGCCCGGGTGGGCGCCCATCCACAGCTCGGCCTCGGGGTGCGGCGCGGGTACCGGACGGCCCAGCAGCTCGGGGATCGCCGTCCGCGATCCCCAGGCGTAGGGCCGCACCGCGTTGCGCAGCAGCTCCACTGTCACCTCAACTCCACTCCTTCGGCACCGGCCGGGGCCGGTGCTAGGCGGGTCTCACGCCGTCGCGGGCGCGAAGCGACCGGCACCGCCGATGCTGCCCGCCGCCAGCCCGAGATAGACCGCCGCCAGTTCGAACCGCAGTGCCAGCACCGCGGCCCGCACGATTTCGTCGGCCTCGATCTCCTCGGCCGGCGCGATGACGTCCGCACCCGGCAGCAGATCCTCGGCCTGGTAGCGCGCCGCGTCCGTGGCCGGACCGGTCCGTACCGAGAGCAGCAGCACCCGGGTGGGGATGTCACCAGAGGGATCGTCCGGATCGGCGAAGATGTCACGCTCTCCGCCACCTGATTGCGCCGCCCGCCGCAATGCGGGGCGCGCCAGGGCCTGACGATAGTCCTCGACGTCGCACACGGTAGCCGCGTGGGCGGCGAACGCGTGCGCAGCGTGTTCGCCGACGGCGACCGCGACCGGGTCGAGCCCCCACAGCAGGGGCACGCGGTCGGCGACGCGCAGCGCGAGCGCCTTGGCCGGGTTCGCGAACGACTCGCGGGCCAGGTAGTTCTTTTCGGCTTCCAGGTCGAGCTGGTCGGCCAGCACCTGGACGTCGGAGATCAGCAGGCCCAGCGCGTTCGCGGTGAGCAGCCCGGCGGCCAGGCCGCGCGGGAACGCCAGCTCCGGCGGCACCGGGATGCGCGGCGCCAGCAGGACGCCCTTGCCGGCCACCGCCGCCGCCACCGGCCCTTCCGACGGCGCCGAAAGCACCACCGAGGCGCCGTAGCGGGCCGCGCGCTCCAGCGACGCGGCGAGCTCGCGGTCACCGGGGTCGTCGGTGTGCGCGAACACGACGTCGAGCGCGCCGATCCAGCTCGGCACCACCTCGGCGACGACCACCGGCACCGGGCACGACGGCGCGAGCAGCGCGGCCAGCAGGCGGGTGAGCGTGCGGCTGACCCCCGGCCGGTCGATCAGCACGACGGCGCGCGGGCGGCCCATGTCGAGCCGCTCGGACAGCTCCAGCTCCGCGGCGAGTTCGGCGGTCGCCCGGACCTGGGCGCCCGCCATCGCGGCGGCACGGAGCAACCCCGCGCTGTCGGCCTCGGCCAGCCGCGCGGGGTCGTCGAGCAGTGTGTCGTCAAGCACTGTCGGCATCGGAGTTCCCGGGCACGGTGGCCTCGTCGAGGAGCAGCACCGGGATCCCGTCGCGGACCGGGTACACGCGACCGCATTCGGTGCACGTCAGCGCGTCGGCCTCGGGGTCGTCCGGGGCGCCGGCCCGCAGCGGGGCGTGATCGGGCGACGGGCACGCCAGGATCTCGAGGAGCTGGGCGTCGAGCGTGATGGCCATGGTTCCTCCATACCACGCAGAGGGGTGTGGTGAAGGGCACCTTCCGGACACGGTTGCGGCGCCCTTCACCGGGGACAGTCAGTGGCGGATGATCGCGAGTACTTCGTCCACCAGCCCCTGCACGGCTTCGGCGTTCGCCGCCTCGACGTTCAGCCGGAGCAGCGGTTCGGTGTTCGACGGGCGCAGGTTGAACCAGGCGCCGCCCGGCAGCTGCACGGTGAGGCCGTCCAGCTCGTCGAGCTCGACGCCGGAACGGGTGCCGAAGGTGTCCTTGACGGCCATCATCTTCGCGACCTGGTCGTCGACCGTGGAGTTGATCTCGCCCGAAGCGGCGTAGCGCGAGTACGCGCTGGTCAGCTCGCTCAGCGGGCCGGTCTGCTCGCCGAGCGCGGCGAGGACGTGCAGCGCCGCCAGCATGCCGGTGTCGGCGCGCCAGAAGTCGCGGAAGTAGTAGTGCGCGGAGTGCTCGCCGCCGAAGATGGCGCCGGTGCGGGCCATCTCGGCCTTGATGAACGAGTGGCCGACGCGGGTGCGGACCGGCTTGCCGCCGTGCTCGGCGACGATCTCCGGCACGCCCTTGGACGTGATCAGGTTGTGGATGATCGTGCCGCCCGGGTCCTTCGCGAGCTCGCGGACGGCGACCAGCGCGGTGATCGCGCTCGGCGAAACCGGCTCACCGCGCTCGTCGACGATGAAGCAGCGGTCGGCGTCACCGTCGAAGGCCACGCCGGCGTCGGCGCCGACTTCGCGCACCTTCGCCTGCAGGTCGACGATGTTGGCCGGGTCGAGCGGGTTGGCCTCGTGGTTCGGGAAGGTGCCGTCGAGCTCGAAGTACATCGGCACGACGTCGATCGGCAAGCCGTCGAAGACGGTCGGGACGGTGTGCCCGCCCATGCCGTTGCCGGCGTCGACCACGATCTTCAGCGGCCGGTTGCCGGACAGGTCGACGAGGTTGCGCAGGTAGGTGGCGTAGTCGGCGAGGACGTCCCTATCGGTGATAGAGCCGCGCTGGCCCTCGAACTCCGGCACGCCCTGCTCGACGGTGTCCCGGATCTCGGCGAGCCCGGTGTCCTGGCCGACCGGCGACGCGCCCGCGCGGCACATCTTGATGCCGTTGTACTTGGCCGGGTTGTGGCTGGCGGTGAACATCGCGCCCGGCATGTTCAGCGAGCCCGACGCGAAGTACAGCTGGTCGGTGCTGGCCAGCCCGATGCTCACCACGTCGAGGCCCTGCGAGGTGACGCCGTCGGCGAACGCCGCGGCCAGCGCCGGCGACGAGTCGCGCATGTCGTGGCCGATCACCACCGAGGGCGCTTCCGGCTTGATGAGCAGGGCGAACGCGGCGCCGAAGTCGCGGACGAGGTCCGCGTCGAGCTGCTCGCCGACCACGCCGCGAATGTCGTAGGCCTTCACGATGCCCGAAAGGTCTGGCACGCCGTCTCCCCGCGAATAGTCGTCCCGGCGCCCGCTGCGCCGCGCGGAAAGCCTACCGGCGAGGTGAGTGGGTTACGCGTTCAGGCGCGGCCGGGCAGGACCCGCAGGTGGCCGCGGCGCCCGGACGGGCCCTCCGGCTCGGGCGCGGGGGCCGGTTTGTCGGACCGCCCGGCCTCGCGCACGGCCTCGGCCAGCGCGGTCAGTTCGTCGGCCGACGGGTCCGGCGCGGCGAAGGCCCCTTCGTGCCGGACGACTTCCCAGCCCTTAGGGACGGTCAGCCGCAGCGCGTGGGCTTCGCAGAGGTCGTAAGAGTGGGGCTCGGAGGCGGTGGCCAGCGGGCCGACGACGGCGGTGGAGTCGCTGTACGCATACGTCAGCGTGGCCACAGCTGGCTCGAGACAGCCAGTACGCGAACACTTCCGTACGCTCCGCACGAAACGAAACGATAGCGCGTCGCCGCAAGCCTGGAGGAGCGACACGCGCTGGGACGTGCCGACCGCATAGACTTCGGGCGTGGCGACGGCTCGTGACTACCGACAACGGCGGCGCTCGCGACGGGACCGGCACGGCCGGGGCCTGCGCGGGACGCTGTATCCGGCGACCCTGCCCGCCGCCGCGAGCCGCGCGGAACGCTTCGACGCCCTGGTGCTGGACGCACTGGAGCCGATCGAAGCCCGCTGGCGCCACGAGCTGACAAAGCTCGACGTGGCGGTCGACGACGTACCGGAGGTCCGCGAGAACGGCCAGTCCCCGGCAGACGGCGTCCTGCACGACGGCGCGGTGCCGTTGTCGCGCCTGGTCCCGGCGGGCGTGGACCGGACGGGCCTCCCGACACGAGCCCGGATCGTGCTGTATCGGCGACCGCTGGAGGCGCGCGCGAAGGACCCGTCGGAGCTGGCGGAACTGGTGCACGACGTGCTGGTGGAGCAGGTGGCGGGGTACCTCGGCGTGGAGCCGGACGTCATCGAGGGCGAGTAGCACCGGGCACTGCGGAACGACGGCCGGCAGCGGGAGCTGACCGGACCGCCCCCGCACGAAACCGACAGCCGGCAGCGGGAGCTGACCGGACCGCCCCGCACGAAACCGGCAGCCGGCAACGCAAGGCAACCAACGACGTCACCAGGCCTCCCCCGCCCCTCATCCCAGCCATCCCTTCAGGCGGCGGTCGGGTTTGTCAAGGCATCTTTCCCGCCTTGACAAACCCG
>NZ_JBEXKX010000011.1:0-234819 GCF_040609695.1 Amycolatopsis sp. NPDC004625
GGCCCACACCACCCCCCGGCGCCGGGCCGCCCCCCCGCCACCCCTGCCCTGCCGCCCCCGGTCGTGAGTGGTAAGGCGGGTTAGAACCCGCCTTACCACTCACGAGCCGGGGTCAGGCGGTCAGCGCGTGCGGGTCACCCGCGACGGCGCGGGCGGAGAAGTTCCGCTGCACCTTGCGCTCGGCGGCCTTCTGCTTGGCCGCCTTCGCCTTGCCCGGCTGGACGCCGTTGACGCTCTCGGTGCTCGTCGCGTAGACGCCGAGGGCCCAGGCGACACCGTCGGCGTTGCGGTCCAGCGCCACGCGGTCGATGTTGCCCAGGTTGTCGCAGGCCTGGTGGTAGCACGGGTCGAACGCGACGCCGGCCGTGCCGCCCCACTTCGCCGCCTGCGCCGGGGTCTTCAGCACCTCGGCGCCGGTGTCCAGGCCGCCGGCCGGGATGCCGACGGCGATGAACTCGCCGTAGTCCGACCGGCCGGTGAAGTCGGTGCCCTCCAGGGACACGCCCCGCGCGGCCTGCATGAAGTCGACGAAGGTCTTCTCGATCTGCGCCGAGCCGTACGGGCCGGCGCCCGCGCCGACGCCGTCGGAGTTGTCGCCGTCGTAGGCGAAGTAGCCGGCGTTCGGCGAGCCGATCATGTCGAAGTTCAGGTACAGCGCGATGTCGAGCTGCTGCTCGAAGCTCAGCGAGTCGACGTAGTAGGTCGAGCCGATCAGGCCGAACTCTTCCGAGCTCCAGAACCCGAAGCGCACGGCGTTGTTGACCTTCGGGCTGCTCCCCAGCTGCAGCGCGGTCTCGAGCAGCGTCGCCGAGCCGCTGCCGTTGTCGTTGATGCCCGGGCCGGCCGGGACGCTGTCGAGGTGCGAACCGAGCATCACGACGTTGTCCTTGCGCCCGGTCTTGGTCTCGGCGATGACGTTGTAGCTGGTCCGCGCCTCCTGGAAGGCCCGCAGCTCCAGCGTCACGTTCTGCCCGCCGAGGGTGGCCAGCTGCGCACCCGCGGCCGCGGTCACGCCGCCGGTCGGGATCGCCGCGTTCTCCGGGCCGCCGAGCGTCCCGTTCAGGGCGCCGTCGGTGTTGTTGTAGACGATGGCGCCGATCGCGCCCGCCGCCGCGGCGGTCTGCTGCTTCTGCGCGAACGAGCAGCCGCCGCGCTTGATCAGCGCGATCTTGCCCACGACGTCCGCGGTGTAGTCGGTGGCCTCGCAGCCGCTGGTGTCGTCCACGGCGACCACGGACAGCGGCGCGGTGATGCCGCCGACCGGCGTCGACTTCGTGTACTCCATGGCGATGATCGGGACGCTCGCGCCGCCCGCGGTCAGCTTCTCGGCGAGGGTCTCCGAGTAGGTGAACGGGAATTCCTGGCGGGTGACCTGGTAGCCGGCCGCCTCGAGCTTGGTTGCGATGTACTCGGCGGACTTCTTGTGCCCCTCAGTGCTCGCCGCCCGGGTGCCGCCGTTGGTGTCGGCGATGCGCTGGAGGGCGATCAGGTGCCGGTTGACGCCGTTGACGTCGACCTTCTTGACGAGCTGCTTGGCGAGGGCGGGACCGTCGGGGAGGGTGTTCGCGGCGGCGACCGGGGTCAGGCCGAGCACCAGCGTCGCGCCGGCGGCGAGCGCCACCGGCGGCAGGATTCTTGCTCTGAAGTGTGACATGGTTGCTCACCTTTGTTCGATATGCGAAGTCCGTCAATGCGCCTTTCGGCGGGACCTTTCGCCGCGGTATACAGTCGACACATGTACGCGATCACCATCCGTGAACCAGGTGACCCGGACGTTCTCGAGTGGGCGGAGGTCGCGGATCCGCGGCCCGGCCCCGGCGAGGTGCTGCTGGACGTGGCGGCGAGCGCGGTGAACCGAGCCGACCTGCTGCAGCGCCAGGGCCACTACCCGCCGCCGCCCGGGGCGAGCGAGACCATCGGCCTCGAGTGCTCCGGCACGATCGCGGAACTCGGCGAGGGTGTCGAAGGCTGGAACGTCGGCGACGAGGTCTGCGCGCTGCTCTCCGGCGGCGGCTACGCGGAGAAGGCCGTCGTCCCGGCGGGGCAGCTGCTGCCGGTGCCGGCCGAGGTCGACCTGCTCACCGCGGCCGCGCTGCCCGAGGTGGCCTGCACGGTGTGGGCGAACGTCGTGATGCACGCGAAGCTCACCGAGGGCGACGTGCTGCTGGTCCACGGCGGCGCCGGCGGCATCGGCACGCACGCCATCCAGGTCGGCAAGGCGCTCGGCGCCACCGTCGCCGTGACCGCGGGCTCGCCGGACCGGCTCGAAAGCTGCCGCCAGCTCGGCGCCGACCTCACGATCAACTACAAGGAGCAGGACTTCGTCGAGGTGCTCCGCGAGGAGACCGGCGGCGCGGACGTCATCCTCGACAACATGGGCGCGTCCTACCTCGGCCGCAACGTCGACGCCCTCAAGCAGGACGGACGCCTGGTGATCATCGGCATGCAGGGCGGGGTCAAGGGCGAGCTGAACGTCGGCGCGCTGCTCGGCAAGCGGGCGTCGGTGTTCGCCGCGGGCCTGCGCTTCCGCCCGCTGGACCAGAAGGCGGCGATCGTCGCCGACGTCCGCGAGCGCCTGTGGCCGCTGGTTTCCGACGGCCTGGTCAAGCCGATCGTCGGCCAGGTCGTGCCGATGGCCGAAGCCTCGACCGCGCACCGGGTGCTCGAAGAGGGCAGCGTGTTCGGCAAGGTCTTGCTGGCGGCGAAGTCCTAACGGAGTTCTTCGAGGACCCGCACGAGCTGGTTGATCTCGAAGACGTTGGAGTAGTGGGCGAGCCCGATCCGCACGGCGCCGCCCACTTCTCCGACGCCCAGTGACGCGAAGACGCCGGCCGCGCCGTCGTCGGCGAAGGCGCACAAGCCCTGCGTCGCCAGGTATTCGGCGACCTCGGGCGCCTTCTTGCCGGCGACGGCGAAGGCGAGCGCGGGGATCCGGCGCATGGCGTTGCCGATGACCATGATGTGCCGCAGGGACAGCAGTTCCGTGGACAGCTGGGCGAGCAGCCCGGCGTGGTAGGACTTCGCCGACCCGAGCGAGGTGACCAGCCGTTCGCGGCGCGAGCCGGAGGCGGCGTCGTCGAGGCCGGCGAGGTAGTCGATGGACGCGATCAGCCCGGCGAGCAGCGGGTAGGCGTGCGGGCCGAGTTCGAGCCGGGCGGCGCCGCGGGCCGTCGGGTCGAGCGAGGCCGACGGGATGCGTTCGATCAGCTCGGGGTCGCGGAAGACGAGGGCGCCCACCGACGGGCCGCCCCACGCCTGCGCGGACACGACCATGACGTCGGCGCCGAGCGCGTTGATGTCGAGCGGCAGGAAGGGCGCGGCGTACGTGGCGTCGACGACGACGAGCGCACCGACCCGCTTCGCGAACTCGATGATGGTCGGCACGTCCGGCCGGGTGCCGACGGACCCGGACGCGAGCGTGACGGCGACGGCCTTGGTGCGCGCGGAGACGAGCTGCTCGTACTGCCACGCGGGCAGCTCGCAGGTCTCGATGTCGATCTCACCCCAGCGCACGACGGCCCCGACGCGCTTGGCGGCGCGCTGCCACGGCGCGAGGTTCGCCTGCTCGTCGAGCCGGGACACGACGAGTTCGTCGCCGATGGTCCACCGCTCGGCGAGCGCGTCGACGAGCCGGCGCAGCATGACGGGCGCGCTCGGCCCGAGCACGACGGCAGCCGGGTCGGCCCCGACCAGGTCGGCCACGGCCCGGCGGGCCGCGGTCACGATGCTTTCCGCGCGTTGTGAGGCCGGAAACGCTCCGCCCGGCCCGGACACCGGGGCACGCATCGCCGTGGAAACGGCCGAAGCGACCTGTTCCGGTACCAGCATTCCGGCGGCGCCGTCGAAGTGAATCCAGCCGTCACCCAGCGCGGGAAAGAGCCCACGGATACGAGCGACGTCGAACGCCATGGGGACACCGTACGGACGTGCGGTTTCGCCGTGCGTCCGGGGTTGGGTGGAGAGCCACCGGGAACCCGGATAACGGCTACGCTCGGAGACGGACACCCCGTGGGTGTCGCGGAGCGTGTCGAAGGCAAGCCAGGATGGAGCACATGACCGAGCCGAACTTCACAGCGGGTGACCCGGGCCAGGATTCTTCACCCCACGTGGTGGTCGTCGGACCGGACGGCACGCCGGTGGGAGCCGCCTCTGCCCCGGTCGAGGGCGAACACCCCGAGTCGGTGGGCGACCTCGTCGAAGAGCCGGCGAAGGTGATGCGCATCGGGACGATGATCAAGCAGCTCCTGGAGGAGGTCCGCGCGGCCCCGCTGGACGACGCGTCCCGGACGCGGGTGCGCGAGATCCACCAGACGTCGATCCGCGAGCTGGAGAAGGCGCTGGCCCCGGAGCTGCAGGACGAGCTGGAGCGCCTGGTCCGGCCGTTCACGAACGACTCGACGCCGTCGGACGCGGAGCTGCGGATCGCCCAGGCGCAGCTGGTGGGCTGGCTGGAGGGGCTGTTCAGCGGAATCCAGACGGCCCTGTTCGCCCAGCAGATGGCGGCCCGGGTCCAGCTGGAACAGATGCGGCGCGGGTTGCCGGCCGGGTCGTCGGGCGGGGTCGTCGGGCCGGGG
Source organism: Amycolatopsis sp. NPDC004625 (assembly GCF_040609695.1). Lineage (NCBI taxonomy): Bacteria > Bacillati > Actinomycetota > Actinomycetes > Pseudonocardiales > Pseudonocardiaceae > Amycolatopsis > Amycolatopsis sp. NPDC004625. Next base: position 4,575 of record NZ_JBEXKX010000011.1, read on the forward strand.
CACGAGCACGGGCCGGGGATTTCGGGGACCGGGCAGTATCTCTGAGGGTTTCCACGGGGGTTGTCCACAGACCGAGGGGGATGTGGACAACTGCTGTGGACAACTCGGGTCCGGCTCAGCGCACTGACCGGAAGAACGCCCGAAGGTCCCCGATCAGCGCGTCCGGCTCCTCCAGTCCCGGGAAGTGTCCCCCGCGCGGGAACTCCGTCCACCGCACGATCCGGTCCGTTCGCTCCGCCAGCGTCCGGACCGGGTACCCGATGTCGTCCGGGAACACCGCCACCCCCGTCGGGACCGTGTTCTCTCCCGCCGGACCTCCCCACCCTCCCGCCGCGTACAACCGCGCCGCGGAGTTGGCCGTCCGCGTGAACCAGTAGATCGATACGTCGGCCAGCAGGTCGTCCCGGTCGATCAAGTCCTCCGTCGTGTTCGAGAACGACCGGAACTTCTCCGCGATCCACGCCAGCTGGCCCGCCGGGGAGTCGTGCAGGCCGTACGCCAGCGTCTGCGGCTTCGTCGCCTGGAGGATCGCGTATCCCGTGCCCTCGCGGGAAAACTTCGTACCCTTGGCCAGCGACCGCCTTCCCCGCTCCAGTTCCGGCCCCTCGAGGCCGTCGAGGTCGGCTTCGCCGCGCGCGACCGCCGACGCCAGCATCGTCACGTGGATGCCCAGCAACCGCTCCGGGAACTGCGTGGCCAGCGACCGCGAGATCGTCGCCCCCCAGTCGCTGCCGTGGGCGCCGAACCGGGCGTAGCCCAGGCGGGTCATCAGCTCCGCGAACGCCCGCGCGATCCGGGGCGGGTCCCAGTCCGGCGTCGGCGTCGGGCCCGAGAAGGCGTAGCCCGGGATCGAGGGCGCCACCACCGTCAGGGCGTCCGCCGGATCGCCGCCGTACGCGCGGGGGTCCGTCAACGGGCCGAGCACGTCCAGGAACTCCACGATCGAGCCCGGCCAGCCGTGCGTCAGCAGCACGGGGGTGGCCGCCGGCTCCGGGGAAACGACGTGCAGGAAGTGCACCTTCGTCCCGTCGATCATCGTCGTGGCCTGCGGGAACCCGTTGATCCGGGCCTCCTGCGCCCGCCAGTCGAACCCCGTGCGCCAGTGCTCGGCCAGCTCGCGCACGTAGTCCACCGGCACCCCGAGGCGCCACCCGGCGTCCGCCGGCTGGTCGGGCCAGCGGGTGTGGGCCAGCCGGGCGCGCAGGTCGTCGAGGTCGGCTTGGGGGACGTCGACGCGAAACGGCGTGATGTGCATGCCCCGACCCTAGGAACGATCGCGGACAGCTCCGGTCCTCAATGCCGCGGACACACCTGCGGCTCGCCCGCCGCCGGTATGTACGTGCCGCGCTGCGCTCAGCCAGTCACCTTGCGTCCGGCCGCGAAGTCCTCTTCGAGGCGGGCCAGCCGCTCCTCGTACTTGGAGATCGCGGCCAGGCGGGCGCGGATGCGGGCGTGCTCGGCGCGGACCTCCTCGGCCTCGTCCGGCGAGTATTCGAGGCGCTCCGCCATCCGGGCCACCGAACCCGGCCGCTCGAAAGCCGCGATGCGGGCCTCCAGGGCCGCGAGGTGCGGCGCCAGCCGACGCTGCTCGTCGTAGAGCCACTTCACGTGGCCGTCGAGCTCCTTGGTGGCGTGTTCGACGTCGCGGCGGAGCGCGGCGATGTCCGAGTGCAGGGCGTCGAGCTCGGGCCGGATGCGGTCCAGCGCGATGTTCTCGATCCGCGGCCGCAGCTTCGCGACCACCGGCCGCCCCGCCACGCGGGCGAGCTCTTTCGCCCGCGAAACCACCCCGTGAATGTCACTCACTGTATGATCTCGATTCTTCCGGAGTCACGCCAAGTGCTCAGCAGCCGGGATTCCGCGTGCAGCCGGTGTTCCGCCGTCACCCCGACCTTGCTGCCCCAGGCGTGCTCGAAGTCGGTCTGGTCGGGCCGTTCGACGATCGACACCCCGGTCAGGCGGACCAGCGCTTCGGGGAACAGCTCCTGGCACATGTACGTCACCAGCGTGCCGGTGGTGGCCCAGACGTGCTCGTCCGCCGCCAGGCCCAGCAGGCGGGACAGCGGCAGCACGAACCGCCGGTTCGGCACCGGCACGAACCCCAGGTCGGCCGGCCACCAGTCGGGCAGGGTCTCGGGTTCCCAGAACAGCCGGCCCGGCTCGGCCAGCAAGTAAAGGCGCGAGGTGTAGTCGGCGAAGGTGTACGGCGAGACGACGACCCCGCGGTGCACCACCACGACGTCGGTGCGGTGGCCGTAGGCCGGCTCGGCGTCCGGCTCGTCCAGCGCGAACGTCGTCATCCGGAAGACCAGGTCGCTGCCGTCGATCAGGGCGGCGCGCCCGGCGTCGGGGGCCATCGGCGCGTTCCCGACCACCGCGATGGTCTCGACGCGCTGGTTGCGGGCGTAGGAGAGCAAAAGATCACGAAGCACGCGGGCGCTGTCGTCGAGCTGTTCGGAAGCTTCGTCCGCGAACTGAGTCCGATTCATCGCTCCCCCATGGCATCGGTGACCGGGGCCGCCGTCAGGCGGCAGCCGAGCAGACGGACAATAGCCGACAGACCACTGTCGTTACCCGGAAGGGGTCCTCTGTGACCGCGCTGGCCATCGTCCCGGCGAGGGGCGGCTCCGTGGGGCTGCCGGGCAAGAACCTGGCGCCGTTCCGGGGCCGCCCGCTGGTCGCGCACACCGTGTACACCGCCGTTTCCGCCGGGATCGCCGACGTCGTGGTCACCACCGACGACGCCGAGATCGCCGCGGCGGCCGAGGCGGAAGGCGCCCGGACCGTCCGGCGGCCCGCCCACCTCGCGGACGCGGCGAGCCGGACCCTGCCCGCGGTCACCCACGCCCTCGACGCGCTCGGCGTCCCGGATTCCACGCTCGTCCTCCTGCTCCAGCCGACTTCGCCGCTGCGGACGGCCGAAGACATCGCCGAGTGCCTCGACATCCACGCGGACCGGCCCACCGGCTCGGTCGTCCAGATGTGCCGTTCGGCCGACCATCACCCGCTGAAGGTGTGCCTGGAGACGCCGGACGGCGGGATCGCCCCGGTCCGCGACTGGGCCGACCTCGAAGCCCCGCGGCAGACGCTGCCCGTCGTGCTGCGCCCCACCGGCGGCATCTACCTCGTCCGCGCCGGCGACCTGCGGCGGCACGAGCGGTTCTTCATCCCCGAGGTGCGGCCCCAGTTCGTGCCGGTCGAGCGCGCGATCGACATCGACTCCGCGGCGGACCTGGTCCTCGCCGAGCAGCACGCCGGTTAACGGTCCACGAAGGCCTTGTACAGCGAAGGCCGCCAGATCTCCTCGCCCTCGAGCAGGTCGATGATCCGGCGGTGCGCACCCGGCTCGCCGAACTCGGTGTGCGGCTCGCACCGGCCCATCGCGCGGGCCTTGCCGATCCCGGCCGTGACGGCCTCCGCGGTCGGCTCGACCGAGAGCACGCTGGGCGCCATCGCCCGGTTGCGCTGCCGGGTGCCGACGGTGACCGACGGCGTGCCCAGCACCGGCGCCTCCCGCACGCCGGCGCTCGAGTTGCCCAGCACGACGGCCGCGTTCTTCATCAAGGTGACGAAGTACTCGAACCGCATCGACGGCAGGCGCACGAACCGCGGGCCGGCCAGCCGGTCGAGCTCGCTCCGGATCTCGCGGCAGCCCTCGTCGTTGTTCGGGTCGATGACCACCCAGTTGCCGTCGGTGAGCACGGCGTCGACGACGGCCGCCGCGTTGCGCCGGTTCTGGTCGCGCTCGGTCGTCACCGGGTGCAGCGCGAGCAGGCCGTAGTCGGTGAACGGGATCTCGTAGTGGCGCCGGACCTCGTCGAGGTCGGGCAGCCGCGCCGACGTCAGGACGTCGACCTCGGGGCTGCCGACGACGAAGATCCGGTCCTCCTCCTCGCCGAGCTGCAGCAGCCGGCGCCGGGCCGGCTCGTTGGCGACCAGGTGCACGTGGGCGTGCTTCGACAGCGAGTGCCGGATGACGTCGTCGATCGTGCCGCTGACCTCGCCGCCCTCGATGTGCACGACCCGGACGTTGGCCAGCGACCCGACGATCGCGCCGGCGAGGGCCTCGACGCGGTCGCCGTGCACGACGATCGCCGCGGGCTGCTCCTCGTGCACCAGCCGGGCCAGTGCCTGGACGGTGTTGGCCAGCACGAGCGCCATCGGCTCGTCCTCGATCTGGTTCGGGATCAGGTGCAGCCGCTCCAGCCCGGCCAGCTCGATCTCGCGCACGGTGTAGCCGTAGCTGCGCAGCATGTGCATGCCGGTGACGACGATGCGCGCGGAGAGCACCGGGCTCTGCTGGACCGCGAGCATGACGTCCCGCAGCTTCCCGAAGTCGGCGCGGGTCCCGGTGAGGAACAGGACCTCACGCCGCCCGGTCTCAGCCAAGGTCCGCCCAGCTCACCTGCGTGTTCGCCGGCAGCGCCCTGGTGACGGCCCGGCCGAGCAGGGTCTCGTAGTCCTTCGCCTTGATCTCGCCGGTGCCCGGCCGCTTGACCCAGATGTTGTCCGTGGTCAGCGCCTCACCCTCGGCGACGTCCTGCGTGGTGACGACGCAGGCGTACGCGAAGTCGATCGTCGGCTGTTCCTCGGCCAGGATCTGCTTCGACCCGCCGCGCGAGGCGTGGATCAGCCGCGAACCCTCGACGAGCTGCTTGAACTCCGCCGGCGTCGACGAGACGGGGATGTCCGGGCCCGGCCAGCTCATGTCCGACGTGAAGTGCCGCTCGAGCACGGACGCGCCGAGCGCGACCGCGCCCAGGCACGGGTAGATCGTCACCGTGTGGTCGGAAAGCCCGAGTTCGGCGTCCGGGAAGGCCGCGCGCAGCTCGGCGAGCGCGCCGAGGCGCACCTGCTCCGGCGGTGTCGGGTACAGCGACGTGCAGTGCAGCAGCGCGAACCCGACCCCGGCCGCCCGCAGGATCTCGACGGCCGGGGTGATCGACGCGATGTCGTTCATCCCGGTCGAGAGGATGACGGGCTTGCCGAACGAGGCGACGTGACGGATCAGCGGGTAGTTGTTGCACTCCCCCGAGCCGATCTTGAAGCCCTCGACCCCCAGCTCGTTCAGCCGGTCGGCGGCCGCGCGCGAGAACGGCGTCGACAGGAAGACCAGCCCGCGCTCCTCGGCGTGCGCCTTGATCTCGCGCTCGTCCTCGGCGGTGAGCGCGACGCGGTTCATCATGTCCCAGATCGGCTCGTCGGCGTTGCCGGGCACGACGTCGTTCGGGATCATCTCGTCGTCGACCACGTGGGTCTGGATCTTGACGACCTGGACGCCGGCGTCCGCGGCGTCGTCGACCATCTTGTGCGCCTTCTTGGGGTCGCCCTCGTGGTTGATCCCGATCTCGGCGATCACGAGAGGCGAGTGGTCGGCACCGACCGGGTGCTCGCCGAGCATGAACATGGAGACCTCCGGGTCGCTGCGTGGCTGCGGTCCGCCCCCGACCCTATCCCGTGGCGCGCCGCGGGGTCCCGGCCCGCCGCCAGTGCCCTGTCAAGGCGGCCGCACTCCCATCGGTACCCTCGTCCACGTGCATGCCACCAGCACGGTTCAGGCCGCGGACTCACCCGTAGCGACGTCGGCTCCCCCGACGTCGGACAGCAAGACGTTCTCGCGTGCCTTCGCCGACATCAAGGCCGGTTTCCGCGCCCGCGAGCTGTGGGGTCACCTCGGCTGGCAGGACATCAAGCAGCGCTACCGCCGCTCGGTGATCGGGCCCTTCTGGATCACCATCAGCCAGGCCGTCATCGCGCTCGGGCTCGGGCTGCTGTACTCGCAGCTGTTCCACTCGCCGATCCAGGTGTTCCTGCCCTACCTGTCCACCGGCTTCATCCTGTGGGGCTTCATCAGCGGGTGCCTGTCCGAGGGCATGGAGACGTTCATCGCGAACGAGGGGCTGATCAAGCAGCTCCCGGCGCCGCTGAGCGTGTACATGCTGCGCACGGTGTGGCGGCAGACGCTGCTGCTGGCGCACAACATGATCGTCTACGTCGCGGTGCTGGTCATCTTCTTCAGCGCGCTCGACAACCCGTACTCGCTGGGTTCCAAGGACGGCCTCTGCCACGACGGCCTGTTCTGCCACCCCGGCCTCAGCTGGAACATCCTGCTGGCCATCCCCGGCTTCGTGCTGCTCGCGCTCAACGCGGGCTGGGTGACGCTGCTGCTGGGCATCATCTCGACCCGCTTCCGCGACATCCCGCAGGTGATCAACTCGCTGATCCAGCTGTTGTTCTACGGTACGCCGATCGTCTGGCCGGTGGACCAGCTCCTCGGTGGCGGCGCGCGCGAAGGCATCTCCTGGGTGCTGCCGATCATCCAGCTGAACCCGCTGTACCACTTCATGCAGGTGGTGCGGGCGCCGCTGCTCGGGCAGTCGTTCACGCCGGGCAACTGGATCGTCGTCGCCTGCATCACCATCGTCGGCTGGGCGCTCGCGCTCGTCGCGATGCGCAACTACCGTGCCCGCGTCTCCTACTGGGTGTGACACATGGTCAGCATTGACGTCCACAACGCCTTCGTCGACTTCCCGATCTTCGACGCGAAGACCCGGTCGATGAAGAAGAAGGTCCTCGGCAAGGTCGGCGGCAAGATCGGCACCGAGACCAAGGTGCCGATCATCGAAGCCCTGCACGACGTGACGCTCTCCCTGCGCGAAGGCGACCGGGTCGGGCTGGTCGGGCACAACGGCGCCGGCAAGTCCACGCTGCTGCGGCTGCTCGCCGGGATCTACGAGCCCACCCGCGGTTCCGCGCGGATCGAGGGCAAGATCGCGCCGGTCTTCGACCTCGGCGTCGGCATGGACCCGGAGATCTCCGGCCAGGAGAACATCATCATCCGCGGCCTCTTCCTCGGCATGACCGCCAAGGAGATGGAGAAGCGCGTCGACGACATCGCGGAGTTCACCGAGCTCGGCGACTACCTGCAGATGCCGCTGCGGACGTACTCCACGGGCATGCGCGTGCGGCTCGCGCTGGGTGTCGTCACCTCGATCGACCCCGAGATCCTCATCCTCGACGAGGGCATCGGCGCGGTCGACGCGGCGTTCCTCAACAAGGCGCGCGACCGCCTCAAGGACCTCGTGAAGCGCTCCGGCATCCTGGTCTTCGCCAGCCACTCGGACGAGTTCCTGTTCGAGCTGTGCGACTCGGCCCTCTGGATGGACGAGGGGCACGTGAAGCAACGCGGTTCGCTGCGGGACGTCCTCACGTCGTACAAGGGGCGTGACCCCTTCGAGAACATGAGCCAGGAAACCCTGGACCGCTTCGGCATCGAGCCGGTGGCGACGACGAACGGCGGGGAATGATGGCCAGCGAGACCCGGCAGCTGCCCGACGGCGCGGTCGTCGGCGTGGTCGTCACGCGGCACCGGCGCGAGCTGCTGGCGGACTCGCTGAAGGTCATCGCGGCCCAGACCCGGCCGGTCGACCACCTGGTCGTGGTGGACAACGGGCCGGACGACTCGGCGCGCGAAGTCGTCGAGAACTACCCGCTGCCGTACACGTACCTGCCGTCGCACCGGAACCTCGGTGGCGCGGGCGGGTTCGCGCTGGGCATGCTGCACGCGCTGTCGCTGGGCGCGGACTGGGTCTGGCTGGCCGACGACGACGGGCGTCCGGCCGACGAGAACGTGCTCGCGATCCTGCTCGAGGAAGCGGAAAAGCGGGGCCTGGCGGAGATTTCGCCGGTGGTGTCGAACATCGAGGCACCGGACAAGCTGGCGTTCCCGCTGCGCCGCGGCCTGACCTGGAAGCGGTCGCAGTCCGAGCTGGGCGTGGACTTCCTGCCCGGCATCGCGTCCCTGATGAACGGCGCCCTGTTCCGCGCGTCCACTTTGGACGTCGTCGGCGTGCCGGACCTGCGCCTGTTCTTCCGCGGCGACGAGGTCGAGCTGCACCGGCGGCTGGCCCGCTCGGGGCTGCCGTTCGGCACGTCGCTGAAGACCAAGTACCTGCACCCGGACGGCTCGGACGAGTTCAAGCCGATGCTGGGCGGCAAGTTCCACGCGCAGGACCCGGAGAACGAGGTCAAGCGGTACTACACCTACCGCAACCGCGGATACCTGTTGTCGCAGCCGGGCATGCGGAAGATCGGCGCGCTGGAGATCGTCCGGTTCGGACTGTACTTCGTGGGCGTGAAGCGGGACCCGAAGGCGTTCCTGCAGTGGCTGAAGCTGGTGCGGCAGGGCCGCGCGGAGAAGTTCTACCGCTACTGATTCCCATCGAAAAGGGCCCCCGCGCGCTGCGGGGGCCCTTTCTTTGTGCGTCCTATTCGCCGATCACCGGCGGCGCGGTGCGCATGTCGGTGCCGAAGACCTCGTCGGGGTCACCCTCGACCAGGTACGTCGGGCGCGAGTGCTCGGTGTCCTCGTCGCCTTCGCCCTTCTGGCCGCGGCCCAGGCCACCACCGGGGCCCATGCCGCCACGACCACCGGCCGTGCCGGCGCCGAGGCCGCCCATGCCGCGTCCCGCAGCCGCTTCGGCCGCACCGATCCCGCCGGGCCGCGCCGCCCCGGACGCGGCGCCCGCGCCCGTCGCGTTGCCGGCCGCCCCCGAGCCACCGGGGCCGAAACCGCCGCCGCCACGTCCGCCGCCGCCGCCGACCTTGGAGTTGTAGGCCTCGTCGCCGCCGAAGTTCATGCCACCCATCGGCATCGGGCTCATCGGCGGCATGCCCCCGAACTGCTGGTTCGGGTTCGACGTCGACGCGGCCGGCACCGAGCCGGGCGTGAAGCCGGACGGCGTGGTGGTGCCGGCCGGGACGAACCCGGACCCGGTGGTCGAGCCGGGCCCGGAAAGGTGCCCGGCCGGCCCGCCGAACGACCCGGGAACGCCGCCGGACACGAAGCCCTGGGCCGTGCCGCCGGGTGTGTTCACCGAGTGCGAGCCCGGCGTGTTGACGCTGGCGGGGGTGTTGATGCCGTTCTTGTCACCGGTGCCGTTGGGGTCATCGCCACCACCCCCGGCGCTGAAGCTCGGCGGCGGCGCGAAGGCGGGCTGCTTGGAGGCGGCCGCGTAGAGGTTCTTGTCGTAGGTCGCCATGACCCCGGCGGCCTCGTCGTGCGCGGCCTGGCTGTCCTTCTGCTTCTGGATGGACTTGTCGACGTTGTCGGCCAGGTTGAACGGGTTCGAGGTGGCCCAGCCCTTGAACTCGTCGGTCCAGCTGAAGGGGATGGGAGCCGGCATGGAGTTCTTCGCCGTGGCGGCGGCCTGGCCCTGGTCGTAGATGGTCTCCGAGGCCAGCTTGGCGTTCTGGGAGTTGGCGTCGGACCACTTGCTCAGGCTGGTGAAGTACTGCTGCGCGTTGTCGGCCGCGGTGCCTTCCCAGGTGCCCTTGGAGGCGTTGACCGCGGTGGTCATGGACTGCGCGAACTTGTCGAAGACCTGGTGGACCTGGTGGTAGGCGGTCGAGACCTCGGACACCTGCTCGACGTCCAGATTGCTCTGGAGGAAAGCCTGCAGCTGGGTGTGGTCGGTGCCCTTGTAGTCGGCGTTGGGCGCGTGCAGGCCCTGGACGTACTCGACGTCCCGGCCCTGGGTGGCGTCCTTGACGTTCCGGGCGCCCACCTGCTGCGACTGGTTCTTCGCCTGGGCGCGCGCCATGAAGTCCTGGACCCACCCGAACAGCCAGTTGTCGGGATCGACGCCCTCATCGGCCTTCTTCTGCAGATAGGCATCCCGGTCGGCGGGAGCCATGTCCTGCACTTCCTGCGGCGTCTTGTCCGGAGTCCTGGGCGGTCGCGGGCTCTGTCGCGTGGTCATCTGAACTCCCCTTACGCCTTCGGCAACCGCGGTTCGACAGCGGCCTTCGCGACCGCCTCGGCGACCTGGCACGCCTCGTCCGACGACGCGACCGCCGTCACTTCCACGTCGACCCGGGAGGAGTCACCGACGGCCAGCCCCAAGGTGCACCCGGGAGCGGCGCCATCGGGCGATTCCTTCGCCTTCCGGCCGTTGATCTCCTTGTCGACCACCCCGCGGCCGGTGTCCTTGACCTGGTCGATCGAGGCGTTGTCGCGGACGTTCGCGCTGATCACCATGGACTTGTCGCTCGCCGAGGCGATCTGCTTCTGGTAGGTGCACGCCCGGGCGCTGCCGATCTTGCCGTTCTCCGGCGGGTCGAACTGGCCGTAGCTGCTCAGATCACCCATTTCGAGGAGCGAGCAGGGATCGGTGATCGACTGGGTGCCCCCGCCGCCGGACGACGTGCTGTCCGGCGCCTTCGACTCGCTGGCCGACGGTGACTGCGCGGGCGATGCCGTTCCACCCTTGGTGGTGGTGCACCCGGCCAGCAGTACCCCGCCGACGACGAGCGGGAGGACGATGCGAACGAGGGATTTGGTCATTACCTCAGGCCTATTTGGTCTTGAGCGCGGAGAAGGCATCGTCTTCGGTTCCGGTGTAGAGCCCGGCGGCCCTGGCCAGGGCCTGGTCGGCCTGCGTGGCCACTTCCCGGAGCTGGTTCAGCACAGCCCGCGCCGAGCCGGTGGCTTCGGTGGCGCTCTTCTGGTCGTGCGAGGCGACGGTTTGCCCGTACGGGTGGCTCCCGAGCTGGGGCTCCTGGTCCAGCGCGTAGACCTTGTGCCCGAGGCCGTCGAGGTCCTTGACCAACCCCTTCAGCGCGTCCCGGAGCGGCTTCACGCCTTCCGGCGTGATCTTGAAACCGCCGCTCGCGGCCGCGGCGACCAGCTTGTCGGTCTGCGCCTTGGCGGCCTGCACTGCGGCGCCCATGGCGCCGGAGGAGAGCGGGTTGACGATGTCCGACATCGATCCGCCACCGCCGTCGGCAATCAACATCGCAGTTCCACCCCGAATCGCTTCGCCCGTGCGTGTGCACCCGGAAGTCTACTAGCCGGGCACCCTCTGCCACGGCCGTTCACCGATCTTCGGACGCGCCGGCGGCGCCGCCGGTTCCGCAGCCTTCAGAACTGGCCCTCAGAACTGGCCTTCGAGCTGGGCGTACAGCTGCTGGGCCAGGCGGGCGTTGTCCGCCGGGGCGTAGGTGATCCAGCGTTGGCCGTCCGCTGCTGCCCGGGACGTCATCAGCCAGCGGCCGCTCGGGGTGTCGAACCAGGCCAGGGGTGGGTACGCGCCGCCGCGGGTCTGGGCGGTGAACTGGCCCACGCGCTTCTTCGGCTCCTGGAACACGCGCTCGATCATGCGGACCTGGGGGCCGCCGCTGCCGGTGTGCGATCGCGGGGCGCTGACGCCCGCGAACGGGTCGTAGGCGTCGTCGCGGCGGCGGGGCTGCTGGACCGGCCTGGAAATCGTCACCGACTGGCCGGGGGCGGCCGGGGTCAGCGGGAGGAGGTCGACGATCGCCGGGACGATGCCCGTCGGGCGGACCTCCTCGAACACGATGAGGTTCTCCTCCTGGCGGGCGAGCACCGCGAACTGGCCGTCGGACGCCACCCTCGCGAACAGGTGGCGGTCGCCCAGCTCGGCCGCCGCGCCGATGGCCACGCTGCCGCGGACGAACGTGGCCAGGGCCAGCTCGGCGTCGGCGTCCAGGCGGCCTCGGTTCCACAGCCCGCGGCCGGTCAGGTCGCGGACCACGGCGTCGCGGATCATCGCGCGCTGCTCGACCGTCGTGCCGACGTGCGGGACCTCGAACGGCGTCGGCGCGCGGCCGAGGCCGAGCTGCTCCAGCAGGATGTCCACCGCTGCCAGCGACAGCGAGAACGAGTGCGGCATTCGCTTCCAACCCCCCGCGGATGAGTCCGGCCTTCGCGAAAACCGTAGCTCCGCCCTCAGCGAACCTGCTTGCCGGGGCAAGATCGCCGCTGGTCCGATGGACGCATGGCTGACCAGAAACCCGCACTCGTGCTGCACCTGGCGACCGGCGGCGAACCGCTGCTGTTCGCGCTGACCACCGAAGAATCCGGGAAGCTGGCGGGCAAGCTCGCCCAGCTCGTGAAGGCCGGCGCCGTCGAATCGGTGACCACCAGGGACGACTCGGTCGTCGCGGTCAACTTCGCCCACGTCGCCGCGGCGTACATCGACGACCTCAACCGCAAGAGCAAGGTCTTCGGCCTGCACGCCTGAAACGACGAAGGCCGCCTCACGACGTGCGTGAGACGGCCTTCGCGAAAGAGCCTCAGAGCTTGTACAGGCGCTTCCAGTTCTCGCGCGAGGTGAGCTCCGGCATGGCGCGCTTGTACTGCTCCTGCACCGCCGCGCCTTCCTTGCGCAGCCGCTGGACGACCTTCGCACCCTGCTTGGCCAGCGCGAACATCTTCACGCGGTCGTAGGACCGGACGCGGACGCCTTCCTGGCTCGCGTCGGTGACGACCGCGGTGTCGAACAGCGCGATGTGCCACCAGTTCGCCTCGTCGATCGGCACCGCGCCGAGCCCGAAGCGGCTGCGGCCGAGCACCCGGTCGAGCACGCGCTTGATCAGCACCAGGCGCTGCATGCTGGGCCGCGGCGCGCTGTTGATGATGCCGATGTCGTTGGACGCGATGCCCGGGACGTCGGTCGCCTTGTGGCGCTTGGTCTCCGGGTACTCGTCGCGGATCCGGCGGATCTCCTTCATCGCCTCGACGCCGCCGTCACGCAGGACCTCGGGACCCTTCAGGAAGTCCTCGACGGCCTTGATCAGCGTCGCCGACAGGCCGTACTGCATGCCGAGCAGGTAGCGCACCAGCTGGGCGAGCAGCACCCGCGAGAGCAGGTTGAGGTTGAACGGCGAGTGCAGGGCCGCGGTGATGATCGAGTTGCGCAGGTTGAAGTACCGGTGCCACTCGTCCCAGTCCTTCATGTGGAAGTCGGCGTGCCACACGCCGGCCCCCGGCAGGGTGACGGTCGGGAAGCCGTGCGCGCGGGCCCGGTAGGAGTACTCGGCGTCGTCCCACTGGAAGAAGAACGGCAGCGGGTAGCCGGTCGCCTGGACGACCTCGTACGGGATCAGGCACGACCACCAGCCGTTGTACCCGGCGTCGAGGCGGCGCTCCTGGCGGTTCGGCTTCAGCGTCTCCTCGTCCACGCCGAGCAGGTCGGCGGTGGACAGCGAGTGCTCGACCGGCTGGCCCGGCTCCAGCGTGTTCAGGCGCGCGTACTCGGCGCCGACGTGCAGCTGGTTCGGGTGGAACAGGTTGAGCATCTGGCCGCCGACGATGATCGGGTTGGCCGCGCGGTTCGAGAACGCCGTCATCCGGATCACCAGGTCCGGCTCGAGCAGCACGTCGTCGTCCATGAACAGGACGTTCGCGTGCTCGGTCGCGGTGTGCCCGGCCACCTCGAAGAGGCCGCGGGTGAAGCCGCCGGCGCCGCCGAGGTTCGGCTGCTTGATGTAGTGCAGCTTGTCGGCGAGGTCCTTGGCGACCTGCTCGAAGCCGTCGCGCGACTCGACGAGGTCGGTGCCCTGGTCGGCGACGTAGATGGCGTCCAGGGTCTCCAGCGAGGAGACGTCCGCGGCGAGGGCCTGCAGGTTCTTCAGGCAGTCGTCGGCGCGGTTCATCGTGCAGATGGTGACCGCGGTCGGGCGGATCTTCTCCGGTGCTTCAACTGTCCAGCGGACCTGCTCGACGCGCAGCGTCTGGCCGCCCTCGGTCTCGAGGTCGAGCCAGAGCGCGCCGCCGTCGTAGAACTTGTCGAGCTTGCCGGTCAGCGACACCTTGGCCTGCTTGGCGTCCTTGACCTGCTCGGCGGCCACCACACGGGGCTCGCCCTCGACGTCGGACGCGCCCATCGACAGCAGGCCGGTGCCGGTGACGACGGCCTCGACCGAGACCTCGGTCACCGTCGTCCAGCGCTGCCAGTAGCTGGCCGGGAACCGGCCGAAGTACGTGTTGCCCGACACCTTGGAGGCGGGCTCGAGGGTGATCGACGCACGTTCCCGCACGGCCGAGCCCCACTCGAGCTCGGCGTACAGGTCCTTGCTGACGATCGGCGCCGGGCCGGCGTAGAGCCCGCGCTGCGCCGTCAGGCGGCCCTGCGGAGTGTGCTCGGTGAACCGCGTCTCGGCGGCCGCGCCGGCTTGGGTGGTCGGCGCCGGGGTAGCTGTTTTACCGGGCATTGGTTCCTCAGTTCTCCTCAGTCGACGGCTCGCGGAACACGACCCACTTGAGCATGACGAAATTGATCACGGTGGCGGTGGCCTGCGACACGGCCCAGCACAGTGTGTGCTGCCAGGCGGACTCCGGCAGCACGTGCAGCATCAGCTGGTTCACCCCGACCGCGACGAAGAACGTCACGGTGTAGAGCAGGACGAACGAGCCGATCTGCGCCCTGCCGTCGCGGCGCCCGCCGGCGAAGGTGAACTTCCGGTTCAGGAAGAACGCCGTGGTCGTGCCCACGATGAAAGAGATAGCGCGGGCGATGTCGACCCACGGTGAGGTGGCCATCCCGGCCACCTGGGTCAGCAGCGTGTAGGTGCCCAGGTCGACCAGGGCGCAGAATCCCCCGATCAGGGCGAAGCGGAGGAGCTGGCCCAGCAGTCCCGGGGAGGACTGTGCAGCCGTCACGTCGGCTTGCGGATCGGTCGCCACCACTGCATTACCTCGATACCTGAGTCACGGTCACCCGCGCGGGCGCTTGTGCCTTGATGCGCAAAGTGTAGAAGCGAGCACTTCAGGGTCACGTTCCGGGCGTGGTTCGGCGTGGCTACCCTGGTCGGGTGACCCACGTACCCAACACACAGCGTCGCACGCTCATGGGCTGGGCGCGGACCGCACCGACCACCGCCGACGTGCTGACCACCTCCGACGTGGAAGTGATCGCCCGCGCCGTGGCCCAGGCCGGTGCACGCGGCGTGATCGCCCGCGGCCTCGGCCGGTCCTACGGCGACCCGGCGCAGAACGCCGGCGGCCTCGTGGTCGACATGACCGCGCTGAACCGGATCCACTCGATCGACCCGGACAGCGCGCTCGCCGTCGTCGACGCCGGCGTGAGCCTGGACCAGCTGATGCGCGAGGCGCTGCCGTACGGCCTGTGGGTCCCGGTGCTGCCCGGCACGCGCCAGGTGACCATCGGCGGCGCGATCGCCAACGACATCCACGGCAAGAACCACCACAGCGCGGGCAGCTTCGGCAACCACGTCGTGTCGATGGACCTGATCACCGCCGACGGCCGGATCCGCACGCTGACGCCGGAGGGCCCCGACGCCGAGCTCTTCTGGGCGACCGTGGCCGGCATCGGCCTGACCGGCATCATCGTCCGGGCGACCATCCGGATGACGAAGACCGAGACCGCGTACTTCCTCGCGGACAACGAGCGCACGGACAACCTCGACGAGACGCTCGAGCTGGTCAGCAACGGCTCCGACGACAACTACACGTACTCCTCGGCGTGGTTCGACACGATCTCCACCGGCTCGAAGCTCGGCCGCGCCGCCTTCGGCCGCGGCTCGCTGGCCAAGCTGGACGAACTGCCGCCGAAGCTGCGCGCGAACCCGCTGAAGTTCGACGCCCCGCAGCTGGCGACGCTGCCGGACGTCTTCCCGAACGGCCTCGCGAACAAGCTGACCTTCGGCGCCATCGGCGAGCTGTACTACCGCAAGACGCCGAAGGCCGCCCGCGGCGTCATCCAGAACCTGACGGCCTTCTACCACCCGCTCGACATGTTCGGCGAGTGGAACCGGGCCTACGGCTCGAAGGGCTTCCTGCAGTACCAGTTCTCGACGCCGCTCAACGCGCACGAGCCGCTGCGGAACATCGTCCGGAAGATCGCCGAGTCGGGGCACGTGTCCTTCCTCAACGTCTTCAAGCGCATGGGCGAGGGCAACGCGGCGCCGCTGTCGTTCCCGCACCCGGGCTGGATGGTCTGCGTCGACTTCCCGATCAAGGACGGCCTGAGCCGGTTCTGCCAGGAGCTCGACGAAGACGTCCTGGAGCTGGGCGGCCGGCTGTACACGGCGAAGGACTCGCGCACCTCGCCCGAGACGTTCGCGAAGATGTACCCGCGCCTCGAAGAGTGGCGCAAGGTGCGCGCGTCCATTGACCCCGAAGGCGTTTTCGCCTCTGACATGAGCCGGAGGCTCGAACTGTGATCGACGCGGTGGGCAACCCCCAGTCCCTGCTCCTGCTCGGCGGCACGTCCGACATCGCACTGGCGATCGCCGAGAAGTACCTGGCCGAGAAGCCGCTGCGAGTCGTGCTGGCGGCGCGTCCGTCGCCCCGGCTCGACGCGGCCGCCCAGCGCCTGAAGGACCGCGGCGCCGAGGTGTCCACTGTGGACTTCGACGCGAAGGACACGGCGTCGCACCCCGGCGTGCTGGACAAGGCGTTCGAGGGCGGCGACATCGACGTGGCGGTCGTCGCGTTCGGCCTGCTCGGCGACCCGGAAGAGGTCTGGCAGGACCACGCCAAGGCGGTCGAGCTGGCGACGGTGAACTACACGGCGGCGGTTTCGGTCGGCGTCGCGCTGTCGGAGAAGCTCAAGGCGCAGGGCCACGGCACGGTGATCGCGCTGTCGTCGGTGGCGGGCGAGCGCGTCCGCCGGTCCAACTTCGTCTACGGCTCGACCAAGGCCGGCTTCGACGGGTTCTACCTGGGCCTCGGTGAGGCGCTGGCGCCGTCCGGGGTCAAGGTGACGGTGGTCCGGCCCGGGCACGTCAAGACGAAGATGACCGAGGGCCTGAAGGACGCTCCCCTGGCGCAGACGGCCGAGCAGGTGGCGGAGACCGCGGTCGCCGCGGCCCGCGCGGGCAAGGACCTGGTCTGGGCGCCGGCGCAGTTCCGCCTGGTGATGTCGGCGCTGCGGCACGTCCCGCGGCCGATCTTCCGCAAGCTGCCGATCTGAGTTTCGGTGTCACCCGCCGGCGGCGTGGGCGGGCACCAGGTAGAGGTTCTGGCTGCCCATCCAGGGCGAGTCGATCCGCCAGCTCGCCAGCGCCGCCGGTGGTGGCGTGCGGCGGGTCGTCGCCAGGACCAGGTCCGGGCTGAGCGGGGCCACGCTGTGGTCGAAGTTGTGGAAGTTGGCCTCCAGCAGCGCCCGGCCCAGGTCGCCGCTGCGGCGTTTCGTCTCGGTGATCGCCGGGTCGACCGCGCCGCGGTCGGAGAACTCGTCGACCAGCTTGCAGTCGCACGCGTACGCCAGCGCGCCGACCTCGCCCGCCGTCTCGACCTTGCGGCCGTGGGCGATCGCGGCCAGCTCCTGGCCGATTTCGCGGTACTCCGTCGTCGACGCGTGGTTGCTCGTGATCGGGGCGAACTGGCGCGGGAGGCCCGGCAGCGCGTACACCGCGACGCTCGCCGCGAGCACCGCGCCGGCCGCCGTCCACGTTCCGCGGCGGACCCGCTCCGGCACCGCTGACGCGCAGGCCGCGAGGAAGATCGTCGCGCCGATGATGCTCGGCGCGTAGTACCAGTGGTACGGCGGCACGCCCAGCCGGCTGTAGGCGAGGTAGTGCAGGGCACCCGCGACGGCGAGGGCCGCGAACGGCGTCAGCCGGCGGGCGGTCTCGGAGCCGCGGCGGTACTGGACGAGCCAGGCCAATCCCGCCAGGCCCGCGAGCAGCAGCGGCAGGAACGACAGCGTGGCCGCGGCCGGGAAGTTGCGCCAGTACAGCAGCGGGCCGTTGGTGAAGCTGAACGGTCCCCACGGCTGCTGGCTCATCTTGATGACGAGCGTGTCCGGCACCGCCGAGCCGAGCGCCACCCAGCTGAACCCGAACCAGGGCAGCGTGACGGCGAGCGCCGCGAAGGCCGTCCGCCAGATGCCGGTCCAGAACTCGCGGCGGGCGGTGAACAGCACCGCGGCGATCAGCAGCAGGTCGATCCGGACCAGCGCGAGCAGCCCGACGACGACACCCAGCCGGCCCGGGTGGCGCTCCTGCGCGTAGACCAGCGTCCACACGACACCGGTGGCCCCGAGCGCCACCTCCAGCCCGACCGAGGACAGCAGCAGCGGGTTGACCAGCAGCAACGCGAACGTCAGCGGCGCGAACGCCGCCGGCAGGCCCCGCCGCTCGCCGAGGCGGCGCAGGCCCAGCACGAGCAGCACCTGCGCGGCGACGAACACGACCCCGGCGGCGAGCACGGCGTCGCGCACGAGGAACGTGACCACGCCGAGGGCCAGGACGTTCAGCGGGGACGTCGCGGTGTTCGCCGTCCCCTGTTCGATCAGGCCCCAGTGGCCGTGGAAGGCGAGGTTCTTCGCGTAGGACAGCGTGATGTAGGTGTCATCGATGAGATGGCTGCTGACCAGTGCGAACACCAGCGCGGAGGCGGCCGCGGCGCCCGCCGGGAGGGCCCACGAGCGGGGGACGGAGATGGCCGTCGGCAGCGCGCGGACGGCTTTGGGGAGTTCTGCGGAGGCGCTTCGCATCCAGGACACCGTACCTCGCCCGTGATGCTTTCGTGATCTGAGCGAGGTACGGGTGGCCGAGGCCACAGTCAGATGCCGTCCCCCGAGCCGTTGCCGGTGCCGGTGCCGTCTCCGGTGCCGGTGCCGCTGCCGGTGTTGCCACGGCCGCCGAAGCCGGGACCGTTGAAGCCCTGGTTGCCGTTCGGGCCGTTGTACTGGCGGTGGATACCGGGGCGGCCGTCGCGGGGACCGTGGTGGGTCGCAGCGGCGATCCCGCCGACGATGCCGCCGCCGACCAGCAGGCCGAGGACGCCGACGCCGACGAGCTGGGTGGCGCGGTGGCCGACGAACCGGCGGAAGCCGCCGGGCTGCTGGGGAGGGGGCGCGCCCCAGGCGTAGGTCTGGCCGGGGCCGGGCTGGGAGAGCTGCGGAGTGGGCGGCGCGGGCGGGGGCTGTTGGCCGTGGACGGCGGTCTGGTCGGCCGGCACCTGCGCGGCCGGATCACCTCCGGCGGCGGGCTGGCTTACCGCGGGCCCGGCTTGGGCTGGGCCTGCCGAGCCCGGCTGGCTCGCGGCCGCGGCGGGCGCGTGCTCCCCCTGCGCCGTTTCCGGGACTGTCGGCTGCACCGCTGTCGGCTGGTCGGCTCCGGCCGGAGGGGTCTCCTCGCGCGGCTGGTCGTTCATGGTCGCTCCTGTGGTCACGGGGACGGGCGCAGTGCCCGCCCCCACCACCTCAGGGTGCGTCGCTCAGCTGTGCGTCACCTGAAACGAACCTGTCGATCCGCCATGAGCCGGTCACAGGTAGAACGACAGGAACAACGTGACCACCCAGGTCGCGCCCAGGACCTGCAGGATGCGGTCCTTGAGCGCGATCTCCTCGGGCTCGCCCGCGATGCCGCCGTCGACGTCCACCGCGTACCGGAGCACCGCCACCACGAACGGGACCATCGAGATCAGCGCCCACACCGAGTTGTGCTCGGTCTGGCGGATCTCGAACGCCCAGAGGCAGTACGACATGATCAGGATCGCCGCCGACGTCGCCCAGACGAACCGCAGGTAGCTGGCCGAGTACTTCTTCAGGGACGAGCGGATCTTCGCGCCCGTGCGCTCGAACAGCATGATCTCCGCGTAGCGCTTGCCGGCCACCATGAACAGCGAGCCGAACGCCGTGACCAGCAGGAACCACTGCGAAAGCGCGATGCCGCCCGCGACACCGCCGGCGATGGAACGCATCAGGAAGCCGGAGCCGACGATGGCCAGGTCGACCACCGGCTGGTGCTTCAGGCCGAAGCAGTAACCGAGCTGGACGGCCTCGTAGACGCCCAGCACGACCGCGAGCTGCCAGCTGGCGAGGAACGACACGCCGAGGCCGGCCAGGAAGAACACGACCGCGGCCCCGTACGCGACGGGGACCGGCACGATGCCGGCCGCGATCGGCCGGTTGCGCTTGGTCGGGTGGGCCCGGTCGGCCTCGACGTCGATCGCGTCGTTGATCAGGTAGACCGAGCTCGCCACCAGCGAAAAGGCCACGAAGGCGACGATCGCGTCGAGCAGCAGGCCCGTGCGGTCGGTCGACTTCGAGAACGCGAAGAACGGGGCCGCGAAGACCAGGACGTTCTTCACCCACTGCCGCGGCCGCGCCGTCTTGATGACGCCGCCGACCAGGCCCAACGGCCCGCGGGCCGCGGAGGTCTCCACGGCTTCGGGTGTCACGGCAGTTTCGTCGCTGTCGCGCTGCTCGGTCGTTTCACTCATCGGCTCTTCTTCAGCTTCCGTCGAATCAGACCACCGACGAGCCCCCCGAGAGCTGCACCGGCCAGAACGTCTGTCGGATAGTGAACGCCGAGCACGAGCCTCGAGGCCAGCATCGGCGGTACCAGGGCGGGCACCAGGTTACGCCCGGTCAATCCGGAGTAGAGCACCGCCGCCGCCGTCGTGGACGTCGCGTGCGACGACGGGAAGCTCAGCTTGCTCGGCGTGCCGACCAGGACCTCGACGCTCGGGTGGTCCGGACGCGGCCGCCTGACCACGCGTTTCACCGCGATCGACGCCGCGTGCGCGCCCACGACCCCGGCCGAGGCGATCAGCCAGTCCTTGCGCCGCTCCTTGTCGACGACCGCGCCGAGAACGCCCAGGCCGAACCAGCCGAGCGCGTGCTCGCCGAAGTGCGACATGCCGCGCGCAGCCTTCACCGAAGCTTCACTCTTCAGAAAGCCCTGCGCCTTCGCGAGGACCGCCACCTCTCCGGCGGGCTGCCCCTTCTCAAGCATCGAGGGACCCGTCGAGCGGCGCGCCGTCGGTCAGGTGCGGGGCGATCTTGTTGTCGAACGCCGACAGCGCCGAGCCGATGGCCATGTGCATGTCGAGGTACTTGTACGTGCCCAGCCGGCCGCCGAACAGGACGTTCTTCTCGCGGGCCTCGGTCTTGGCCAGCTCGCGGTAGGCCTCGAGCTTCTCGCGGTTGTCCGGCGTGTTGATCGGGTAGTACGGCTCGTCTTCCTCGCCCGCGAAGCGCGAGTACTCGCGGAAGATGACCGTCTTGTCCTTCGGGTAGTCCCGCTCCGGGTGGAAGTGGCGGAACTCGATGATCCGGGTGTACGGGACTTCCTGGTCGTTGTAGTTGACGACCGAGGTGCCCTGGAAGTCGCCGGTCTCGGCGACCTCGGACTCGAAGTCGACGGTGCGCCAGGTGAACTTGCCCGCCGAGTAGCCGAAGTAGCGGTCCAGCGGCCCGGTGTAGACGGTCGGGGTGCCCGCCGGGATGTGCTCGCGGACGTCGAAGTAGTCGACGTTCAGCCGGATCTCGATGTTCTCGTGCTCGGCCATCTTCTCGAGCCACGCGGTGTACCCGTTGACGGGCAGGCCCTCGTAGGTGTCGTTGAAGTACCGGTTGTCGAAGTTGTAGCGGACCGGCAGGCGCGTGATGATGTTCTCGCCCAGGTTCTTGGGGTCGTTCTCCCACTGCTTCGCGGTGTAGCCGCGGATGAACGCCTCGTAGAGGGGACGGCCGACCAGCGAGATGGCCTTCTCCTCGAGGTTCTGCGCGTTGGCGGTCTCGAACTCCGACGACTGCTTGGCGATCAGCTCGCGGGCCTCGTCCGGGGTGTGCGACCTGCCGAAGAACTGGTTGATCAGGCCCAGGTTCATCGGGAACGAGTAGACCTGGTCCTTGACCCGCGCGAACACGCGGTGCTGGTAGTTGGTGAACTCGGTGAACCGGTTCACGTACTCCCACACGCGCTTGTTCGAGGTGTGGAACAGGTGCGCGCCGTACTTGTGCACCTCGATCCCGGTCTCCGGGTCCGGCTCGGAGTACGCGTTGCCACCGAGGTGGCTGCGCCGCTCGAGGACGAGGACCTTCTTGCCGAGCTCGGTCGCGGCCCGTTCGGCGACCGTCAGGCCGAAGAAGCCGGAGCCGACGACGACGAGGTCGTAACCTGCGAAATCGGCTTCAGTAATCTGTGCGGGGTTCGTGTGCGCGCTCACGGGCGTCGAGGGTACGGGGGTCGCGAACCCGGCCCGCACCCGACTATCACATTTCGGCCTACGACACACCTGGAAAGCAGTGCCTGCACCCGAGGACTTCCTGAGCTACTTCGGCGCGGTGGCCACCTACCTGGCCGTGCTGGCGGTCCCCGGCGGGGTCGTCGGGTGGGCCGCCGGCCTGCGCGGCTGGGCCCTGGCCGGGCTCGCGCCGCTGCTCAGCTACGCCGTGACCGGCCTCGCCGGACCCTGGCTGGCCATCGCGCACATCCCGTACGGCTCGCTCAGCGTGGCCGCGCTCACCCTGCTGCTCGCCGCCGTGCTCTACGGCCTGCGCCGCCTGGCCGCCGCCCGCGGCTGGCTCTCGCCAGGCGCCGAAGAGCCGCCGGTGCCGTGGACGCGCCGGGCGCACCTGGCCGTCGGGGCCTGCGTCGCGGTCGCCGTCGCCGTGTCGATCGCCGTGGTCGTCTCCGGCCGCGGCGGGACGACCGCGGTGTTCCAGCGCTGGGACACCGTGTTCCACGCGAACGGCATCCGCTACATCGCCGAGACCGGCGACGGCTCGCTGACCGGCATGGGCACCATCAACTGGTACCCCGGCGGCTCCTTCTACCCGAACGCCTACCACCTGGTCGGCGCCCTGGTCTACGAGCTGTCCGGGACGTCGATCCCGGTCACGCTGAACGCGATCACGATGCCGATCGCCGGGCTGTTCGCGCTGGCCATGGCCGCGCTGGTGCGCCAGCTCGGCGGCCGGGCGGTGTTCGCCGGCAGCGCCGCGCTGGTCGCCGGCGGGGCGACGACCGGGGCGTACGAATCGGTGTCGAGCGGCCTGCTGCCGTTCGCCCTCGGCATCGTGCTGACGCCGCTGGCGGTCATCGCGCTGCAGCGGTTCCTCGCGCGGCCGGGCATCGACACCGGCTCGGTGCTGGCACTGAGCGCGACCGGCCTGCTCGCCGCGCACTCGAGCGCGCTGTTCGGGGCCCTGCTGTTTGCGTTCCCGCTGGTGGTGCAGCGGTGGTACCGGGCGCTGCGCGGCCGCCGCGTCGACGGCGTCCCGGACGGCAAGCGGGCCTGGCGGGTCGTCGTCGGCGACGTCCTGCGGATGCTGCCGGTGATGGCGCTGGCCGGGCTCGTCTCGGCGCCGATGATCCTCGGCGCGATCACCTTCACGTCCGGCTCGTACCCGTACTACGCCTGGGGCTCCCACATGCCCGTGTGGAAGGCGCTGGCCATGCTGGCGACGTTCAAGCAGGTGCTGCCGGTCCCGCAGATCTGGCTGACGGTGTTCCTCGCCATCGGCGTGCTGACGCTGGTGGCCCTGCGGCGGATGCGCTGGCTGGTGCTCTCGGCGCTCGGGCTGTCGGCGTTGTTCGTGGTCGTCGCCTGCTTCGGCGGCGAAGCGTGGGTCATCGCGCTGTCGCGGCCCTGGTGGAACGACCGGTTCCGGCTGATGGCGCTGGCGTCGATCCCGCTGTGCCTGCTCGCCGCGCACGGCATGAGCGAGGCCCAGCGGTGGCTGGCGAAGGTCGCGAGCGGACGCGCCTGGGTGCGCGCGCGGCCGTGGCTGACCGGCCGGGTCGGCCTGGCGACGGCGGTGCTGCTGGTCGTCGCGATGGGCGTGCTGACCGGCGGGTTCTACCGCGCGGCCAACGCCAAGACGGTGTCGCTGCTCTACTACAACGGCCTGCCCGGCGAGGTGGTCCCGCCGGTGAGCCAGGACGAGATCGACGCGATGGACCGCCTCGGCACGCTCGGCATCCCGGCCGACCAGAAGGTGCTCAACGACCGGCTCGACGGCACGGCCTGGATGTACGCCCTGACCGGCGTGCACCCGGTGGCCGGCCACTACGACGCCGGCGTCGCCCCGCCGGACGCGCTCTACCTGGCCCAGCACTTCGCCGACTACGACACCGACCCGCAGGCGCGCGCGGCCGTCCGGCGCCTGAACGTCCACTACGTGCTGGTCGGCAGCGGCACCATCCGCCGGGACACGCCCATCGCGCGGGGCCTGCAGCACCTGGACGGGCACGACTTCCTGCAGGTCGTGTACCGGAACCCGGGTGCGGTCATCTACCGGATCGTGAAGTAGGCCTGCCGCGGCTAGCGGAGTTCCGGCAGGACGTCGCTCGCCACCTGCTCCAGGACGGCTTCGCGGCCTTCGTAGGGCGACGACGACCGCGGCCAGTGCGAGATGACGTCGGTGAAGCCGAGCTCCTTCGCCCGGCCCGCCGCGTCGCGGAACGCCTCGACGCTGCTCAGCGAGAACACCGGGGCGGCGTCGAGGCTGAGGAGCCGCTGGATGCTCGCGCGGTCGCGGCCCGCCGCGTCGAGCCGCTGGTCGAAGACCTCGGTGAGCTGTTTGATGCCGGCCCACCACTCGTCGACGGTGTCCCCGCCCTTGCCGGTCGTCACCCAGCCCGCGCCGAACCGCGCGGCGAGGGTCATCGTGCGCGGGCCGTTCGCCGCGACCACGAACGGCAGCCGCGGCCGCTGGACCGGGCCCGGCAGGTTGCGGGCCTCACGGGCCCGGTAGTACTCGCCGTCGAAGTCGAACTTGTCGGTCATCAGCAGCCCGTCGAGGGCCTCGACGAACTCGGTGAAGCGGTCGACACGCTGCTTCGTCGTCAACTCGGGGGCGTCGAGCACCGCGCCGTCGTAGCGGGTGTGGTCGACGCCCGCGCCGACGCCGAGGACGAGCCGGCCGTCCGAGACGTCGTCGAGCGTGTTCAGCTCCCGCATGAACGGCACCGGGTGCCGGGCGACCGGCGACGCCACGAACGTGCCGAGCCGGATGCGGGAAGTGACCATCGCCGCCGCGGTCAGGGTCGGGATCGCGGAGAACCACGGTCCGTCGACCAGGTTGCGCCAGCCCAGGTGGTCGTAGGTCCAGGCGTGATCGAAGCCGTACTCCTCGGCGGCACGCCACTTCGGCTCGGCGGCCCACCAACGATCTTCCGGAAGAATGACGATGCCAACTCGCACAGTTCCGGACGCTATCGGTAACAGCCGACTGTCGCACGGACGGGGAAGGCTTCCCCCGAACGAGTCAGGGACAATGGCCGGGTGGAGAGACCCCAGTTGATCGCGTCCGATGTCGACGGCACCCTGCTCGGCCCCTCCGAAGCCCTGACCGGCCGCACGATCGCCACGGTCCGCCGGGTGATCGAGGCCGGTGTCCCCTTCGTGTTGGCCAGCGGCCGCCCGCCGCGCTGGATCGCGCCGATCGCGAAGCCGCTCGAACTCACCGGGTACGCCGTGTGCGCGAACGGCGCCGTCCTGTACGACTGCGGCCGCGAAGAGATCGTCGAGGTCCACGGCCTGCTCGAGCCGACGCTGCTGCACGACATCGCGCACGCGCTCGACAAGGCGCTGCCCGGCTGCCGGCTCGCCACCGAGCGCGTCAGCACCGGCGCGGTCGACCACGACATGCGCAACTTCGTGATCGAGCCGGACTACCACAACCCGTGGGGCGACGGCGAAGGCCGCACCGGCCCGCGCGCCGAGGTCCTCGGGCACCCGGCGATCAAACTGCTGGTCAGCCACCGCGGGATGGCGTCGCAGGAGATGGCCGACGCGGTGAACGCGCTGTTCGACCGGGAGGTCGACGTCACGTACTCGTCGTCGGGCGGCCTGGTGGAGCTGTCGGCGCACGGCATCACCAAGGCGACCGGCCTCGCCGACGTCGCCGAGCGGCTGGGCGTCGGACCCGAGCAGGTCATCGCGTTCGGCGACATGCCCAACGACGTCGAGATGCTCCGCTGGGCGGGCCACGGGGTCGCGATGGAGAACGCGCACCCGCGGCTGCTCTCGGTGGCCGACGAGGTCACCGGACCGGCCGGCGAAGACGGTGTCGCGCAGGTTCTGGAGCGCTGGTTTTAGCGGCGGTCGAGCTCGGCCGCTTCGGCCGGGGTCGGCGCCGTGCCGCCGAGGTGCGCGGGCAGCCACCAGCGCTCCTCGTCGGACGCGGGCTGCTCGGGGTAGTCGGCCTGGGCGCGGTCGAGCAGCGCGCTCATCCGGTCGCGCAGCTCCTTCGTGACGACGTCCCAGTCGTCGCCCTTCGCCGGGTGCATCGGCTCGCCGATGAGGATCGAGATCGGCACGTGCCGCCGCGTGAGGTCCTTCGGGCGGCCCTTCGTCCAGAGCCGCTGGGTGCCCCACAGCGCCATCGGGACGACCGGGACGTCGGCGGCCGCGGCCATCCGGACGGCGCCCGACTTGATCTCCTTGATGGTGAACGACCGGCTGATCGTCGCCTCGGGGAAGACGCCGACGACCTCGCCGGCCTGCAGCTTTTCGAGCGCTTCGCGGTAGGAGGCCAGGCCGGCGGACCGGTCGACCGAGATGTGGTGCATCCCGCGCATCAGCGGCCCGGCGATCCTGTTGTCGAAGATCTCCTTCTTCGCCATGAACCGC
Organism: Amycolatopsis sp. NPDC004625; assembly: GCF_040609695.1. Lineage (NCBI taxonomy): Bacteria > Bacillati > Actinomycetota > Actinomycetes > Pseudonocardiales > Pseudonocardiaceae > Amycolatopsis > Amycolatopsis sp. NPDC004625. The sequence continues at coordinate 30,718 of NZ_JBEXKX010000011.1, forward strand.
GTCAGCCGCTTGGCCGGGCGCGCGCCGAGGCCGCAGAAGATGAAGTCCAGGTAGCTCACGTGGTTGCACGCGATGACCGCGCCGCCGCGGGGCGGGATGTGCTCCGCGCCCTCGATCCGGATGCGGTTGTCGAGTACCCGGAACATCGTCCGGGCCGCCGCGATCACGGGCGGGTAAACCAGGTCAGCCATCCAGCAAGGTTACGGGAGCGTAGGTTCGGAACGGCGGTTCAGCGGGGAAGAACACAATACGAGGGCGATCAGGAGCGAAAACAGCGCGACGGACTGGTGCTTGACGCCCTCGATGCCGTCGCCCAGCGCCGCGGTGCCGAACTGCGTCACCGAGACGGCGAACAGGAAAGCCAGCGGGACGCCGAGGGCCGTCCGACGCCGCAGCCACGCCCCGGCCAGCACGAACAGCCAGATCGGGACCAGGGCGAACAGCCCGAGCGGGGCGATCAGGCCGGTCAGCCACGACACGACCGGCACCCGGTACTCCTGCGCGTGCGGCGGGAACCCGGCGCTCTGGTCGAAGCTGCCGAGGTAGTCCGGCCGCGCGGTGAGCTGGTCGGTGGCGGCGCGGTCGAGCACCCCGAGCGTCCGGGCGGGGTGGGTCGCGAAGTACGTCACGACGTTGCGACGGCTGATCTTGTCGCGGTACTGCGGGTACTGCGGGTCCGTCGTCGCCGGGTGCGGGTGCCACCAGCCGTTGCCGGCGTACTGCGCGAACGACGGCGGCAGCCCGAGCTCGGCCAGGTCGGCCTGGGTGTCGTGCCTTCCGTCGACGATGTTGAGGAAGATCGAGTTGAAGACGTTGATCTCGCGCGAGTCGTCGCCCGGGAACTCGCTGTACGTGCCGTCGGGCGCTCGCGCGGGCTCGACGCTCTGCTGCGCGTAGAGCGTCACAGCGCCGATCGCGCCGATGACCAGCACGGCCGACGCCCACCGCTTCGCCCCGCGCAGCGCGCCCGGCCGGACCAGCAGGATCGCCAGCGCGAGGATCGGCAGGACGGTCAGCGTCTGGACCTTGGCGTTGACCGCCAGCACGCCGCCCGCGAACGTCACGGCCATGCCCGCGTAGCTCCACGCACCCTCGCGGGCGGTCAGGAGCAGGCCGCCGACGGCGAGCAGCAGGCCGAGGAAGGCCGCGCCTTCGCCGAGGATCGCCGCGAAGTACCCGAAGAACGCCGAGTCCGCGACGACCAGCAGCAGCCCGGCCGCCACGAAGAGCCGCGTCCGGCGCGGGTGCGGCAGGCCGAGCACGATCGCCGTGACGGCCGCCGCGGCGATGACGCTGCCCAGCAGGCCCAGGATGACCAGGCTCAGCGTGCCGTGGAGACCGATCAGCCTGCCGATCCGGACGGCCAGGTCCGCGAGCCAGCTCTGCGTCAGCAGGTACGTCGGCCGGCACGGCGTCGCCGGGGTGGGCGGGTAGGCGAGGTGGACGAACGGCTCGGGCAGGCCCTTCCAGGTGATCCCGGCGCCGCACAGCACGCGGCCGCCGTCGCCGTTGTTGGACATCGCGACCGGCCGCGGCACCAGGAACCGCAGCACGAACAGGGCGAGGGACGCGCCGAACACCCCGATCCCGAGCCGGGCTTCCGCGCCCAGCTGCCGGTCCGGGGCCTCGAGCTTCACGAAGGACAGGGTACGTAGCGGAAGTCCGGGCCCTTGTCGAGGTCGGCGACCAGTGACTTCGCCTCCTCCGCGCGCGGGTACACCGACACCCAGTACGGCGTGCCGACCCGGCGGAAGGTCGCCACCTGGTACTTGCCCGCGTACACCGGGTCGATCGCGCAGTGCTGGCGGTCGCCGTAGCCGGCGTCCGGCACGGCGACGGCCGGGCGGCGGCCGTTGACCACGTAGTCGTAGTCGGTCGCGACGCCGCCGTCGTGCTGCCCGTCGCGGGCGATGTGGTCGTCGGTGCGGCCGAAGACGTCGACGATGAGCAGCTGGCTGCCGTGGGCGGCGAGCGCGCCGGGCGCGGCCGCGCTGACCACCGACCCGGGCGGCAGGTAGTCGCCGAGCCAGCCGCCGATTTCGGCGAGCTCGACGCCGTGCGCCCGCCAGTCGCGCACGCGGTCGAGCATCTCGGGGCTGAACACCGAAACGAGCACCGCGATCCCGGCGAGCCCGCAGGCGGCCACCGGGACCAGCCGCGTCGTCACGGGCTTCGGCCGCGGCGACGGCTTCGCCGCGACCTCCACGGTCAGCACGCCGTACGTGCCCGCGGCGGCGACCGCGAGCAGCGGCGGCACCGGGGCCAGCAGCCGCCACGACGGCCCGGGGTCACCCCCGGTCACCACGGCCGCGGCGGCCAGGCCGGCGGCCGTCGCGAACAGCAGCCAGATCAGCGCCCGGGCTTCGAGGGTTTGGGCGCGGCGCTGCAGCAGCAACGCGACCGCGGCGACCAGGCCGAGCAGCAGGAACCCCTGGTGCGCCAGGGCGAACCCGGACAGGTACGGCCAGCCGGCGGTGAGCTGCGAGCCGAGCGGCGCACCGAGCTTCGCGGCCAGCGGCGCGGGCAGGAAGTGCTGGTAGAACGTCGCCCGCCAGGCCAGCCGCGGGATCAGGAACACCAGCGCGCCGAGCAGGTACCCGACCGGCGCCCACCAGGTGTGCTTGCCCTTCAGCGCGGCGCCGGCCAGCCACAGGCCGGCCAGGGCGGCGACCACCAGGCCCTCCGGGCTGGTCATCACGGCGAAGGCGACGAGCACCCCGGCGACCACCGGGCGGCGCGCGGCCAGCGAGTAGCCGACGGCGAGGGTGAGCAGCACGAACAGCGGGACTTCGGAACCCGAAGCCCCGTAGACGGCGAGGCCACCGGCGCTCGCCGTGAGCACCGCGGCGGCCACCCCGATCGCCGGCCGCGGCTCGACGCCCTCCGGGGTGGCCGCGGCGGCGATCCGGTTCGCGAGGAAGCAGGCCACGAGCACGCAGCCGAGCGCGGCGAGGACCCCGAAGACGACGGCCGTGGTGCGGACGTCGGCGCCGAACGCGGCGCGCGGCAGGGCGATCAGCACCAGCCACAGGAAGTTGGTGTAGCCCTCGACGCGCTCGCCCGGGTTGAAGACCGGGCCGTTGCCGTCGGCGATGTTCTGCGCGTAGCGGAACGTCACGAGCGCGTCCTCGGTGACGGTCGCGAACAGCAGCTGGTGGAGCAGGGAGAGGCCGAGCGTGAGGGTGAGGACGAAGCCGCGCCAGCCGCGGTCGGTGTCGAGCCGGCCCCAGGTGAGCACCACGGTTGCGGCGACGACGAGCCACGCCACCACGACCGCGTAGACCACCCGGCCCCCTCACCTCGTCACCGCACCCGACCCGCCCAAGCCAGGTTATCGACCAGCGGCGGCGGGGCGTTTCCCGTGCGGCGGCCGCTTGCCCGGAAAGGGGTATCGCACCCGATCGGGTGTTGTCCACATGTGCGCAAGCTTTGTGGACAACCTGTGGACAACTCCTCAGGCGGTGACCGCCGGCCGGACCGAGCGGGCCGCCACGGCCGCCAGGCCCGCGGTCAGCAGGTCGGCCACCGTGAACATCACCCGGGAGGCCACCGCGAACGCCGTCGCCTGGCCGACCGTCAGGCCGCTCGCCGTCAGGACGGCCACCTGGGCCACCTCGCGGACGCCGACGCCGCTGGGGAGGATGAAGGCGAACGTGCCGACCGTCATCGCCACCGCCATCGCGCCCACGCACAGCACGAAGCCGCCGAGGCCCGGGGTGCCGACCGAGTTGGCCAGCAGCCACAGGTGGACGCCCTGCAGGCACCACGCCGCCGTGGAGGCGCCGAAGACCTTGCCGATCACCGCCCAGCCCAGCGGGTGCGCCAGCGGCGGGCGGCGGAGGATCCGCAGCACCAGTGACGTGCCCCAGGTCAGGATCTTCGGGTGCAGCATCGCCAGGCCGAGCGGGATGAGCACGAACAGCCACAGCGCGCGCGGGCTGTTGCTGAACACCGCCGGCGCCGCCAGGAGCGAAACCACCAGCGCCGACACCACGCCGACGCCGAGCTGGATCAGGGAACCGGTGAAGATCCGGGCGCGGGCCAGGCCCGCCTTGCGGCCGAGCTCCATCTGCAGCAGGTACGCCCAGACCGAGCCCGGCACGTACTTGCCGAGCGAGCCGACCAGGCAGATCTGGGCGCCGCGGGCGTAGCCGATCGGCTCGCCGAGGTCGTCGACCATCATCTGCCAGCCCCAGGTCGACACCAGGATGGCCGCGACCAGGGCGACCAGGCTCAGCAGCGACGACTGCCAGGCGACGTCACGCAGGGTGTGCCAGAACTCGCCCCAGTTGGCCGCCAGCTGCTTCGCCGCGAAGGCGATGACCAGCAGGATCGCCACCCACCGGACGACGTCGAGGATCTTCGCCCGGGTGGACTTCGGCTGCTTGCCGGCCGCCGGCAGGTCCTCAACGGTCGTCATCGACGCTCTCCTCAGACCTGCACCGTGACCAGGCGGCTGAACTCGGAGAGCAGATCGTAGCCGTCCCACACCGCGGAGAAGGTCAGGGCGGAGCCGAACGGCACGATCCGGTCGACGCCCCGGCCCGCCAGCTCGTGCGCGAACGCCGTCAGCTCCTCCGCGGTGAAGCCGAACTGGCTGACCGTCTGGTCCTTCCGGAGGACGATCGGCACCAGATCGGCCAGCGAGGACACCCGCGCGTTGGCGAACGTGCCCGCGCCGAGCCACTCGCGCGGCAGCACCGCCGGGTCGGCCAGCTCGAGCGTGGCCAGGCCGTTGCCCTGGAACGCGATCTCCTTGACCAGCCCGTCGACCGCGGCGCCGTACGCCGAGACGCGCTTCTGGACCGCCATCGCAGGCTCGGTGACGTGCTGCTTCGTCTCCAGCACCGCCGCCAGCAGGGTGCGGAACTCGCGGCCCGCGGCCCTGGCGCCGGTTTCGTCGCCGACCCAGAACACCGCGCGCGGCGACGAGCAGGCGGCCTGGTCGAACCAGTACGAGTCGTTGTAGAAGCCCTCGGCGGCCGCGCGGCGCTCGGCGTCGGTGGCCCGCTGCCAGCCCGCCACCGACGCGACGGCGAAGGACGAGCGGTCCGGGAACGTCAGGTCGCGCGCGTGCGGGGCCAGCGGGTACTTCCGCAGGGCCGCGACCGAGCCGTCGCCGCCCCAGATGACACGCAGGTCGGCGGCCAGCGAGAGGGCTCCGCTCACCTCGTCGCTACGGTCGTAGGTCACCATCCGCTGGGTGGCCGTGATGGCCGCCGCCGTGTCGGAGTCCACTTCGGACAGAGCCGCGTTCAGCGCCTCCAGCACCGCCTCGGCGGCCCCGGCCGAGCGCGAGGAGACCCGCACGACGTTGTGGTTGCCCGCCAGCGCGGACAGCGCCCACGAGTAGACGAAGATCGTGTCGACGTTCGCCGGTGGCACGTGGAACACCAGCCCGCGCGGGAACCGCAGGGCGGTGCCCGAAGTGTCCAGAGTGGACAATGCCTTGGCGATTTCGCCCTTGCGCAGGAAGAACCCGAGCGACGCCAGCTCCGGGAAGCGGCGCGCGGTGGCCGGGGCCAGCAGCTTGCGCGCGAACTTCGTGACGAACTCGACGATCCGCGGGTCGCCGACGCGCAGCCGGCCACCGGGCGGCTCGGCGCGCAGCTCGTCGACCAGATCGCTCACGGAAACCGGCGGCGCGGCGGGAAAACGCTGGGTCAGAGAAGTCACGCTGCCGCTCCCGAGAACGTGTCCGAGCACCCGCGGGCCTCGGCCTTCGGCAGCCGGCCGAGCACGGAGAAGTGCTTGCCCGGCCAGTCGCCGTCGTCGATGCCGTTGTAGACACCGAGGTCTTCGGTCAGCAGCACGTGCCCCGGGTACGACGTCGGCAGCGTCGAGACGACCTCGATCACGCCCGGCTCCCCCACCGGCTGCTCTTCCCACGTCTCCGGGTTGCGGATGACGACGTCGGCGAAGTCCGGGCAGTAGAGCGAGTTCCCGGACGGGCCTTCGAGGAACACCGTGCCGATCTGCTCGATCATCCCGTAGTAGTTGTGGATCCGGGTCAGCCCGGTGTCCTCCTTGAACCGCCGCCGGAACTCGGTGTTGTCGACCGCGCGGTCGATCAGCTTCTTCCAGCCACCGGAGTGGATGAGGATGCCGTTCGACAGGTCCAGGTCGTTGTCCCGCGCGACCTCGTACAGGTACAGCCACACCATGAACGTGAAGCCGAAGATCAGGAAAGGCTTGTCGCCGTACTCGGCCAGGAACTTCTTGACCGCCTCGACGTCCGGCTGGTCGTTCTCGTCGAGCACGTACGTGTGCTTTCGGCCGAAGTTCGCCATGCCCAGCACGCCCGCGCCGCGCGCGGAGAACGACCGGCGGTTCTTGATGATGCCGATCGTGTCGACCATCAGCATCGGCAGCCGCTCGCCGCCGAGGACCTCCTGCAGCGTCGCGCCCAGCTGCTTGGTCTGCGCGCCCGCCGACTCCTTGTCCAGGTAGATCCGCGACGCGCCGGCGCCGGTCGTGCCGGACGACGTGAGGGTCTTGAACACCTCGCTGTCCGGCACCGACTTCAGGTCGTGCGTCTTGAACATCCGCACCGGCAACCACGGCAGGTCCGCGATCGTGGCGAAGTCGGCGTTCGGCGCGATGCCCAGCGACGACAGAATCCGCTCGTAGCCCTCGGAGTTCGCCCGGTGGTGGGCCGTCAGCGAGGCCAGCTCGGGCAGCAGCAACGCCTCCCGGTCAGCCTGCGACCGAGTGAACACGCTCATACCTTCGCCTCCAAGGTCCGGTAGTCGATCTTGCCGCTGGCCAGCAGCGGCACGGTGTCGATCGGGCGGACGTCGAACCCGCTGACGTGCAGGTGCAGCCGCTCGGCCAGCGCCCGCGACGCGTCCTTGCAGATGTCCTTGTCGGCGCCCTCGGCGAACAGCACCACCTTGTCGCCACCGGGCACCGCGGCCACCACGTCGATCCCGACCGCCGCCGTGCGCACGGCCTGCTCGAGATCGTCGAGGCTGACGCGGTTGCCGAACACCTTGCCGATGCGCTTGAGCCGGCCGGTGATGAACAGGTAGCCCTCTTCGTCGAGGTACCCGAGGTCACCGGTGGCCAGCACGCCGCCGAATTCGTCGCCCTTGGCCAGGCCCGACTCGTCGTCGGCGTAGCCCATCATCACGTTGGGCCCACGGTAGACGACCTCACCGACGATTTTCGGGTGCGTGGTCTCCGACCCGTCGTCGCGACGGACCGCGAACTTGCCGCCGGGCAGCGCCGGCCCGGCGGAACCGAGCTTTTCGGCCAGCCGCTCGGCGGGCACCGTCGTCATCCGCGGCGCGGCCTCGGTCTGGCCGTACATGACGTACATCCGGCCGCCGACGGCGAGCATCTTCTCGTTGAACTCGGCGATCAGCTCGTCGCGCAGCTTCCCGCCGGCCTGCGTCAGCGTGCGCAGCGTCGGGTACTTCGCGGGGTCGAACTTGAGCCGCCGCAGCATTTCGTAGTGGTACGGGACGCCCGAAAGGGACGTGACGCCGTAGGTGTTCACCGCGTCCCAGAAGCCGCGGCCGAGCACGCCGGACGGCTCGATCACGACGGTCGCGTCCCGCACCAGGTGCGAGTTCAGCACCGACAGGCCGTAGCTGTAGTGCAGCGGCAGGCAGGTCGGCGCGACCTCGTCGGCGTCGATGTGCAGCACCTGCGCGATGGCGTCGGCGTTCGACAGGATCGCCTGCCTGCTGAGCCGGACGAGCTTCGGGTTGCCGGTGGACCCGCTGGTCGGGAGCAGGACGGCGAGGTCGGGGTGGGGCACGACCCCGTCGGCGCTCGACCGGATCCAGTCGGGGCCCTGCGCGGTGTACCCGTCGGGTGCGTCACCGGAGGCCGCCAGCACGGCGGCCGGGCGGAAGCGCGAGACCAGCCCGGCCAGCACGTCCGCGTCCAGCGCGGGGTCGATCAGCGCGATCGCCCGCCCGGACTCGAACGCGCCCAGGTAGGTCAGCACGCTGTCGAGGTCGATCGACATCCGCGCGAAGACGACGCCGGCGGGCAGCGCCGCCATCGCCTCCATCACCCGGCCGACCTCGGCCGAAAGTTCCGCGCCCGCCAGCGTGCGGCCCCCGGCCACATCGACCAGCCGGGCTCCCGCACCCAACAGCGTCACAGCACCAAGCCTCCGTCGATCCCCAGCACCTGGCCGGTGACGAACGACGCTTCGTCGCTCACCAGGAACCGGATCGCGTTCGCCACTTCTTCGGGCCGGCCCAGGCGCCCCAGCGGCGTCCTGCCGGCGTTCTCGGCCTTCGCGTCCTCGCTCAGGCCCGAGGTGAGATCCGTCTCGATGACGCCCGGCGCGACCGCGTTGACGCGGATGCCGGACCGGCCGAGCTCCTTCGCCGCCGACCGCGCGATGTTCGCCACCGCCGCCTTCGATGCCGCATACACGGTCTGACCAGCGCTTCCGTACTCGCCGACGATCGAGGCGAGCACCACGATCGAGCCGGACTTCTTCCGCATCATCGCCCGGGCCGCGGCCTGGACGGTGTGCAGCGTGCCGGCGACGTTCGTGCTCAGCGTCGCGTCGACGAGGTCTTCCTTGATCATGCCGAGGAGCGCGTCCTCCATGATCCCGGCGTTCGCGACCACGATGTCCAGCTTGCCGTGCTCCTTGGCGACCCCCCGGACCAGCGAAGACACCGCTTTCGCGTCGGTGACGTCGAGGGCGAGCCCGGACGCGCCCACCGAAGCGGCGGCCTCCTTGGCGCGGGCCTCGTCACGGCCGGTGAGGACCACCGTCGCGCCCGCTTCCACCAAGGCGCGGGCGGTGGCCAGGCCGATCCCCCGCGTCCCGCCGGTGACGAGCGCGATCCGACCGGACAGATCAGTCATTCTTCGACTGGAGCTCGGTGACCATGTCCACGGCGACCTTGAAGCTCGACATGTCGATGACCTGGTCGGTGTCGAACTCGACGTCGAACTCGTCCTCGATGGCCGCGACCAGCGCCATGTGGCCGACCGAGTCCCACGCCTCGATGTCGCGGTACTTCAGGTTCTCGACGTCCACACCGCCGTCGAGGTCCAGCGCCTCGACGAAGACCTCGCGCAGCTTGGGGGCGACTTCGGACATGCGTTGACTCCTAGTGCTCGTCGCGCGGGCGAGCGTCCCACGCCTTTACCAAGGTAGAGAGGTCGCCGGGCAGCGTGACGTCCGGGAGACCTTCCTTGCCCTTCAGCCACGGCCCGAGGGCCTCGATCGTCTCCTCGTCGAGACCGCGGCGGGACAGGCCCACCACGTTGACGCCGGTGACGCGGGCCGGGTTGCCGACGGCGATGGTGAACGCGCCGACCTCGCGCCGCACCGCCGAGCCCATCCCGACCATCGCGCCGGGGCCGATCACGACCTTCTGGTGCAGGATCGCGCCCATGCCGAGGTTCGCGCCGTCCCAGATGTGGCAGTGGCCACCCGTGACGGCGTTGGAGGCGATCGTCACGCCGTCGCCGACCAGGCAGTCGTGCGCGATGTGGGAGTTGCGGAGGTAGTAGCCGTCGCTGCCGACGGTCGTTGTCCGCCAGGTTCCTTGGTGAACGCTCACGTACTCGCGGATCCGGTTGCGGCTGCCGATCACGACGCCGTGCCCGTCGTGATCCGGGTCACCGGTGGGCGCGTCTTCCCAGGAGGCGGGATGGGGACGGTTGCGGTCCTCGCCGGGCGTGCCGATCGTCACGTGCGGCCCGATCCAGTTGCCGTCCCCGATCCGCGCCGGCCCGGCGAGCACCGCGAACGGCCCGATGACGTTGTCCTCGCCGAGTTCGACGCCTTCGCCGATGACGGCGGTCGGGTGGATGCGGTTGGCCACGGGTGGTCGTCCGTTCGTCGGCGGCTGGGTACTGGGCGTGCTACCGCGCCCGGTAACGTGAGGCCCGCGTTCATGCAGGGCGGCCGGGCGCAGAACCGGCGGCTCACTGTACCGGACGCGCCGAAATTGCCTTCCGAGAGAGACTGCCCATGATCCCCATCACTGTGGTCGACGTCCGCGACGCGGAGGACCTCGTCGTCGAGGTGCTGCGCTCCGGCGCCATCGCACAGGGACCGATGGTCAAGCGCTTCGAAGACGCCTTCGCGGCGGTCTCCGGGACGAAGCACGCGATCGCCGTCAACAACGGGACCACCGCGCTGGTCGCCGCGCTCCAGGTGCTCGACCTGCAGCCGGGTGACGAGGTCATCACCTCGCCGTTCACCTTCGTGGCGACGCTGAACGCCATCCTCGAGGCCGGCGCGACCGTCCGCTTCGCCGACATCCGGCGCGACGACTTCGCGATCGACCCGGACGCCGTCGCGGCCGCTGTGAACGACCGCACCAAGGTCCTCATGCCGGTGCACCTCTACGGCCAGACCGCGGACATGGGCAAGCTCGCGCCCCTGGCCGCCGAGCGCGGCCTGCAGGTGATCGAGGACTCCGCGCAGGCCGTCGGCGCGTCCTTCGAGGGCAAGCAGGCCGGCTCGTTCGGTATCGGCTGCTTCTCGCTGTATGCGACGAAGAACATCACCACCGCCGAGGGCGGCGTGATCACCACGGACGACGACGCGCTGGCCGACAAGCTGCGCGTGCTGCGCAACCAGGGCATGCGCGCCCGCTACCAGTACGAGGTCGCCGGGCACAACTACCGGATGACCGACCTGCACGCCGCCGTCGGCATCCCGCAGCTGGCGAAGCTCGACCAGCTGACCGCCGCCCGCCAGGCGAACGCGAAGCGGCTCTCGGAGGGCCTCGCCGGCACGCCGGGCCTCGACGTCCCGCAGGTGCTGCCGGGCCGCGAGCACGTGTGGCACCAGTACACGGTGCTGGTCGGGCCGCACGCGTTCCTCTCGCGCGACGAGCTGGCCGCGGCGCTCACCGAGCGCGGCGTCGGCAACGGCATCTACTACCCCAAGATCGTCTTCGACTACGACTGCTACGCGGGTCACGACCTGATCCCGGGCGCGCGCGTCGAGGACTTCCCGGTGGCCCGCGCCGTCTCGGAGCAGGCGCTTTCGCTGCCGGTGCACCCGCACCTGACCGAGTCCGACCTGGACACCATCATCGAAACCGTTCGCGAGGTACTGGGCGCATGACGCATCGGATCGCTCTTGTCGGTACCGGGAACATGGGTTCCCTCCACGCCCGCGTGCTCGCCGGCAACGAGCGCGTCGACCTGGTCCGCGTGATCGATCCGCGCGAGGAAGCGGGCAAGGCGGTCGCCGACCGGTACGAGACGCAGTGGACGCCGGAGATCGGCGAACTGTCCGATGTGGACGCCGTGGTGCTGGCCTCGGCCACCGAGGTGCACTACGACCTGGCGCAGGAGATCTTCCGCCAGGGCAAGCCGATGCTGGTCGAGAAGCCGGTCTGCAACAGCTTCGAGAAGTCGCAGGAAATCGTTTCGCTGTCGGCGAAGAACGACATCCCGCTGATGTGCGGGCTGCTCGAGCGCTACAACCCGGCGGTGATGACCGCGCGACAGCTGGTGAACGAGCCGATCCACCTGATGGCCCGCCGCCACGGCCCGTACGCGCCGCGCATCAAGACCGGCGTCGCGTGGGACCTGCTGGTGCACGACGTCGACCTGGCGATCCAGTTCTTCGGCGGCGCGACCCCGTCGCGCGTGACGTCCGGCGCGGGCTACTTCCACCCCTCGTCGGTCGAGGGCGCCGAGGACACCATCGAGACGGTCCTGTCGTTCCAGACCGGCCTGGCCACGGTGTCGGCGTCCCGGCTGGGGCAGAAGAAGGTCCGCTCGCTGGTGGTGTCCGAACTGGACCGGCTGATCGAGATCGACCTGCTGCGCCGCGACGTCACCATCTACCGGCACGTCTCGCACGACTCCGTCACCCCGGACGGCCTCGGCTACCGGCAGCAGACGGTGATCGAGATCCCGGAGCTCGTCACCGCCCGCGAGCCGCTGGCGACGCAGCTGGACCGGTTCTGCGACCTGCTCGAGGGCAAGATCGACGCCGACACCGAGCGCGACCTGATCCTGCCCTCGCACCACGTCGTCGAGCAGGTCCTGACGCAGGCCGCGGCCTAGCTCACCGGCGCCGGGAACGCGGCCGGGCTCCGGCGGCCACCGGGGCCCACCGCGCGGACGCCGAAGAAGACGTTGTCCTTGGACAGGTCGATCTTCGCCGTCAGCGCCGGGCCGACGTCGATCGCGTGCGTCCAGTCCGGCGCGGTCGTCTCGCGCCAGACGACTTCGTAGCTCGTGGCGCCCGGGGTGGCGTCCCACAGCAGCTCGGAGTCGTTCGTCAGTGCCGCCGTGCGGATCTTCGCGCCCTTCGGCGTGCCGGGTGCGGTGGCGAGCGACCACAGCGTGGCGCCGTTCACCCGCGCGACCCGCGCGACGAACGGGAAGTCGCAGAACTCCGGCAGATCGCCGTACTGGACGCCGTTCTCGATCCGGACGTCCTGGTGCTGGTGGGCGAAGTCCTCGTTCGGCTCGGTGAACCGCGCCGCCGGGTAGCCCTGCTCCAGGAAACCGATGTGGTCGCCGCCGCGCAGGTAGCGGTCGCGGCGGTAGATCACCCGGACCGTCATGCCGGTCGCGTCGTTCTCCGCCGCCGACTTGACGAACCGGGCCAGCTGCCGCGGCGGAGAGTCGTTCTCGCCGCCGATGCTGCGGCGCAGGTTCGCCTCGGCGGGCGTCTCCGCCGTCGGGACACCCTCGGCGAACAACCGGATCGTGAACGGGTCGCGCGTGCCGTCGTCGGCGCGGCTCGACCCGACGATGTCGTTGGTGAACATCGCCTCGACGTCGGTGCCGGCCGCCTTGAACTGCTGCGCCAGGTACCGCGAGCCGTACAGGCCCTGTTCTTCGCCGGCGACGGCCGCGAAGACGATCGTGGCGGCCGGCTGCCGCGTCGAGAGCACCCGGGCCAGCTCCAGGGAGACCGCGACGCCCGAAGCGTCGTCGTCGGCGCCCGGCGCGTCCCCGGTGAAGTCCATGACGTCGCTGCGGCGCGAGTCGTAGTGCCCCGAAACGACGTACACGCGGCCGGGATCGGTGGACCCGCGCAGCGTCGCGACGACGTTGGTGATCGTCGTCGGCACCGGGATCCGGTCGGCGGGCGGCTGGACGTACGACTGCAGCGCGACGGTCAGCCGGCCCCCGGAAGCCGCGGCGACCTGCTGGAACTGCGCGAAGAGCCAGTCACGCGCGGCACCGATGCCGCGGGCCGGGTCGTCCTGCGCGGACAGCGTGTGCCGGGTGCCGAACGCGGCCAGCCGGCGGACGGTGGCTTCGATCCGCCGTTCGTCGACCTGGCGGAGCAGCGCGCGCAGCTCGGCGTCGGGGCGCTGGGGGCGGACCGGGCCGCCGGGCCCGCGGTCCCCGAGTTCGGCGGCACCGGCCGGGACGGCGGCCGTCATGCCCAGCGCGGCTGTTGCGGTGAGGAACGCTCGTCGTGAGGTCACGGTGGGGTTCTTACGCCCGCTTCGCGTGCCCGGGTACCGCCTACTTGGTGAGCCGCTTGCCGTCGCCGTCGTAGGCGATCAACGGCGTCAGGACCGCGGAGTTCGGGACCTCGGCGGGGTCGAACCAGAAGATGACCACGGTCTTGTCCGCGGTCCAGGTGGCCAGGTGGGCCTCGACGGTCTTGCCGTGCACCGTCGTCGTGATCCGCGCCGCCCGGCCGGAGAAGTAGCCGAAGACCGGGATGAGCTGGTCGCGGATGACCTCGCCGCCGTCGGTGGCGTGGAAGCCGAACGACAGGTCGGAGCCGCGGGTCTCGTTCGACATCAGCACCGCCTGCAGCGAATCCCCCGACCGGAACCCGGCCACCAGGCCGAAGCGGACGTTCGGCAGCTGCGGGACGTCGATGGCCTGCGCGTAGAGCACGATCTCGCCGGCCGGGGTCCGGATCCCGGTGCCCACGACGTCGCCGATCGCCGGCACGACGGGCGGCCGGCTGGTTGTCGGCACCGGCGTCGCCGACACGGGTGCGGGCGGCTGCGCGACCGGCGCGGGCGGGGGCTGCCGCAGCTGGACGGCGAACACGATGACGAGCACGACGGCGGCCGCGGCGGCGATCCCGGCGGTGCCGGTCAGCACCCGGCGCCGGCGCCGGAGGCGCGTGCCGTCCCGCATGATCCGGGCCAGGTCCGGTTCGGCGAAGGGCTCGCCGGGCGGCTGCCGGAGGGCCGCGCGGAAGTCGTCGAGCTCGTTCACCGCCCGCTCCCTCCGATCAGCGTGTCCTCGGGATCGGCCGCCTCGATCCGCAGCTTGGCCAGCGCCCGCGAGTTCGTGCTCTTCACGGTACCCACGGAAACGCCGAGCTCACGGGCCACGTCGGCTTCCGGCAGGTCGAAGAAGTGGCGCAGCACGACGACGGCGCGTTCGCGGTCGGTGAGCGTCTTGAGGACCGCGGTGAGCCAGGCGCGCTGGGTGACGGCCTTGTCGACGTCGAGGCGGTCCTGCTGCTCGGGCATGGCTTCGGTGGCGTACTCGCGGATCGGGCGCCGCCAGCCGTCGATGACGTGGTTGACCAGGACGGTCCGGGCGTAGCCGTAGGCGTCCTTGTGCCGCACCCGCGACCAGGCGGCGTAGGTGCGGGTGAAGGCGGTCTGGGCGGCGTCCTCCGCCTGGTGGCGATCGCCGGTCAGCAGGAACGCGGCGTGGGTGAGCCGGGCCGACGACGCACGCACGAACTCCGCGAACTCTTCGTCGCCGCGCGCCATGCGTCACCCCACTTCGTCCTCACCCAGCGACGGGCGGGCCCGCGAAAGGTTGCTCGCCGACCATGATCACGTCCACAGGCTGAAACGTTGCGTAACCGCAATCCTGCACTCCGTTACCGAGCGCTAGATTGTCTTGCGTGCGCTTCGTAGGGGGAATCTTCGCCGCCGCATGCCTGCTGACCTGCGTCACAGCGTGTTCGGGCGGCTCCACGACGGCGGCGCCGGCGACAACGTCGGCGCCGCCGTCATCCACTTCGGTTTCCAAGCCGAAGCCGACGCCGACCACGCCGAAGTTCGCGGCGGTGGTGTCCCCGGCCAAGGTGACGGCGGCCTGCCCGTTCCTGGGCGGCTCGGAGGTCCGGGAACTCACGGGCCGGCCGGGCGAGAGCGGCGAAGGCAAGGAGGGCGAGTCCGAGGCGGTGAACCCGGGCACGGCCTACCACTGCGGGTACGGGCTGAACGGCGAACTGGTGGTCGTGGCGATCCCGGGCGCCCAGAGCCCGTCGGCCACCATCGGCCGGCTCAACAAGGACTGCAAGGAGCCGGCGAAGCCGATCCCGGGCGCCGGCGAGTACGCGAGCCACTGCAAGTTCCCGGACGGCGAAGAGATGGTCGCCATCGGCAAGCGCGGTCACGGCCAGAGCCGGTTCGCGCAGTTCTACACGCCGACGAACCGCGAGGACGTGTACGTCTCGGTGGCGAAGCTCCTCGGCGACCGGCTCTAGGGCCGCTGGGCGCGCCGGGTGGTGAGGGGCTCCCGGCTACTCCGCTGAGTAGTCGCCCGATGGGGCTCCCCAGCCCGAAGTGTCCTGCCCGTGTGACTCCGCGATCTCCCGGCGGCGCGCGTTTTCCGCCCGCACCCGCTCGGCCTCCGCCTGGATGTACTCCTCGTCGTACCGCTGGAACACCCGGGCCGGGTTCCCCGCCACCAGCGTGCGCGGCGGGACGTCCTTGGCCACCACCGAGTTCGGCTGGACCGTCGCGAAGTCGCCGATCGTCACGCCGGCCATGATCACCACCAGGCCGCCGATGAAGCAGCCCTTGCCGATCTTGACCGGCTTGCGCTCGATCAGGTCGCTGCCCGAGTGGTTCTGCAGCGTCATGTTCGCCAGCCAGCTCGAATGCGTGAAGATCAGCGTGTTCAGCCCGATGCTGGTGTGCTCGCCGATCTCCAGGCCGCCGCTCGCATCGAGCGCCGCGCCTTCACCGACCCAGCAGTGGTCGCCCATCTTCAGGTTCTCGGGGCTGATGATCTTCACGCGCTCGCGCACGCGGCACGTCGAGGGCAGGCCGTAGAACTGCGCGCGCTCGGCGTCGTTCATGTACTGCGAGACGAGCTCGGTCAGGATCTGCGGGCGCAGCCGGTGGCTGCGCTCGTCATCGAAGAACATCGGCTTCCGACACCAGCTTCTCGAAGGTGCGCAGGTGCTCCTCCGCGACGACGTCGAGGCCGAAGTTCGAGCGCACCATTTCGCTCTCCCGCTGCGCGATCGCCGCCCGGCGCTCCGGGTCGTCGAGCAGCCCGATCACCGTGCGCGCCACGGCTTCCGAGTCGTCCGGGCGGACCAGCAGGACGTTCTCGCCGTTGCGCAGCTCGATGCCCGGGTAGTTGTCCTCGGTCACCGACGCGATCGTCGCCGTGCCCGACAGCATCGCCTCCAGGGACGCCGTGCCGCAGCCGCCGTTGAGGTCGTGCGTGACGATGTCCGCCGCCGCGAAGTACGCCGGGACGTCCTCCTTCGGCACCGCGCCCGTGACGACCAGCGCGTCCGACACCCCGAGCTCGGCGGCCCGCTTGAGGAACGCGTCGTGGTAGACGCGGCCGACGACGACCACCCGCACGCCGGGGTGCTTGTCCAAAATAGACGGCAGAGCCTCGATCAGCGGCAGCCGGTTGCGCAGCGGGATGACGTGCCCGAGGGACACGATCAGCGGTGCGTCACCGATTTCGTGCTCCGCGCGGACGTCCTTCGTCACCGGCTTCGCGAAGTGCCCGGTGTCGACGGCGATCGGGAAGTACTCCGAGTTGGCGTCGCTGGTGCCGTAGCGGTCGACGCAGTAGTCGACGCCCAGCTTGTCGAGGATGACGTACCGCGGCTTGATGTAGGCGAGCATCGGCCGCACGAGCACCGCGTCGAGCAGCCGGAACACCCCGCCGTACAGCTTGTTGTCGCTGATCAGCAGGGTGTGGATGGTCAGCAGGGTCGGCACGCCGTGGCGGCGCGCCCAGATCCCGGCCAGCCACGACAGGTCGAAGAACTGGCCGTGCAGGTGGATCGCGTCCGGCTTGAACTCGTCCAGCAGCTTCCACAGCCGCCGCCAGTTGCCCGGCCGCAGCGACGCGAAGCTCATGTCGAAGTCGATCGACAGGCCGATCTGCGGCATCTTCACCGCCGGGAGCCGCACCACGCGGTAGCCGTCGCGCACCTCTTCGGCCGGGGCCTCGCCGTACGCGGCCGTGACGGCCAGCACCTCGTGCCCGGCCTCGACGAACTGCGCCGCCAGCGAGGCCGCCATGTGCGCGCTGCCGCCCACCCGCGGCGGGAAGAAGTTGTTCACCACCGCGATGCGCATGGCTCGTCCCCGGCCGGGCCCGGCGGTCGTGCTCACTCGGTTTCCTTGACCAGGTCCCGCATGCCGTCCTCGACGGTGATCCGCGGCTCCCAGCCCAGCACGTCCCGCGCCCGGCTGATGTCGGCCGCGCGCCGCGAGACCAGCACGTCACGCTCATTGAACAGCGGCTCGACGTCGACCCCGACCGCCTCGATGAGGATCTTGGCCAGTGCCGCGATCGACGTGTCGATGCCGGTGCCGATGTTGATCGGCAGGTTCGCCTTCTCCGATTGCAGCGCCGCGACGACGGCGTGCGCCAGGTCGGTGACGTGCACGAAGTCCATCGACTGGTCGCCGCGGCCGTCGATGATCGGCGGCTGGCCGGCGCGCAGGCGCTGGATGAAGTGGTTGATCACCGACGTGTAGTACGCCTCGATCTTCTGCCCGGGGCCGTACACGTTGAAGAACCGCAGCGCGTTCCAGGACAGGCCCTTCTGCCGCTCGTAGAAGCCGAGCAGGTCCTCGCCGGCGCGCTTCGAGATGCAGTACGGCGTGAGCGGCTTGAGCTCGTCGTCTTCGTGCATCGGCAGCCGCTTCGGGTCGCCGTAGACCGACGCGGTCGAGGCGAACACCAGCCGCTCGACGCCTTCGTCGGCGGCCGCGGCGAACACGTTGTGGTTGCCGATCATGTTGATGTCGATCGACTCGTGCGGGTCGGCGATCGACTTGTTGATCGACACCGTCGCGAAGTGGATGACGTGCGTGCAGCCGCGCATCGCCTCGCGCACCGCGCCGCCGTACCGCACGTCCTTCTCGACCAGCTCGACCTGGCCGGTGGCGACGAACTCGTTGACGCGCGCGCGGTCGCCGCGGGTCATGTTGTCGAAGATCCGGACCGTGTAGCCGCCCTCGATCAGCAGCGGGATGACGTGCGCGGCGATGAAGCCGCCGCCCCCGGTGAAGAGCACCTTCTTGTCGGACACCAATTTCTCCTCGGTAGGCGGCTTCAGGACAGGGACTGCACGGCTTCGCGCACGACCTCGGCGACCCGGGTGACCTCGGCGTCGGTGAGGTTGGCGTGCATCGGGACGGCGAGCTGACGCGCGAACGCGTCGGCCGAGACGGGCAGCGGGGCCTGAGGCCCGTAGATCGGCTGCAGGTGCGACGCGTAGGTGCCGAAGTTGCACTGGACGCCCTGGGCGCGGATGCGCAGGGCGAGCGTGTCGCGGCTGACCCCGGGCGCGACCGTGAGCAGGTACGCCTGCCACGGGTGCTCGCGGTCGGGCAGCTCCACCGGGACGGTCAGCGCGTCGACGTCCGCGAAGGCTTCGTGGTAGCGCTTCGCGACCGAGCGGCGGGCGGCGAGGAGGTCCGGGAGGCGGTCGAGCTGGACGTTCATGATCGCGGCCTGGACGTCCGACAGGCGGAAGTTGTAGCCGAGCTCGTGGAACTCCGGGATGGGCAGCGTGTCCGAGCCTTCGCGGCTGATCGCCGGCTCGATGCCGTAGGTGTGCAGCTTGCGGGCCCGGGCGATGAGGTCTTCGCGGTCGGAGACCAGCGCGCCGCCTTCGCCCGCGGTGATGCCCTTGCGGCCGTGGAAGGAGAACGCGGCGAGGTCGGCGAGGCTGCCGGCCGGGCGCGTCCTGTACGTGGCGCCCGCGGCGCAGGCGGCGTCCTCGAAGAGCCAGAGGCCGTGCTTGTCGGCGATCGCGCGGTACTCGTCGAAGTCACCGGGCTGGCCGGCGACGTCGACGGCGAGGATCCCGACCGTCTTCGGCGTGATCAGCGCTTCGACGTGCGCCGGGTCCGCGCTGAAGACGTCCGGGCGGATGTCGGCGAACACCGGTTTCGCGCCCGCCTGCACGACGGCGTGGCCGGTCGCCGGGAAGGTGTAGTCGCCGACGATCACCTCGTCGCCCGGCCGGACGCCGAGGACCTTGAGCCCGAGGAAGAGGGCCGAGCCGCAGTTCGCCGTCGTCAGCGCGTGCGCCGTGCCGGTGACCTGGGCGAACCGCTCTTCGAAGTGCCGGCACGCCGGTCCGGCGCCGGCGAGCCAGCCGGAGCGGAAGACCTCCGCGACGGCAGCGAGCTCCTCTTCACCGACGGTCGGCTGACCGAGGGCGATTCCGCCGACGGACTCTTTCCCGCGGAGGCGGCGTTCAGTACTGTCTGACGACATACCTCTCCCATTGCGTGGGGACTCGGCGAAGTGTATAGACGCACGCTCAGGTGATTCACAGGCCCACGCCGAACGCCCGTTCGGCGTGACGCTTCCCCCAGGTCGGGGACGTCCTACGCTGGGCCCATGCGATTCGGGGTGCTGGGGGCCGTCGCCGCGTGGGGCCCGGACGGCACGCAGGTGGCGGTGGGCGGCCCGCGGTCGCGGATGCTGCTGGCGCTGCTCGCGCTGGAGGCCGGGCGGTTCGTCCCCGCCGAGCGGCTGATCGACGGCATGTACGGCGAACACCCGCCGGACGGCGCGGCGAACGCCCTCCAGTCGCAGGTGTCGCGGCTGCGGACGGCGTTGAAGGAGCTCGCGCCGGTCGAGTTCACCGCGGCCGGGTACCGGCTGGCCGTCGCCCCGGACGAAGTGGACGTCCACTGCTTCGAACGTCTCGCGCGCGAAGGCCGCACGCTCCTGAAGAACGGCGAGCACCAGCGAGCTTCAGCGGTGCTGGGCGAAGCGCTGGCGTTGTGGCGCGGGCCCGCCTTCAGCGACCTGGCGGACGCGCCGTTCGCCGCCGCGCAGGCCGCGCGGCTGGAGGACCTGCGCGCCGATGCGGCGGACGACCACGTCGAGGCCCGGCTGCCGCTCGGCCAGGCCGAAGACCTCCTCGCCGGCCTGCGGGAGACCGTCGCCGCGCACCCGCTGCGGGAACGGCCGCGCGCGCAGCTGGTGCGGGCGCTGGCCGCCGCGGGTCGGCCCGCCGACGCGCTCGCCGCGTTCGAGGACGCCCGCCGCACGCTGGCCGACGAGCTGGGCGCCGACCCGGGCCCGGAACTCGCCGAAGCGCACCTCGCCGTGCTTCGCGGCGAAACCGAGAAGCCGGTGCTGCCGGCCTTGCCCGCGCAGCTGACCAGTTTCGTCGGGCGTGGCGACGAACTGCGGCAGGTCGCCGGGCTGCTGGACCGCAGCCGGCTCGTCACGCTGACCGGGCCGGGCGGCACCGGCAAGACCCGGCTGGCCGTCGAAGTGGCCGCGGCCCAGACCGGCCCGGTGGCGTTCGTCGAGCTCGCCCCGCACGGCGGTGCCGACGTCGCCCAAGCCGTGCTGAGCGCGCTCGGCCTGCGCGAAAGCTCGCGCGGCGGGCCGCAGGACCCGGCCGAACGGCTGATCGCGGCGCTGCGCGAACGCTCGGCCCTGCTGGTGCTGGACAACTGCGAGCACGTCGTCGACGTCGCGGCCCGGCTGGTCGCCCGGCTGCTCACCGCGTGCCCGGGCCTGCGGGTGCTGGCCACCAGCCGCGAGCCGCTCGGGATCACCGGCGAGCAGCTGGCGCCGGTGCCGCGGCTGGCCGTCCCGCCGCCGGGGACACCCGCCACCCGGGCCCGGGAGTACGCGGCCGTCCGGCTGTTCGCCGACCGCGCCGCCGCGAGCGATCCGGCGTTCGCCGTCGACGAAACGACGATCGGCGACGTCCAGCACGTCTGCGCCGCCCTCGACGGCCTGCCGCTGGCCCTGGAGCTGGCCGCGGCCCGCGTCCGGACGCTGGACCTCGGCGAGATCGCCGCGCGGCTCGACGACCGGTTCCGCCTCCTGGCCCGCGGCAGCCGGACGGCCGAGGCCCGGCACCGCTCGCTGCGCGGCGTCGTCGAGTGGAGCTGGGACCTGCTGACCGACGAGGAACGCGAGCTCGCCCGCCGGCTGACGGTGTTCCCGGGCGGCGCCACCGCCGCGGCCGCCGCCGAGGTGTGCGGCGCCGACGTCGACCTGCTGCCGGAACTGGCCGACAAGTCTTTGGTGGAGGCGGTCGGCGGGCGGTTCCGGATGCTCGAAACGATCCGCGCGTTCGGGGCCGAGAAGCTCGCCGAAGCGGGCGAGGCCGAGGCGTTCCACCGCGCGCACGCCGAGTACTTCCTGCGGTTCGCCGAGGAAGCGGACCCGATGCTGCGGACCGCGGACCAGCTGGTCTGGCTGGCGCGGCTCGACGCCGACTACGACAACCTCCTGGCCGCGCTGCGCTGGGCGACCGAGCACGACGTCGTGCTGGCCCTGCGGCTGGTGCTGCTGCTGGCGATGTACTGGTGGATGCGCGGGCGGCGGTTCGAGGGCGCCGGGCTGTCGCTGGCCGTGGTCCCGCGGTGCCCGCCGGAGCTGCGCGAGGAGTACGTCGAGGAGTTCCTGGTGTGCGTGCTCGGCGCGCTGGCCGGGCAGCCGCACGAGTCGCTGGAGCAGTACCTGCCGCTGGTCCGGCGGTACGCGGCGGAGGGATCGCTGGCCCCCAGGCACCCGATGCTGGTGATGCTGCTGGGCGTCGTGGCCGGCCCGCCGGGCGACGACGCGGAGCTGCTCATCCGCGGCGAGGGCCTGCTGGCCACCGGTGACCCGTGGAGCTGGGCGCTGCTGCCGATGGGCCTGGGCCTGCGGTCGATGATGTCGGGCGAGCTGGCCGCCGCCGAGGCGGGCCTGCGCGAGGGTGCGGCGCAGTTCCGGGCCCTGGGCGAGCGCTGGGGCCTGTCGATGGCCCTGGACCACCTGTCGCAGCTGCTGACCTGGCGCGGTGAGCACGAGGCCGCGCTGCCGATGATGGACGAGGCCCTCGCCCTGATGCACGAGATCGGCGCGACGGACGACGTCGCGGACCTGATCTGCCGCCGCGCCTGGGCACGGCTGCTGTCGGGCGACCGGGCCGGCGCCCGCTCGGACTACGAACTGGCGGCCGCGACGGCCCGCCGCTCGGGCATGCCGGAATCCCGTGCGGGGGCGCACCTCGGGCTGGCGAACCTGTCCCGGTTCGCCGGCGACCTGGCGGCGGCCCGGGAGCTGTGCGAGCGCGCGCTGGCGGAGTGCGCGGGCGGCTCGTTCGCGGCCGAGACGGCCCGCGCCGGGGTGCTGATCTCGCTCGGCTGGCTGGCCTTGGCCGAAGGCGACCCGGCGTCGGCCGCCGCGTTGCACCGCGAGGCGCTGCTGGTGGGACGGCAGTGGCACGCGGGTGACGTGGTGGCGTTCGCCCTGGAAGGGCTTTCGGGCGTGGCCGGCGCGGAGCAGGCGGCGGTGCTGCTGGGCGCGGCGGCGGCGGTCCGGGGGACGGCGATCAGCGGCGACCCGGACGTGTCGGCGGTCCGGGCCCGGCTGGTGGAGTCCCTCGGCGTCGACGGGTTCGAGCGGGCCTACCGGACGGGCTCGGGGATGAGCGCGCAGAAGGCGTTGGATCACTCGATCGAGGGAGAGGTGTCCACAACTTCGGACGCATAGGCTGAGAGGACGCGCCGCGCGGACCGTCGCGGCCGAGGTCGAGGGCCGTTCCCGCAGATCAGCCCGCGAACCGCGCGCCGCCGCATTCGCGTAGCCTGATCGACCGTGCGTAACGTGGTAGTCGTCGGGGGCGGGATCGTCGGTCTGGCCGTGGCCTGGGAGCTGACCAGGCGCGGGCTGGACGTCACTGTCCTGGAAAAGGAAGACCGCTGGGCGGCCCACCAGACCGGGCACAACTCGAACGTCGTGCACGCCGGGCTCTACTACAAGCCCGGCTCCTTCAAGGCGCGGATGTCCGTGGCCGGCAACCGGTCCATCGTGGACTTCGCGCGCCAGTACGGCGTGCCGGTCGAGGTGTGCGGGAAGCTCGTCGTCGCCACCCACGAGCGCGAGATCCCCGCGCTCACCACGCTCGCCGAACGCGCCGAAGCCAACGGCGTCCCGGCCAAGCCGATCTCCCCCGCCGAGGCCCGCGAGTACGAGCCCGAGGTCGCCTGCGTCGCCGCGCTGCGGGTCGAATCCACCGGGATCATCGACTTCCCGGCCGTCTGCCACGCGCTCGTCCGGCTGCTCGACGAAGCCGGCGTCGACCTCCGGCTGAACTCCCCCGCGATGGCCATCCGGGCCGGGACCACCGGCGGGGTCGAGGTCGCCACCGGCGACGACGTCGTCCAGGCCGACGCCCTGGTGAACTGCGCCGGCCTGCACTCCGACCGGGTCGCGCGGCTGGCCGGGCTGACGCCGTCGGCGAAGATCGTGCCGTTCCGCGGCGAGTACTACGAGCTCAAGCCGGAGAAGCGGCACCTGGTCAAGGGCCTGATCTACCCCGTGCCGGACCCGACGCTGCCGTTCCTCGGCGTGCACCTCACGCGCATGCTCGACGGCAGCGTGCACGCCGGCCCGAACGCCGTGCTCGCCCTGCGCCGCGAGGGCTACCGCTGGGGCGACTTCTCCGCGAAGGACGTCGCCGAGGTCGCGGCCTTCCCCGGGATCTGGCGGCTCGCGCGCAGGTACGCGATCCCGACCGGGCTCGACGAGGTCCGCCGTTCGTTCTCGAAGAAGCGGTTCGCCGCCAGCCTCGCCCGGCTCGTCCCGGCCGTCACCGCGGACGACATCGTCCGCCACGGTTCCGGCGTGCGCGCCCAGGCGATGCGCCGCGACGGCTCGCTCGTCGACGACTTCCTCATCGAGACCGCGCGCGACCAGGTGCACGTCCTGAACGCGCCCTCGCCGGCCGCGACGAGCGCGCTCGAGATCGCGCGGCACATCGCGGACCAGGTGTCGTCGGAGAGCTAGCCCGGCAGGTTCGCGGTCACCAGCGGCAGGCCCTGCTTCACGAGGTCGCACGTCTTGGTGTCGTCGCCGATGAACCCGCTGACCACCTGCACCGAAGACGTGTCGGTGACGGCCAGGGTGGCGCCGCAGGTGACCCGCAGGCCGCCCATGTTCGGGAAGATGCCCCACTTCTTGCCGCCGACGTCGACGGTTTCGGTCGGGTTGACGCCCTTCGCGCCCGGCCACTCCCCGACCGGGGTGCTCGGGCCGAACCAGACCTCGAACGCCTTCTGGCCGCCGTCGCCGTCGGTGTCGTCCCAGAGGCAGTAGGACGCGTTCGGCACGGTGGACGAGGTGTCCTTCTGGCCGTTCGGCGAGATGTTCTCGAGCTGGGCCACCTGGTCCGGCTTCAGCGCCGCGCACGGGTCCGCCGACAGCAGCGGGCCGCCCGGCTCCGGCTTGGCCGACGTCGTCGGCGTGACCGGCGGGGCGTCCTGCCCGCCCGGCAGGTGGGCCGCGACCTGCGGGATCGCCACCTTCGCCTGCTCGCACGACTTGTCGAGCTTGCTGGTCGAGACGCTGACGTAAGCGAACGACTTGGCGCCGAGCAGGGCGTAGAACGCGCAGTCGTCCGGCAGGATCGACGCGTACTGCGTCCAGGTCAGGCCGCCGATCTCCTGCGGCTCGGACTTCTTGAGGGCACCGGAGATGTACTCGTTGAAGTCCATGCCGGCGGCGACCCCGACGTTGAGGACGGCCGACGGCTCGATGTCGTCCTTCGAGTTCCAGAGGCACATCGGCGGCTGGAGCCGGTCCTTGTTCTCCGGGATCGAATGGCCCGGCGCCTGGTAGCCGAGCGCGTCGACCTGGGCCTGGTCGAGCAGCGTGCAGGCGTCGACGGCCTTGACGACCGGGCCCTGGCCGGGCACCGGCGACGCCGAGCCGCCGACCGCCACCGTGCACCCGGTCACCAGGGTCGCGGCCGCCAGCGCGACCGCGACCTGCCACTTGATCCGCATGAGTCCTCCCGTTCGGCCCGGACACTACTGGGACGAACGGAGCAGCACCGCGGATCCGCCCGATTCAGCGGGGCGTCAGGACTTCCTTGCCGCCGACGAACGGGCGCAGCGCCTCCGGCACGCGGACCGAGCCGTCCTCC
The DNA here is from genome assembly GCF_040609695.1 of Amycolatopsis sp. NPDC004625. Taxonomy (NCBI): domain Bacteria; kingdom Bacillati; phylum Actinomycetota; class Actinomycetes; order Pseudonocardiales; family Pseudonocardiaceae; genus Amycolatopsis; species Amycolatopsis sp. NPDC004625. Next base: position 55,784 of record NZ_JBEXKX010000011.1, read on the forward strand.
TGCTGGTGGTTCTCGACGATCGCGACGATCCACCGGGTGGTGGCCAGGGTGCCGTTGAGCGTCGCGGCGATCTGCGGCTTGCCGTTCTCGTCGCGGTAGCGGACCGAGAGGCGGCGGGCCTGGAACGTCGTGCAGTTGGACGTCGAGGTCAGCTCGCGGTAGGTCTCCTGGGTCGGGATCCACGCCTCGCAGTCGAACTTGCGGTGGGCGGACGTGCCGAGGTCGCCGGTCGCGGTGTCGATCACCCGGTAGGGCACCTCGATCTTGGCGAGCATCTGCTCTTCCCAGCCCAGCAGCCGCTCGTGCTCCGCCTCGGCGTCGGCCGGCTTGGCGTAGACGAACATCTCGACCTTGTCGAACTGGTGGACGCGGATGATGCCGCGGGTGTCCTTGCCGTACGAGCCGGCCTCGCGCCGGTAGCAGGACGACCAGCCCGCGTAGCGGTTCGGGCCGTCGTTCAGGTCGAGGATCTCGTCGGCGTGGTAGCCGGCGAGCGGCACCTCCGACGTCCCGACGAGGTACAGGTCGTCGTCCTCGAGGTGGTAGATCTCGCTCGAATGCTGCCCGAGGAAGCCGGTGCCGGCCATGATCTCCGGGCGCACGAGCGACGGCGTGATCATCGGCGTGAAGCCGTTCTCGAGCGCCTGCGCGATGGCCATGTTGAGCAGGCCTAGCTGCAGCTGCGCGCCGACGCCGGTGAGGAAGTAGAACCGCGAGCCCGACACCTTCGCGCCGCGTTCCATGTCGACGCCGCCGAGCGCTTCGAGCAGCTCGAGGTGGTCCTTCGGCGCGAAGCCGAGCTTCGTCGGCTCGCCGACGTGCTTGAGGACGGTGAAGTCGTCCTCACCGCCGACCGGCGCGCTCGGGTGAACGAGGTTCGGCACGGTCCGGAACAGCGTGTCGAACTCCTCCGACGCGGTGTTCTGCTCCGCCTCGGCCGCCTTGACCTGCGCGGCGAGGTCCTTGGCGGTGGCCAGCAGCTGCTGCTTCTCCGCCGGCGGCGCCTTCGGGATCTGCTTGCCCAGGAGCTTCTGCTCGTTGCGCAGCTTGTCGGCGGCCGCGATGGAAGACCGGCGCCGGGTGTCGAGCGAGAGCAGCTTGTCGACCACTCCCTCGTCCTCACCACGAGCGCGCTGCGACGCGCGCACGGCTTCCGGGTCTTCGCGCAGAGTCCTGGGGTCAATCACGGGACAGAGGGTAGTCCGTACAGACTGTGCGGCCCTACTGGGTTATCCCGACAGTCTGATCGTTGAAGCGCTGTTCACGGCGTCCTCATACTCCAGGGAAACACCGGAGGAGGCGCCCCGATGACCGACGAGCTGCTCGCCCGGCACCGCGCAGTCATGCCGTCCTGGATGTCCCTGCTCTACGAGGAGCCGATCGAGATCGTGCACGCGCACGACCGCCGGATGACGGACTCCCAGGGGCGCACCTACCTCGACTTCTTCGCCGGGGTGCTGACCAACTCGATGGGCTACGACGTCGCCGAGATCGGCGACGCGGTCCGCAAGCAGCTCGACACGGGCATCCTCCACACGTCGACGTTGTACTTGATCCGCTCCCAGGTCGAGCTGGCCGAGCGGATCGCGAAGCTGTCGAACATCCCGGACGCGAAGGTGTTCTTCACCAATTCGGGCAGCGAGGCCAACGACACGGCGCTGATGCTGGCCACGCAGTACCGCCGCAGCAACCAGGTCCTGGCGATGCGCAACAGCTACCACGGCCGTTCGTTCGGAACGGTGGCGATCACGGGCAACCGCGGCTGGTCGGCCTCGGCCCTGAGCCCGGTGAAGGTCAACTACGTCCACGGCGGCTACCGGTACCGAAGCCCGTTCAGGGACTTGTCGGACGCGGCGTACATCGACGCATGCGTGGCGGACCTGGTGGACGTCCTGGACACGGCAACAGCGGGCGACGTGGCGTGTTTGATCGCGGAGCCGATCCAGGGCGTCGGCGGCTTCAGCCTGCCCCCGGACGGCCTGTTCCGGGCGATGAAGGAGGTCTTGGACGAGTACGGGGTGCTGTTCGTCTCGGACGAGGTCCAGACGGGCTGGGGCCGAACGGGCGAGCACTTCTGGGGCATCGACGCCCACGGCGTGACACCGGACATGATGACGTTCGCCAAGGGCCTGGGCAACGGCCTGGCGGTGGGCGGCGTAGTGGCCCGAGGAGACGTGCTGGACTGCTTCCAGGCCCAGTCGTTCTCGACATTCGGCGGCAACCCGGTCTCGATGGCGGGCGCAACGGCGGTCCTGGACTACATCAAGGACCACAACCTCCAGGCAAACTGCGCGGCCAGGGGGGCACAGCTGCTGTCAGGCCTTCGTGCCGCTTCGTCACCACTGGTGGCCGAGGTCCGCGGCAAGGGCCTGATGATCGGAGTCGAGCTGATCAAACCGGGAACAACGGAACCCAACATCCCAGCCGCAGCCAGGATGCTGGAGGAGACAAAGAACCGCGGCTTGCTGATCGGCAAGGGCGGCCTCCACGGCAACGTACTGCGCCTGGGCCCCCCGATGACGCTGACGGCAGAAGAGGCCCAGGAGGGCTTGGACATCTTGGTGGACGCACTGGAGGCAACACACGCAGCGCTGTCTTGACCATGAAGGAGCTGGGTGGTCATCCCGTCGCCTGAGGCCGTCAAATCACTTTGAGCCGGGCCCGCAACATGCAGACCAGGCCAGGGGTGAGAGCGTGAGGTTGCGGGCCCGGCTCAAAGTGATAGGCCTCAATCAGGCGACGGGATGACCACCCAGCGGCCCACCTCTCAAAGGTGAAGGGACAGCGGGTCCAAGGGTCATCCCGGAGCCTGCCTGTCCGGCGAGGACGCTTTTGATTCTGCCGCGGCTTCAAAGATCCGCCGCGGCAGAGGCTTTGTCTTTTTGCCGCGGCTCAGCTCTGCCGTAGCAGGGTACGGGTCCGACCTCCCCCGCCCCTCCGGTGGGATTTTCAGTCGCCGCCCGGGTTTGTCAAGGCGGGAAAGATGCCTTGACAAACCCGACCGCCGACTGAAGAGACAGCTGGGATGAGGGGCGGGGGAGGCCTGGTGACGTCGTTGGTTGCCTTGCGTTGCCGGCTGCCGGTTTCGTGCGGGGGCGGTCCGGTCGGCTCCCGCTGCCGGCCACCGATCCGCCTGCGGCTATGCACAACCCCCCGGCACCCAACCGCACCTGTGGACAACCCCATCCGAGGCCGCCGATTCCGTCGGTCCCCTCCGCTAGCGTGGAAAACGGGGGCTGCTCACCCCCGCACGAACCGCGCCACGTGCTCCGCCAGCTCCTCACCGGCGTCCTCCTGCAGGAAATGGCCCGCCCCCGCGATCACCGGGTGCTCCACCCCCTGCGCCCCGCGCATCGCCCGCCGCAAGATCGGCGCCATCCCCCCGGTGATCGGGTCCCCGTCCGAAAACGCCACCAAAAACGGGATCTCCAGCTCCGTCAACGTCTTCCACGCATCCCGGTTCGCCGAGGACGCCGGGTCGTCCGGCCGGTACGGCACCAGGGATGGCATCGCCCGCGGCCCCGCCTTGTACATCTCGTTCGGGAACGGTGCGTCGTAAGCCGCGCGCACCTCGTCCGGCAGCGGCGCCGCGCACCCCGACTGCACGAACCGCCCGATGTCCAGCACCGGGGCCTTCTCCACCGCCGAACGAAACGCGTGCCATGCCGGCGGCATGTCGACGTCGCCCGTTGGCAAACCGGTGTTCGCCGCCACCACTCGCGAGAACCGTGATGGCGACTCCGCCACCATCCGCAGGCCGATCAGGCCGCCCCAGTCCTGGCCGACCAGTGTCACGTCCCGCAGGTCCAGTGCGTCGAACGCGAACGCGCGCATCCACTCCACGTGGCGGGCGTACGAGTGGTCCGTCAGGTCGCCCGGCTTGTCGGAGCGGCCGAAGCCGACCAGGTCCGGCGCGATCGCGCGGAGGCCGGCCGTTGCCAGTACCGGCAGCATTTTCCGGTACAGGTACGACCAGCTCGGCTCGCCGTGCAACAACAGCACCACCGGGCCGTCCGCCGGGCCCGCCTCCACGTAACCCACTCTGATCACGCCGCCGTCGGGGTCGGCGAGGTCCGCGTAGCGCGGCTCGAAGGGAAAGTCGGGCAGGTCCGTGAACCGGTCTTCCGGTGTCCTCAGCAGGCGCACGGACCCCACGCTAGTGGCGAACGTCAGGAAATGCCGACCGCCACCACGAGGCCCAGGCCGATGTGCGCCGCCGCGACCACGATGCTCACCGGGGCGAACTTCTCGCTCTCGATCGTCGAGGCCACGTCGATGCGGGTCGCCCACTCCAGCAACCGGACCGCGATGACCTGGACCGCGATCCCCAGCAGGCCGTAGACCAGCGACGTGATCAGGCCCTCGGTGAGGTCGCTGGCCGAGTTGAAGATCGCCACGACCACGATGAACGCCATCGAGAGCATCCCGGACGCCGTCACGATCACTGCGTTCGGCAGGCCCTGGGTCACCAGCTTCGACAGCTTGCCCGGCGTGGTCCAGTCGATCGCGTAGAAGCCGGCGAACATCAGCAGCAGGCCGACCACGCCGTACAGCAGGATCGCGCCGATCCCCCGCACGAGGTCGGAGCCGAACGTGTCGGACAGCGCAAGGGTCGTGTTCACGAGTTGTCTCCCAGGGGAAAAGAGCTGATCAGCGACGGTGTTCTATCACGACTCGACGATGCGGTGTGGGACAAATGCCGCACCGTCGTCGGTGACCAGGCCGCCGGTCTCCCGGATGCCCAGGCCGGCGGAGCTGTCGCCGACGATCCACGCGCCCAGCGCCGGCCGGTAGCCGTCGAACTCGGGCAGCGGGTCGAACGCCTGGTAGACGAAACCTTCCGCGCCGTAGACGCCGTCGGTCTGGGTCTCGTAGCCGGTCGCGACGATCTGGACGTTCGCGCCCTCGCGGCCCAGCTTCGGCTTGCGGACGTACTCGGTGAGCAGGCCGGGGTCGTCGGCGAACGCGGGCAGCAGGTTCGGGTGGCCCGGGTAGTTCTCCCACAGGATCGCCAGCAGCGTCTTGTTGGAGAGGATCATCTTCCAGAGCGGCTCGATCCACAGCGTCCGCGGTAGCGACTCGACGGCGTGGCGGCCGAACTCCTCGTCGACCACCCACTCCCACGGGTACAGCTTCAGCACCGTCGCCATCTGCGACTCTTCGAGGTCGACGAACCGCTTGAGCACCGGGTCCCAGCCGATCTCCTCGATCGCCAGGCCCACCGTGTCGAGGCCGGCCTCGGCCGCCGTCTCCTGCAGGTACGCCGTCGTGACGTTGTCCTCACCCGACGGATCGGCCGCCGACCAGGTGAAGTGCAGCTCGTTCGAGGGCAGCTTGTCCTGCAGGAACGCCCACCGCTCGACGAGCTTCTCGTGGATCGAGTTCCACTGGTCGTCGTCCGGGAAGACGTCGGTCTTCCAGTGCCACTGCAGCAGCGACGCCTCGAGCAGCGTCGTCGGCGTGTCCGCGTTGTACTCCAGCAGCTTCGCCGGCGACTTGCCGTCGTAGCGCAGGTCGAACCGGCCGTAGACGTGCGGGTCCTGCCGCTTCCACGACTCGGCGATGTGCGGCCACACCCACTCGGGGATGCCGAACCGCCGGTAGCCCTCGGTGGTCACGACGTTGTCGACGGCCTCCAGGCACATCGAGTGCAGCAGTTCGACGTCGGCCTCCAGGGAGAGGACCTCGTCCATGTCGAAGACGTAGTGCACCGACTCGTCCCAGTACGGCCGCACGCGGCCGCTGCTGTCGCGGGCCGGCGTGCCGTAGACGAGCCCCTGCTCTTCGACGATCCGCTGCCAGTCTCGCCGCGGCTCACGCCGGTCCCGGTACACCTACGATCCCCCGCTCTTGCCGCTGCCGCCGGTGCCGCTCTTGCCGCTGATGCCGAACCCGCCGCGCTGGACGGACTTGCCGGACTTGGTGTTGACGTTGGTGCGGGCCGACGGCGCGTCGTACGAACCGCCGGACACGCGCTGCCCGATCACGCCGGTGCCGCCGTAGTTGTAGCGGTAGCTGTTGTAGCCGCCGCCCGGGATCGGCAGGAACAGGAAGCCGCCGCTGTGGTAGCCGCCGTGGCTGCTGACGTAGCTGTCGTCGCAGTAGTCGTCGTTCTGGACGACGCCGTTCGAGTCGGTGCAGACCGCGGTGACGTCACCTTCCGGCTTCGCGACCGTGTAGAACGTCGCGACCAGGCCGACGAGGCCGACCGTGACGCCGCTGCCGATGAGGATCTTGCGCCGCGTGGCCGCCTTGGCGTCGGCCTGGCGGGCCAGCTCCTCGTCGCGTTCCTCGTCGGCCAGCGCCTGCCGGCGCGCCCGCTGCTCGGCCAGCGAGGGCTGCTTCGGCTGGGTGTTCGAGTCCTGGAATCTCATCGAGCCGCGCTTCGGCGGCTCGGGGGGCGGCTGGTCCCCAGTGTTGTTGTCCTGCGTCATGTGCGCTCCGTAATCCCGGCCACCACGAACCCGTGACCCACCCTAACCACCCGGATCGCGCACGTCGCGCGCGGCGCGGGCATCATGGACTGCGATGTCTCCCAGCGCCGATCGGTTCCCCACCGCCACGCAGACGCTGCGTACCCGCGTCGTGATGGGCGGGATCTTCGCGGGCGCGCTCATCGCGCTCGCCCTCAGCGTCGTCTTCTCCTGGAGCGACGGCATCACCGGCGGGGCCGGCGGTGGCGCCGGCAAGCTCTCCCCGGCCGCCGAAGAGGCGTTCCATTCGCCGCCGGGCACCTGCCTGACCTGGGACAACCCCGACGCGAGCGACGCGCGCAAGGTCGCCTGCACCCAGCCGCACCTGTTCGAGGTGACCGCGCTGGTCGACATCGGCGCCCAGTTCCCGGCGGGTGCGCCCGTGCCGTCGCTGGACCAGTGGCAGCAGATCGCGCAGCAGAAGTGCACCGCGGACGTCAAGCCGTACCTCGGGCACAAGCTCGACCCGTACGGCAAGCTGACCACCAACCTCCTGCGCCCGACGCCGTCGCAGTGGGACGACGGCGACCGCCAGCTGCGGTGCGGCCTGCAGTGGGCCGGCCCCGGCGGCAAGCTGCTGCCGACGACCGGGCCGGCGAAGGACCAGGACCAGTCGCTGGTCTTCGAGCCCGGCACCTGCCTGGCGCTGCTCGGCAAGGGCGTCGGCGACCCGATCGACTGCGCGAAGCCGCACTCGTACGAGATCATCGCCACCCTCGACCTCAAGACGAAGTTCAAGGAGACCTACCCCTCGCAGGACGACCAGAAGGCCTGGCTCGACACCGAGTGCACCAAGGCGGCGGCCGACTACACCGGCGGCGCCGACCTCGACGCGAAGAAGCTGATCCTGACCTGGGACCTGCGGGAGCAGGAGAGCTGGGACGCCGGCTCGACGAAGGTCAACTGCAAGGTCGCGTCGGCGCTGCCGGACAAGAGCGGCCTGCAGGCGGTGACCGGCAGCGTCAAGGCCGCGCCGGGCGGCCCGGACGGCGGCCAGCCCCAGGACGGCGGCCAGCCGTCGGACGGTGGCGGCGGCCCGGCCACGTCCAGCTCCGCACCGCCGTCGACGAAGCCGAGCAGCTGATGCCCGTCGAGATGAGCCGCGAGCGGTTCGAGGAGCTGGTCTCCGAGGCCCTGGACGCGGTGCCGCCCGAGTTCGCGAAGGCGATGGACAACGTCGTCGTGCTCGTCGAGGAGTTCAACGACGAGGCACCGGACATCCTCGGGCTCTACCACGGGATCGCACTGACCGAGCGGACCTCGTCGTACGGCGGGGTGCTGCCCGACCGGATCTCGATCTACCGGCAGCCGATCCTGGCCATGTGCGAGGACGAGGACGAGGTCGTCGAGGAGGTCCTGATCACCGTCGTGCACGAGCTGGGCCACCACTTCGGCATCGACGACGCCCGGCTGCACGAGCTCGGCTGGGGCTGATCCGGCGCGGATTCCCCGGTTCCGCCCGCACGTTCCACCGATTTCCGCACTTCCCGCACGAAACCGTCACGAGTTTCACTAGTAGTGACAACGTGACCACGCGCAGCCATCGCCGCCGTTATCCTCGTAGCCGAGTCGCGCGGGGGAGGCACCATGGACGAGGCCCGGAACGACGGCGGCGGCCGAAGACTCGGGTGGCTGCTGACGTCGAGCGCAGCGTCCCACCTGGGGGACGGCATCGGCAAGGTGGCCCTGCCCCTGCTGGCGACGACCCTGACCCGCGACCCGGTGCTGATCGCCGGGCTGTCCGCCACCCAGTTCCTGCCCTGGCTGCTGTTCGCCGCCGTCGCCGGCGCGCTGGTCGACCGGATCGACCGGCGGCGCGCGATGATCGTCGCCAACACCGCCCGCGCGGTCGCCGTCGGCGTGCTGGCCGGGCTCGTCGCCGCCGGCGGTATGACGATCTGGCTGGTCTACCTGGTCGCGTTGATCATCGGCACGGCCGAGACGATCGCGGACAGCGCGGCGAACGCGCTGATCCCGGCGGTCGTCGGCGGCGGTTCGCTCGACGCGGCCAACAGCAAGCTGCAGGCGTGCGAGATCGTCGGCCAGACGTTCCTCGGCGGCCCGGTCGGCAGCCTGACGTTCGCGCTCTTCGCCGCCTTCCCCTTCGTCCTCAACTCGGCTGGGTTCGCGATCGCCGCCGCAGTGCTGCTCGGGCTGGCGGGCACCTACCGCGGCCAGGCGGAGACACCGGCCCGGCCGCTGCGCACCGAGCTGGGCGCGGGCCTGCGCTGGCTGCGCGGGCACCCGCTGCTGCTGCGGCTGGTCGTCGTCGCCGGGCTGCTCAGCCTGGTCAGCGAGCTCGCGCAGGCGCAGCTGGTGCTGTACGCGCTGCAGGACCTCCACCTGTCCGACGCGACCTTCGGGTTCTTCGCGTTCGCCGGTGGGATCGGCGGCCTGCTCGGCGCCGGCGTCGCCCCGCGGCTGGTGCGGGCGGCGGGCCGGCTCCCCGTCGTCGTCGGCGGGATCGTCTGCTGCGGGATCGGCTTCGGCGGGATGGGCCTGGTGCGCTCGCCGGTCGTGAGCGCGGCGCTGTTCGCCCTGTTCGCGGCCGCGGTGGTGGCGGTCAACGTCGTGCTCGCGACGGCCCGGCACACGCTGGTGCCCGGCGAGCTGCTCGGCCGGGTGCTCGGGGTGTGGCGCACGGTCGTCTGGGGCGCGATCCCGCTGGGCGCGCTGCTCGGCGGGGTGCTGACCGAGCGGCTCGGCACGGCCGCCCGGACGTTCGCCGTCTCCGGCGTGGCCATGCTGGCGATCGCCGCGTTCGCCTTCGCGGCGCTGCGACGGTTCGCCCTCGGTGACAAATCGGACTCAGCCGCGGCTTGGGCGCACCACGATCCGGGATTGTGAGCTGAAATATCTCCTCACCCAGGTGGTGAGGAGGCAGTCATGCGCACCGTGGACCCGGGGACCGGCACCGACGCCGATCCCGACTTCGACGAGTCTGCGGCCGAGCCCTCGCCGCCGGCCCCGTCCCGGCGGCTGCTCGTGCTGTGCGCGGTGGCCGGGTTCGTGCTCGGCGGCAGCGTGCTCGGCCTGTTGTGGGGCCTGTCCGGCGTGCACGCCGGCGCGCTTGACGACGCCGTCGCGGCGTGCCAGGCGCTCGACCGGGTGGGCGAGCTGCCCGACACGAGCCAGGACCGCCAGCCGGCGCTGACGCCCGGCCTCACCTCCGAGCGGCTGCACCGGATGATGGCGGCGCGCGAGCTGTCCGCGGCCGCCGCCCAGGTCAACGCGAACTACCAGCCGCTGGCCGACCACATCGACGGCGTCAGCCGGATGGTGCTCAGCCTGCACTTCAACGACATCTCCGGCCAGCGGCACCTGGCTCAGGCGCAGGAGATCTGCGCCCGCATCTAGACCTGGTCTCTCGCCGGGAAGCGATCGGCCATCGGTGGGGCCGCCGCTTCAGAGGCGTTCGACGCGGTCGGCCTGCGGGCCCCGGTCGCTCTGACGCACCGCGTACCGGACCCGGTCACCCTTCCGCAGCGGCTCCGACCCCATGATCACGGACGCGTGGGCGAAGAGATCGTCGCCGCCCGCATCCGGGGTGATGAAGCCGAAGCCGCGGTCGTCGTCGTAGCGCGCGACGACGCCCTCGCCGCCTCGTACGGGCACGTCCCGCGCCGCCGGCCCTGCGGCCGCGGCAGGTGCCGGCCGCTGCGGCGCCGCCTGGGGCTCGGCGCCCCGGACCAGGTGCACGTCGCGGGCCTGCGGGCCCTTGTCCCCACTGGCCACCTCGTAGGCGACGCGGTCGCCCTCCGCGAGCCACGTCAGCCCCTCGGCCAGGGCCCGGGCGTGCACGAAGACGTCCCCGGCGCCGGAGTCGGGGTTGATGAAGCCGAAGCCCTTGTCCTCGTCGTACCAGGCCACCGTGCCGTCGGCACCGTCCGCGGTACCGGCCGCGGCGGGTGAGCCGGCCCCTGCTCCCAGCGGGATCACGTGCCCGGCCTGCGGGCCGCGCTCGCCTTCGACGATCAGGAAGGCCACCCGCTGCCCCTCGGCGACCACGCCGCCGGTCACGATGGCCGAGCTGTGCACGAAGATGTCGGCGCCGCCGCCGTCCGGCGACGCGAAGCCGTACCCCTTGCCCGGCTCGTACCAGTTGATGGTGCCGAGCAGGCCCACGGCGCTGCCGGTGGCCGCATCGGCGGTGACGCGAACGCGCCGCGCCTCGGGTCCGCGGTCGTTCTCGCCGGCCTCGAACACGACGGCCTGACCTTCGCGGAGCACTTTCGAGCCGCCGTCCCCGACGATCTCGGAGGCGTGCACGAACACGTCCGGCGAGCCGTCCTCGGGCGCGAGGAAGCCGAAACCCCGTTCGGCGTCGAACCAACGGACGGTCCCTTGCGGCATCGAAGACTCCAGGTCGAGAGGACGGGCACTGGCCCCCAGTCTCTCTGACCGGCCTCCGGTCCGTCGGGCCGGGCCCACCGGCGTGCGGTTTCGGGGCCGGGTCTCAAGCGGGGTGGACCGTCTTCACCGCGAGCTGGTTGCCCGGGATCTTCGTGCTGGCGCAGCCGGTGCCCTGGTCCGGCACGAAGTTCGACGCGGTCTCCTGCGGCAGGTAGATCCGCAGGCCCTTGACCTGCGTCGGCTGGCAGGTGCCCGGGTCGAAGTTGCCCACGTTGACGAACTGGATGTCGGCGGCCGCGGTCTGGCCGGGGTTCAGCTTGATGGCGTCGCCCTTGCTGCCCTCACGGAAGGCGTCCTTGCCGACCTGGTGCCCGTCGCTGCCGGCCACGTAGGACACCCCGGGGAAGCCCTGGATGGTGCACGGCTTCGAGCTGGCGTTGGTGATGAGCAGCGGCCGGTACACCGACCCGGCGCCCGCGTCGCCCTGGCCGAGCGAGAGCTTGACGTCGCCGGCCTTGCAGAGCCCGTTGTCCGCGGGCTGGGCGACCGGCGGCGCGGCCGGGGCCGAGCTCGCCGGGCTCGACGTGGCGGTGGTGACCGTGGTGGTCTCGGCCGCGGACGTCGAGGACGGCGTCGAGCTGCTCGCCGCCGGCGTGGTGCCGCCGCTGCCGCAGGCGGAAAGCGCGAGAACGCCCGCCGAAGCCGCGACGACCGGGAACAACCGAGTGAGCTTGGTCCGAACCATGTCAATCGCCTCCCTGATGTGGTGCTAAGGGGTAGACGTGCGGATCTCCGGGCAGGTTGGTCGTCCTCGTAAATTCCCCACCAAACGTGTTTGAAACGTGACGGGATCACACTTTCGTGACGATTCAGAGTGGCGTGTCAACCCAGGTGAGGCAGCGCCACTGGCCGTCCGGCCGGGCGTCCAGCTCGACCAGGCCGGTGTTCGGGATCAGCGCCGCGTTGGCCACGTCCGCGTGCACGTTCGGGGCCAGCCATTCCCCGGCCAGCCGGATCGCCCCACCGTGGCTGACCAGGGCGATCACGCCGTCCGGGTCGGCCTGCTCGTGCTTCGCGCGCAGCCGGCCGACGGCGTCCAGCATCCGCGTGCGCACGCTGGTGCCGCTCTCGCCGCCGGGCAGCGACGGCGTCAGCTCGCCGAGCGTCCAGCGCCGGACCGTTTCCATGTAGGTGCGGATGGACTCGTGGTCGGTCGCGCCTTCGAGGTCGCCGGCGACGACCTCGTGGACGCCGTCGACGACCTGGACGTCCAGCGAAAGGCGCGCGGCCAGCGGCGACGCCGTCTGCTGGGCCCGGGTCGCCTGGGACGCGTAGACCGCGACGATCGGCTCGCCCGAAAGCCGCGCGGCGAGGTCTTCGGCCTGCGTGCGGCCGAGGTCGGTCAGCGGCGGGCCGGGCAGGGCGGTGTCCAGCGCGCCGCGGACGTTCCCGTCGGTCTGGCCGTGGCGGATGAGCAGCAGCCTCACGCCAGGTCTCCCTTGCGAACCGCGTCGGCCCACACGGCCGCTTCGACGAAGTCGTCGTTGCCGAAGCCGGGTTCGATCGTGGTGCGGGTCCCGTCGGCCCGCGGGTGCGAGCCGAGGAACCGCAGGTTGCGGCAGTGCCGGCGCAACGCCGTCAGGGCGTCGAGCACCCGCGGCTCGGCCACGTGGCCCTCGAAGTCGATGAAGAAGCGGTACTCGCCGAAGTTGCTGCGCGTCGGCCGGGCGTCGAGGCGGGTCAGGTTGATGCCTCGGCTGGCCAGCTCGGTGAGCAGCTCGGCGAGCGTGCCGGTGCGGTTCGCGGCCGCGGCGACCACCGACGTCCGGTCGGCGCCCGTCGGCTCCGGCAGCTCGCCCGGCGCGCGGACCAGCAGGAACCGCGTCGCGGCGTCGGTGACGTCGGCGACCTCGGTGGCCAGCACCCGAAGGTGGTAGTGCTCGTTCGCGACCGGGGCGCAGACCGCCGCGTCGAAGTCGCCCTCCAGCACGCCGACCGCGGCGGCGGACGTCGACGACGACGCCACCGGGTGGGCGCCCGGCAGGTTCGCCTCGAGCCACTCGCGGACCTGGGCCAGCGCGTGCGGGTGGCTGGCGACGGTCCGGATCTCTTCGGTCCCGGGCCGGGTCAGCACGCTGAAGTGGATCGGCAGGATGGTCTCGGCCACGGCGACCAGCGGGGTCGACTCGCTGAGCGCGTCCAGCGTGGCGGGCACCACACCCTCGACCGAGTTCTCGATGGGGACGCAGGCCGCGTCCGCCCGGCCTTCGCGGACGGCCGTCATCGCGAGCCGGACGGTCTCGACCGGGATCAGTTCCTCGCCGGCGGCGGCGAGCACCCGCGCGGCCTGTTCGGTGAAGGTCCCTCGGGGGCCGAAGTATGCGATCCGTGACACAGCCCCCAGGCTACGGGGCCTGGCCGTGGCGACATTCACTCGGACAGCCGGTACGGGAACCGGTTACGCCGGGTGGCATTTTTTGCGATGCTGGGACCGTGACCGCCGAATCGGGCACGCACACCGGACGTGAGGGCGCGCAGCCGCCGATCGCCCCCCGCGCACCGGAACTGGTGCTGTGCGCCGTCGATGCACCGCTCGCCGAGGCCTGGATCGCCGCTGCGGAAAAACTGGCCGGCCGGGTCCGGGTGCACCGAGGGTCGGTGCTCGACGTGGTCGCCCAGGCCGTGGTCAGCCCGGCCAACTCCTACGGCTGGATGCGCGGCGGGATCGACGCCGTCTATGCGCGGGCGTTCCCCGGCGTGGAACAGAGCGTCCGCAGCGCTGTCCTGGCCTTCCACGGCGGTGAGCTGCCGATCGGCGACGCCGTGGTGGTGCCGACCGGCGAGGCCGAGCCGGCGTGGCTGATCAGCGCGCCGACCATGCGGGAGCCCGGCGAACGGCTGCCCGCCGACACCGTCCACCCCTACCTCGCCGCCCGCGCGGTGTTCCTGACGTGGCGCGACGGCCGGCTCGACGACGGCCCGGTGCGGGAGTTCGTCGACACGATCGCGATGCCCGGCCTGGGCACCGGCGTCGGCGGCGTCGACCCGGCGATCTGCGCCCGGCAGGTCGCCGCGGCGTGGGCCGAAGTCTTCGGAAATCGTCACCCTCGGTGATCAACCCCTGGTAGGGGGTGGACTACATCACAGCGCGTTCACCGGCCGTAAGCCCTACCGTTAATCACGCAGGTGAACGTCCGCCAGTGCAGGCGACGGCCGGAGGAGTGTGCGATGACCCGGGTCCGCGAACTCAGCCCGTATGTCGAGCTGCACCGGGAACAATGGAAAGAACTGCGAAGTTCGACGCCGTTGCCGCTGACGGCGGCCGAGCTGCTGCGGCTGCGCGGCCTCGGCGAGCAGGTCGACCTGGCCGAGGTCGCCGACGTCTACCTGCCGCTGTCCCGCCTGATCAACCTGCAGGTCGCCGCGCGCCAGCGGCTCTACGAAGCGACCACGACGTTCCTCGGTGACGACTCCCGCGGCACGAAGGTCCCGTTCGTGATCGGCATCGCCGGGAGCGTGGCGGTCGGCAAGTCGACCACCGCCCGCATCCTGCGCACGCTGCTCGCCCGCTGGCCGGACCACCCCCGCGTCGACCTGGTCACCACCGACGGCTTCCTGTACCCGCGCGCCGAGCTGATGCGGCGCGGGATCATGCACCGCAAGGGTTTCCCGGAGAGCTACGACCGGCGCGCGCTGCTGCGGTTCGTCACGGAGGTCAAGTCGGGTGCCGAGCGCGTCACCGCGCCGGTGTACTCGCACCTGGCCTACGACATCCTGCCCGGCCAGGAGCAGGTGGTGCAGCAGCCGGACATCCTCATCCTCGAGGGCCTGAACGTCCTGCAGCCCGGGCCGCGGCTGATGGTGTCCGACCTGTTCGACTTCTCGATCTACGTCGACGCGCACACCGACGACATCCAGCGCTGGTACATCGAGCGGTTCCTGGAGCTGCGGCACACGGCGTTCGCGGACCCGGCGTCGCACTTCCACCACTTCGCCGGCCTGCCCGACGACGAGGCCCGCGCCGAGGCGCGCCACCTGTGGCACTCGATCAACGAGCCGAACCTGATGGAGAACATCAAGCCGACGCGGCCGCGGGCGACGCTGGTGCTGCGCAAGGACTGCGACCACACCATCAACCGCGTGCGCCTGCGCAAGCTCTGACCCGCTCGTGAGTGGTAAGGCGTGTTCTAACACGCCTTACCACTCACGAGGCGGTTACGCGGGCCGTCACCCACATGCCGCGCATTCCCACGCTGAGCGAGTGCGCGGCCACGATTCGTCGCGGCCCGGCGACTCTCTGCGCCGGAATCCGGCCGTTCGGCCGAGGCGGGACGTTCAGGCGTAACCGGTTGGCCGATACCGGGCAACCGCTGCGAAAGCGACCCTGAAGGAGTCCGGAAAAAGGCTCTGAGCTGGGGAGGAGGCCCACGATGTTCACGATGATCCTCACGTGGGTCGGTGCGGTGCTGGGTCTGGCCCTGCTGATCGCGATGGCGGCCGGGACCTTCGTCGTCGACTTCGACGACCGGCTGCAGGAGCGCCGCAGCAAGGCGAAGTCCGCGGAACCCCTCCCCTGACGGTCAGAGTTCGGCCAGCGCCTCGACGTAGGCGTCGGCGTCGTATTCGAGGTTTTCCGCGTCCAGCAGGCTGTTTTCCAGCGCGTCGATCAGCTGCTCGAAGATCTCGCCGCGGTCGAGCTCGCCCTCCTGCAGGCGCTCGGCGGCCTGCCAGACGTCGGCGGGCTCGTTGTCCCACAGCTGGTCGACGATGGTCGCGCGCAGGATCAGCCGCTGCTCTTCCTCGTCCTCGTCGGCCTCGGCGATGACCAGCGCCCGGCGCTGCTCCGGGTCGTTCGGGTCGAGGTCGACTTCTTCGTCGTCGATTTCCGCGGTCAGCGTCGGCACGGCGAACATCCGCCGCTCCAGCGCGTCGGCCAGCTCGGTCGGCGAAAGCTCGCTGGTGTCGGCGAAGTAGCGCTCCAGCGGGGAGTCGTCATCGTCGGCGTATTCGCTCAGGTAGTCCTGGACGGCCTCGTCGAGGGCGGCGATCGCGGTCTCGGTCAGGTGCGCCCGCTCGCCGGTCCACTGCACCCAGGCCAGCACGACCGGCTCCACGGCGTCCTCGTGGTCGGCGCCGAGCTCGTACTCCTCGCCCAGCAGGCCCTCGAGGAACCGCGCGATCTTCTCCGGCCCGACGCGCAGCGGGTTGCCCGGGTCGGTGCGCAGGCCGTGCTCCAGCAGCAGGGCCCCGATCGCGCGGGCGGCGCCGGCGTCTTCACCGCTCGCCGCGACGAACTGCTCGACGACGGCGGCGCGCTCGGCGTCGGACCACTCGGCCACCTCGGGCACGAGCGCGGGCTCCGGCAGCGCGCGGCACCAGGTCAGCGCGACGGCGTGGAAGCGGGCGTAGTCCTCGCTGACGTCGGCCTCGTCGAGGTGGTCGGTGGCGGCGAGGCCGTCCGCGATCAGGCGGTGGGCCTCGGCGGGGTCGACGGCCTCGAAGACGACCAGCTCGGGGTCGGCGTCGGACTGCTCCTGCATCTCGGCGAGGACATCGGCGGGCTGGTCGATGACGACGAGGTCCCGGACCCGGCCGCCCTCGGTGTAGTCGAGCAGCGCGAGCAGGCCGTACGCCTGGTCGCCGTGAGAAAAGACGGTGAGCAGGGACGACTCGTCGCCGAAGACGTCCCCGGTGCGCCGGCACTCGCCGGCGGTGACGCGGCCGAGGCCGGCGGCCCAGGCGGGCTCGGGGATGCCGCGGCCGAGGACGACCTGCAGGCCGGCGTCGGCGGCCTTGCGCTCGACGTCGGTCTCGGCGACGACCTTCAGCGCGGCCAGCAGCGCGGCGGCACCCGGTGTGATCTTGCGCTGCGCGAAGGCGATGAGTTCGAGGCCGAGCGGCTCTTCGCCGTCCTCGACGGGCAGGTCGTGGAACTGGCCGAGCACCTCGGAGGCGAGCAGTTCGACGTCGACCGGCTCGGGGTCGGCGCCCAGCGCCGAGAAGTCGTTCAGGATGTCCTTGAACAAGCCGGTCACGCTGTGGGTGACGGGCTGCGGTGCCTTCTTGCGGGCGCGACTGACCGGGCTCATGCCGTCATGGTTTCACTTCACCGCGAGCGGGTCGCGGTGGCCCTGGCGCGGGTCCCGCCGGGTGCTCGACGGGGAGGCGCCGAGCCGGACGGCGGAACTGGGCCACCGCGACGCCTTGGCGCGCTCACGATGTCCCGGTGCACGTGTATCACCGGTTCTCCGGGGTCAACGAGGGGTGCGCGGGGAGGTTACGGGCTTCGGCAAGGCGATCCTGGCGGCCCGGATTTCCGTGATCAGCCGGGTTTTCCGCCGGTGGTTTTCCACCAGCGACGCCAGGTACGCCGTGAATTCCTCCGGCGTCTCGGCGCGCTTGTGCAAGGTGCGCAACAGCTTCAGCCGGCGGGCGGCTTCCTGGTACGCCTGCGGGTCCTTGCGCTCGATGAGTTCGTCGACCTGCTCGCGGAAGACCGGGATCGTCTCGGCCGGGTGCTCGGCCGCGCGCTGCTCGGCCAGTTCGAGCTTGAGCTCGCCGGACGCGCCGAACCGCACGCAGGCCCGCCAGGCTTCGTCCGGACGGCCGTCGTCGAGCAGCACGCGGACCAGCTCGTCCGCCTGCCCGACGCCCTCGGCGGCGCGTTCGCGCAGGCAGGCCAGGGCGTCCCGGCGCTGCGCGGTCCACTTCCCGTCCTTCGTCGCGGCCTCGCGCAGCGCGGCGTACGTCTCGCGGTCCGGTTTGGCGTCGAAGTCCTTGCGGCGCCGGGAGGTCTCGTCCTCGGGTTCCGGCTGCGGCTGCTTGTCGTGGGTGAGCGCGCGGGCGGCGTGCGCGATGGCCTCGCTGTGCCGCCCCGCGGCCCGCAGCACCCGGACGATCTTGAGGCTGACGTCCACCCGCGGCGGCTTGGCCGACAGGATCGCCACCAGCTCGTCGACGTCGCCGAGCACCTCGGCCAGCTGCTCGCGCAGCCGTTCGGCCACGTCACGGCGGTGGCCGGAGCCGTTCGCCGTGAGCACGTCGTCCACAGTGGACTTGATCCGCTTGAGGCCGGTTTCGCCCAGCGCCGTCGCGAACTCGGCGAGATCGATCACCGGGCGGCCGGGGCCGTCGAACTCGACCTCGAGGATCCAGTCGGCCAGCTTTTCGGGGTCCGGCGGCCGGGCGGCGCACGCGCGGGCGTACAGCTCGACGGCGCGGTCCAGCCGGTCGGCGAGGTCGCCGGTGTAGTCGCCGGTCTGCTCCAGCACCTCGCTGATGTCGTCGACCGTGCGCCGGGCCAGCGGGGCCAGGTCGGCGCGGCTGCCGGCGTCGAGCATGCGCTGCAGCGTGTCCAGGACCGCGCCGACCTTGGCGGTGTACTCGGCGTTCCCGTCGGTGACCGCGGTGTCCAGCAGCCGGTGCGCCTCGCTGACGTCACCGGACTGGGTGGCCGCGCGCAGTTCGAGCGAGTGCCGCAGTTCGGGATCGCGCTCGGCCTGGGCGTGCAGCAGGTCCGCCAGCGTCTCCGCGTCCAAAGTGCGCAGGTAGGGGCGAAGATCCGAGTGGGGACTCACGGGCACCAGTGTGCCCGACGGCCGTCGGCACGCGTGTGGGCCAACCGCGTGCTCTTTTCGGAGTAATCGGATACTTTGAGTGACCGGCTCATCGGCGGCGCAAGTCGTCGAGCACGGCTTTCAGCGGCCACGGCTCCGGCAGGCCCGGCCGTCGTGACCGTGCGTGTCGGGGCCGCGGGATGGCCGCGCCGACGGTCGGCACCATGATCGGGACGACCGGCACCGGCACCCGCGCCACCAGCCGCCGCACGACGACCAGCAGGAGCCCGGCGAACAGCAGCAGCGCCGTCCCGGCGGCGAGCGCGCCGGCGAGCGTCCGGCGGCCGTCGTCGAGCGTCAGCTGCACCGCGTACTGGCTCTGTTGCGCGTACAGCAGGCAAAGCTGCTCGGACACGGCGTAAGCGGCGCTGCGCCACGTGGACTCGGGCACGGGCAGCGGTTCGGCAGCGGTGAAAGCGTTCTCGGCCGCGGCGAGCCTGCTCCAATCGGCGCTACGGGTGAGCGACTCGTACGCCATCCGGCCACTCTCGGTGAGCTGCGGGACGACGCGGGCCAGCTGGGCCCGGTAGGCGGCGACGGCGGAGGTGAACGACCCGCGCGTCACGTTGTCCAGACCGGCGAGAGCGAGGGAATCGGAGCGGTCCATGCCTTCGGCGACGGAAAGCAGCTCGACGGCGGTGGTCTGCTGGTAGGCGGACTCGGCGTCCGGGGCGTGGCGCGCGTATTCGCGCAGTCCCGCGATGGCGGACTCGATCCGCTGTGTGTAACTCGCGTACGCGGCGCTCCGCCGGTCGGGCGCGGCCATGGCGGCGCTCCGCTGCCCCTGCAGGGCGACCACCGCCCGGGCCGTCCGGTCCGCGGCGGACGCCGTCTCCATGGCCAGGTCGCGGGTCCGGACCGCCTGGTGGACCAGGAAAACGGCGATCACGACGGCGACCAGGACGAGCGCGCCACCGGGAACGAAGGCGATGCCCAGCATGCGGCCGCGGACGGATCGCAGGTACTTCAAGACGTTCCTTTCCCAGCCTGGGGCCCCGCAAGCATCCCGACGAAGTTCAACCTATTGAGTGAGAGATTCACCGGTCAACGGCAGTCCGCCATACGGCTGTTAGCGCACTGTGACGACCGAGCACAATCGCTCCCGTGACCTTCGACGACGTGACCGGCCGCCTCCGCGACTTCGCGGCGGCCCGCGCCTGGGAGCCGTACCACACCCCGAAGAACCTCGTGATGGCCCTTTCCGGCGAGGTCGGCGAGCTGACCTCGCTGTTCCAGTGGCTGACGCCCGAGGAGTCGGACGCTTGGCGCGAGGATCCGGCGCTGGCGGAGAAGGTCCTCGACGAGATCGCGGACGTGACGCTGTACCTGCTGCAGCTGGCGGACCGCCTCGGCGTCGACCTGCCCGCGGCGGCGCACGCGAAGATCGACCGGAACGAGGTGCGCTTCCCGCCGCCGGCCTGACCGGCTAACCCCAGAAAACGCCGCCGGGGTTCCGGTCGATCTCGTCGAGCAGCGCGGGCGGCGTGCTGGCGACGGGCGCGTCCGGGTAGCTCAGCCACCGCCCGTTCCGGTCGGCCCACCACACGGACCAGATCCCGAACTCGTCCAGCCGCAGCTGCGCGATCTTCTGTTCACTCCACTCCGGCCCGGCCTGCGGCGACCACGGCGCCCGGCGTTCGACGATGGTCACCGCGCGCCCCCGCGTCCGGCACTCGACCCGGATCCGGTCCTGCAGGTGCTCGGGGACGCGCTGCGTGCACCAGCGTTCGATCTGCCGCAGCGCGAGCTCCGGAATAGCCATGCGGTCCAGTGAACCGGACCGCCTCAACCGGCGCGCAGGTGGGCGAGCACGGCCGCGTAGGTGACATCGGGAGCACAACCGTCAGTCGGCACGACGACGCAGCCCGGCCGCTGCGGCCCGCGCGGCGGATCGGTCGCAGGCGATCGCGCCGACGTCCTCCGCCACGGCCTCGAAGGGCGCGGCGTCGATGAACCGAGGTGGATCAGTCGTGGCACCGCACCGACGCTAGCGCGGCGCGGGCTCGGCCAGCCACCACCCGCCGAGCAGGGCACCGACGCCGAGCGCGCCCAGGAAGATCCCGCCCGCCAGCGGGGTCCCCCCGAACATCCCCACCACCACGACGAACATCACCAGCAGCCCGACACCCATCAGAACCCGCCCGCCGAGCCGCTTCGACGTCGGCGCGGCCGCCACCGGCCGCACGGGCGGTGGCTCGAAACCCAAGGCCACCGGAGCCACCCCGACGTCCAGCACGGCCACGCCCAGCTCGGCGGCTCGCGCCAGCCGCGGCTCGTTCGGCGGCACCGATGCATCGGCCACCAGGTGCGTCACGCTCCCGGTCAGCTTCTTCGCCAGCTGGACGCCCTCCGCGAGCACCCGGGCCCGCAGCCGGTCCGCCTCGACGGTCGTGCCCAGCACCAGCACCCGCGTAGGCTTCCCGCCTTCGGCCGGCCGCAGGTCGCCCGCGGTGCCGACGCCGAGGGCCGTCGCCACCTGGCGCAGCTCGCGCGCTTCGACCGCGGTCACCACGCCGTCCCGTTCCGCTATCTCGCGCAACGCCGTCACGAGCTGCTCGTGCGTCGAGCGCACGTGTGCCTCGGACAACCCGGCCTCGCGCGCGAGCGCGGCCAGGGCTGTCACCTCGTCGGGTGAAAGGTGCTGGTCGGCGACGACCCCGGCGAGCAGGTCCAGGTAGGCGTCGTCAGCCGTGATGCGTTCGACGGCCTCGGCCATCCAGCCCGGCTCTGCCGGCAGGGCCTCGGCCCGCGGCAGCAGCCGGCCGTCGGCGAACCGCGGCAGCGCGGGCAGGACCGGCGGGGCCGCGAACGTCAGGCCGTACCGCCCGAACAACGCCGTCGCCAGCTGGGCGACCGCCCGCGCGCCGGACAACGCCGACTGCCCCGGGCGGGCCGGCACGCCGAGCGCGTGCGCCACGGTCGCCGGCCGGTAGTTCGGCAGCCGCACCACCGACTGCGCGGCCGCCAGCGTCGAGACGCCCGGCAGCGGCGGCAGCCGGACGCCGAGGAGCCCGATCTCGTGGCTGAGGAACGCGTCGACGACCGCCGGGTCGTGCGCCACGAGCACGCTGCCGGCGCACAGGTCGAGCAGCGGCCCCAGCACCTCGCCGAACGACGGCGCGTCGGCGAGTTCGTCGCGCGTGATGCCGTGCACGAGCGCGGGGCCGGGCGGGACGCCGGGGTTCACCAGCGTCGACAGCTCGCCCGCGAACGAACCGCCGGCCTGCACCCGCACCGCGGCGAGCTCGACGACGCGCCCGGGACGCAGGCCGGTGGTCCGGATGTCCACGGCCGTGAAGTCGCCGTGCGCGGGGTGGCCGCCGGGGCCGCGCAGCGGGAGGGATTCGATCACGCCCGCAGCGTCGTTCCCGGCCCGGGAGTTGTGACAGCTTTTCGCCGCGGAACCGTGGTTCGTGACGTGATCGTGACGGCAACAATCCGCCGGATAACGAATGGTGGTCCATCACGGCCCGGTGCGTAACAACGGCAGGAGATTTCCCGAGTACACCCTCGGCACGTCGCCGTCGAGGAACGAGGAAAATCCCGCATGCACCCGAAGAAGCGCTTTCCGAACTGGCTGAAGATCGTCCTGGCCGCCTTCACGGTTCTGTTCGTGCTCGGCGCGATCTTCGGCAAGGCCCCCGAGCCGAAGCTCACCACCGCCGCCGCGCCGGCGTCGTCGGCACCCCCGTCGACCAGCACGTCCGCGACCCCGACGCCGACGCCCGTCGTCGTCACCTACACCGTCGCCGGCGTGCCGGACGGCGCGACCGTCGTGGTCAACGGGAGCGACGGCAGCAGCAGAACGGTGCACGTCCTCGGCGTCACGGCACCCGCGGCCGGCACCGGCTGCTACTGGACGGAATCGCTCGGCTGGGCCACCACGACGCTTTCCGGCAAGGCCGTCAAGCTCGGCGCGGAAACGGCGCAAGGGATCGCGCTGACGCTCGCCGACGGCCAGGACTACGCGGCCCTCGCCATTCAGCAGGGATATCTCAAGTACGCGGAAACCGCCGCCGTGCCCGCGCTCGCCGCCACCGAAAGCACGGCCAAGCAGGCCGTCAGCGGGCTGTGGGGGCCGCCGTGCAACGGGACCATCGACGCCCCGGCGCCCACGGTCGCCCCGGTCCCGGCGGTGCCCCCGGCGCCGAAGCCCACCCAGGCACCGGCCCCCGCCACGAAGGCCGCGCCCAAACCGGCGCCGCCCGTGGTGAAGACCACCGAGCCCGCCCCGGAACCGGACCACAGCAACGTCTACTACGCGAACTGCTCGGCCGCGAAGGCCGCCGGCGCCGCCCCGCTGTACCGCGGCGAACCGGGCTACCGGTCCGCCCTCGACCGCGACGGCGACGGCGTCGCCTGCGAAAGGTGATCTAACCTGGGCCGATGACCACCGCCGACGAACTGCTCGGCCGGCTCGCGGGCCTCGACCAGGACACGCTCGCGAAAATCCTCGCCCACCGGCCGGACGTGCTCGAAGACCCGTGGCCGCGACGGCTCGACGTCGTCGCGGCCCGGCTCGCGTCCGCCGGCTCCCTCGATGCCGCGCTGCTCGCGTTGCCGACACCGCTGATGCAGGTCCTGCGCGCCGTCCAGCTGTGTTACGCGCTCGGCCGGCGGCCGGCGCCGGTCGGCGAAGTCGCCCAGCTGCTCGGCACCGCTTCCGTCGAGTCCTTTGTGGACGACCTGACCGAGCGCGCCCTGCTGTGGCGCGACGAAGACGGCGTCAGCCTGCCGGAACTGCTGCAGCGCAACAGCTTCGCGCCCGAGGGGCTCGGCCGGCCGGTCGCGGACCTGCTCGAAGAACTCGGCGCGGCCCGGCTGGCGAAGCTGTCGCGGAACCTCGGCCTGCCCGACACCGAGCGGAAGGCGCAGCTCCTGCTCGGGCTCGGGCAGTTCTTCCGCGACGGCGACCGCGTCCGCGAGCTCTTCGCCACCGCGCCCGCCGAGAGCCGCAAGCTGGTGCAGGACATGGCCGACGGCGTTCCCGAGGTGCAGGGCCTGGCTCCGGCGGGCTGGGCGTTCGACCACGGTTTCCTGGTCAGCACCTACTACGGCACCATCGCCATGCCGATCGAGGTGTCGCTCGCGCTGCGCGGCCCCGGCCGCCAGCTGCCGTTCACCCCCGCCGAGCCCGAGTACCCCGTCACGCACACCGGGGCCGACGCGGCGGAGTCCACGGCTTCGGCCGCCGCGCTGCGGCTGCTCGACCGCGTGTCGGCGGTCCTCGACCTGGCCGCCGCGCAACCGTTGCCGCTGCTCAAGGACGGCACGATCGGGACGCGGCTGATCAAGAAGATCGCCAAGGACACCGGGGGCGCGCCGGCCGAGATCGCGCTGGCCATCGACCTCGCTTCGCAGGCCGGGCTGCTGGTGGCCGACGAGCCGCCGGTGCCGCGCCGCGGCCAGAAGGCGCCGCCGGCCACGCTCGCGCCGGACCCGGACCTCGCCCGGCCCGCGCCCGCCCTGCTGTACCGCCTGCTGCTCGCGACCTGGTGGAACCCGGCGCCACCGCAGTTCGAGGTCGACGTCGAGGCGCTGCTGCGGCGGCTGCTCGTGCGGGTGCTGGCGCGGCTCGCGCCGGGCGACGCGATCACCGGCCTCGACGCGCTGACCGAGCTCGCCCGGTGGCACGCGCCGACGCTGCCGGCGGACGATTTCGCGGACGACGTCCGGATCGCCGTGGAACAGGCCGAACTGCTCGGCATCGTCGCGCACGGCGCGGTGACCTCGGCCGGACGTGCCCTGCTCGAGCCGGAGCGGCTCGTCGACGTCACCGACGAGCTCGTCTCCCGCGCGCGGACGACGGCGCTGTTCGGCACGGACCTGACCGCGATCGTGCCCGGCTCACCCGACGCCCGGCTCGCCGCGCTGCTGGACCGCGCCGCCGACCGGGAGGCCCAGGGCACGGCGACCAGCTGGCGGTTCTCCCCGGCGTCCGTGCGGCGGGCGTTCGACCAGGGCGTGACGGCCGCCGGGCTGCTCGAGGACCTGCGCTCGGCCGCCGCGGGCGACCTGCCGCAGCCGCTGGTGTACCTGGTCAACGACGTCGCGCGGCGACACGGCGAGGCGCAGGTGCTCGACGTCGCGAGCGTCGTCGTCGGCGAATCCGCCGTGCTGGCCGAACTCGCCGCGCACCGCAAGCTGGCCAAGCTCGGCCTGCGCGCGGTGGCCCCGACCGTGCTGACGTCCACTGTGGACGCATCCGGCACGCTGGAGGCGTTGCGCGAAGCCGGTTATGCGCCGACGCGCCACACCGCGGACGGCAGCATCGTGCTCCCCACCCGCGACCAGCCCGAACCGACGGCGGCCGTCCGCGACCCCGAGCCCGGCGACCAGGCGGCCGCCGATCCGGCCGGCCACGCCGAACGGCTGCTGGCCGCGCCCACGACCGGCCCGGCCCTGCTGCGCGGTCAGCTCGCCCGCGCGATGAGCGACCGCTACGCGGGCCGGCTCACGCCGAAGCAGCAACAGCTCTGCTGGCAGCTCGAAGCCGGGCTGCCGGTGGAAGTCGCGTACCGCGGCGAGCACCTGTTGATCGCCTACCCGGAGCTGGACGGCGACGTCCTGGACGTCTGGTCGGTGAGTGAGCGCGCCTACCGCCGGCTCGAGCTGGCGAAGGTCGAGCTGGCTCAGGTCTCGACGGCGGTCAGCCGGGCGTAGGCCACGACGTTGTCGAGGTAGTTGCCGCTCGCCCGGTCGAAGGCCCCGCCGCAGGTGATGAGCCGCAGCTCGGCGTCGGGCGTGTCGCCGTACACCTCGTCCGTTGGGAACGCGGCCTTCGGGTAGTGCTCGACGCGGTAGACGGTGAAGACCGCGATCCGGCCGTCCGCCCGCCCGACCTCGGCCTGCTCACCCGGGCGCAGCTCCTTGAGCCGGGAGAAGGCGCCCGGCACGTGCTTGTAGTCGACGTGCGCGGCCAGCACCGCCGGGCCGGTCTCCCCCGGCGACGGCGCGCCGGTGAACCAGCCGACCGTCGTGGCGTCGCCGGGGACCTCCAGCGCGCCGTCCGGAGTCAGCCCGAGGTCCTTGATGCCGTCGGCCCGCACGCCGATCGCCGGGATGGTCAGGGACGCCGGTTTCGCCGCGGGGAGGCCGTCGGCGGCCGTTGCCGAGGGGTGCGCGATGCTCGCGGTGCCCGGCGGGTTCGTGGTGGCCGGGCTCGGCGGGGCGATCTCCTCCGGCGCCTTCGGGGCCAGGACGAGGACGAGGGCCACGGCCACGACCACCCCGAGTGCAGCGACGACCGCCGTGACCGCGGGCCACAGCCGCGGGTGCCTCAACTCGGACGCCGGCGCAGGTAGAGCACCATGCCGCCGGACACCGTCGCGGCGAGCACGGTGCCGCCGAGCACCAGGATGCCCGGGACGTCGTCCTCCGGTTCACCACCGCCAGTGGCGACGCCGCCGACCGGCTTGACCTTGACCTGACCGGTGGTGGTGGGCTTTTTCGCGGCCGTCTTCGGCGCGGTCTGCGTGGGCTGTTTCGCCGTCGACGTGGTCGCGCTTTGTTGCGGCCGGTGCGGCAACGATTCGCAGGCGATGCCGTTCTTGTCGCGGTCCAGGCCGTTGGGGTCGCCCGGCGTGGCGTCGAGAACCGCTTGGGCCTCTTCCTGGTACTGGAAGTCCGAGCAGTCTTTGTCCCCGGCGAGTGGCGTCGCGAGCTGGGCGGAGGCGAAGGGAGCGGGGCCGAGGAGGGCGAGCCCGGCGACGGCGGCGGCCGTCGTCAGGGCACGGCGAAACAGGGACAACGGAATTCCTTCCGAACGGAATCGGGGGCGAATGTGTCGTTACTATCGCCGCCTCGGCGAGGCCGTTACGGACGTTTCCGGAATTTCGGAAAGGCCAGCGATCCACCAGGAGCCGCGCGTTCCGTGATTCTCTGGCGATTCCATCGTGACCTGCGGATTCGTGCGCCAGGAATGCATACCGGCGGGAATGTTACGTGGTTCGCGGTCACACCTTTGAGGTATTTCACGTGTGACGGCGCCGACCGGCCGCCACCGCGGCGTCCGCACACCCGTAACCTCGGGGTATGCCGATCCAGGTACTGCTCGTCGACGACCACGAACTGGTCCGCCGCGGGCTCCGCGACCTCCTCGGCGACGAGCCCGACATCGAGGTCGTCGCCGAGGCGAGCACCGTCGAAGAGGCGCTGGCGATGGCGATGCACGTCGAGCCGGAGGTGGCGGTGGTCGACGTCCGCCTCGGCGACGGCGACGGCATCACGCTCTGCCGCGAACTGCGGTCGAAGCCGAACCCGCCGGCCTGCCTGATGCTGACGGCGTTCGACGACGAAGAGGCGATGGTCGGCGCGATCATGGCCGGCGCGGCGGGCTACCTGCTCAAGCAGGTGCGGGGGCAGGACGTGGTGAACGCGGTCCGCGAGGTCGCGGCCGGCCGGTCGCTGCTGGACCCGGTGAGCACCGCGCGGGTGCTGGACAAGATGCGCCACCCGCCGACGGACGAGCTGGCGACGCTGACCGAACGCGAGCGCGACGTGCTCGAGCTGATCGGCCAGGGCCTGTCGAACCGCGAGATCGCCGAGCGGCTGTTCCTGGCGGAGAAGACGGTCAAGAACTACGTCACGTCGGTGCTGGCGAAGCTGGGGATGCAGCGCCGGACGCAGGCGGCCGCCTGGATCGCGCGGCGCGAGAAGTAGCCACCCGCGCCGGGCTCGCTCTGGGCTCGCGCCGGGCTTGTCCGCAATCCGCCGTTCGCTGCGATCTTTTCTTCCTCTCGTCACGGTCCGCCATCTCGATCAGGGTGTTTCCGGACCGAGATTCACTCGAACGTGAGTCGAATATATGTTCGAGAAATCGGTAAGATCATGTCGAGGGCGTGGAAGGGAGGCTGGATGACCCGAGAAGGATGAAGTGCGGTCAGTCGAGTGGCAGGTCGAACGCAACGAGTGTGCCGAGGCTGGGTGAGGAGTTCAGGAAGAACTTCCCGCCCGCGGCGTCCGCGCGCTCGGCGAGATGACGCAGACCACGGGTGGCGACGCCTTGGGGAACGCCGGAACCGTTGTCCCGGACGCGGAGTTTGACGCCGCCGGAGTCCCTGGTCAGCGTCACGCGGGTTTCGCTGGCGCCGGAGTGCCGGACCACATTGGACAGTGCTTCGCGCAGAGCGGCCCGGATGTGGTCGGCGCGTTCCGCGGGAATGTCGGCGAATTCGCCGGACAGCTCCAGCGTCGGCGGGTAGCCGAGCAACTCGCCGGCAATGCGAACCTCGCCGCGCGCCGACTCGGCGAGGTCGGTGGGCGTGCCGGTGTCGTGGCGAGGCTCGGGCGACCGCAGCGCGCGCACGGTCCCCCGGATTTCCTCGATGGTCTGGTCGAGCTGGTCGATGGCATCGGAGAGCCGGGCCCCGTCGGCTTGGGCGAACCGCTTGCGCATGTTCCGCCGAACCCGGTCCAGCTGCATCCCGGCACCGTAGAGCCGCTGGACGATGACGTCGTGCAGTTCGCGAGCGATGCGTTCCCGCTCTTCGTAGAGAGCAACGCGGTGACGCGCGTTGGCGCCTTCGGCGAGCGCAAGAACAACCCCGGCTTGCGCGGCAAAGGCGACGAGCATCTCGACAGTCCCGGCGGAGAAGGGTTCCCGCCCACGCTTCCGGTAGACGGTGAGCGACCCGAGAACCCGGCCACCAGAGCCGAACGGCGCAGCGGCAAAGGGCCCATAGCTGTGGAGCTCGGCGGGCACGTAGGGCGCGGTCCGGGGGTCGACGGTGAAGTCAGCGCTGGCCACGGGCTCACCCCCGCGGGCCACCCGCCCGGCCGCAGAGTCGGCTGGGAGCGAGAGGCCGCGAAGGGACTCGGCGGCCCCGGTTGCCCCGGCACGCGGTGCGGCGGCGCTTGCGCCTGCCGTCTCCGCACGTGGGCCCGGGTCGCCAGCTGCCTCGGCGGGGTGAGCGGCTTTTGCGCCTGCCGCGGGCAGGGCCTCGCCTGCCGCCCCTGTGCGCGGCGCCGGGTCGCCGGGCGCTCCGGCGGTATGCGCGGCACTTGCGCCAACCGTGGGCAGAGCCTCGCCTGGCGCCGCCCCACGCGGGCCCGGGTCGCCTGGTGCCTCGGCGGGGTGCGTGGCACTCGCGCCGGCTGTGGGTAGGGCCTCGCCTGCCGCCCCCGTGCGCCTGCCCGGTAGTTCAGCGGAGCCGCCGGCGGTCAGCGCGTCGCTGCCGTTCGCGTCGCCGAGCCGGGCCGCGGGGGCCGATGTTGCGTAGTGCGCCGCCTCCACCACCACGCGGCCGTCCTCGGTGCTCACCATCGCCAAGCCCAGGTCGGCGTCCGCCAGCTCGGCCGCCCTGGCCACGACCGTGTCCAGCACCGCTCCCGGGTCGTCGCCGGACAGGGCGGTGCTCGTGATTTCGGTGGCGGCGGACAGTGCCCGCGCGGCAAGCGTCGGATCCATGAGTTCCGTCATTATCGCGCGGCGCGGTGGCGGCGCGGCAAGGACACCGCAGGATTCGATCACTTGACCGGCACCCGCGTGACAACCCGGCCGTCGCGAACCTCGAGGATCAAGTCCGCTCCGGCCGCTTCCTCCGCCCGGTGCGTCACGTGCACCACCGTCCGGCCCGCCAGCGCCTCCCGCAGGTGCCCTCGCACCGCCGCCGCCGTCGGCTCGTCCAGGTGGGCCGTGGGCTCGTCCAGCAGCACGAGACCCGCCGAGGGCGCCCCGAGCAGCGCCCGCGCCAGCGCCACGCGCTGCGCCTGGCCGCCGGACAACCCACTGCCGCCGCTGCCGAGCAGCGTCTCCAATGACACGTCGGTCAATGCCGCGACGTGCAAGGCCGCGCGCAGTTCGCCTTCGGTCGCCGACGGGTCGGCGAGTCGGAGGTTCTCGGCGACCGTCGTCGCCGCGAGCATCGGCTCCTGCGGCGCCCACGCCACCTTCTCGGGCACCGAGACCAAGCCGCGCTGGGGCGCGAGGAAGCCCAGCAGCGCGGCGACGAGCGTCGACTTGCCCGCCCCGCTCGGCCCCACCACCGCCGCGTACGTGCCCGGCGGCAGGTCCACGTCGACGCCGTGCAGCACCAACGGTCCGCCCGGCCAGCCGAGGTCCGCTCCCCGCAGCTCGACACCCGCCCCCGGCCGGGCCGGCGCAGGCGATTCAGGCACGTCGGCGAGACGGCGGCGAGCGCGCTGCAGCGGGTCCCAGTGCTGCGCCACCGGCGGCAGCAACGCCAGGACCTCCGCCAATGCGAGCGGCACCAGCGCCAGCAACGGCGCCAGGACCGGGTCGAGCCGTCCGCCCGTGACCGCCTGGGCCGCCAGCGCCGTGCTGACCACCGCGGCCGCGCCGCAGACCAGCGTGACCAGTGCTTCCGCCGCTCCCGAACCGAAAGCCTGCCGACGTGCTTGCGCGGACAGGCGTGTGTCGGCGTCCGCGAGGGCGCGGCGGTGCTCGCCGGCCTTGCCGAACGCCAGCAGCTCGGCCGCCGCCTCGAACAGCACCAGAACCCGTGTCGCCACGTCGCGACGGCCCGACGCGAGGGCCGACGTCGCCCGGCGTTCCGCGCGCAACGCCACCCACGGCGCGCACAGGCCGAGCGCCACCGCTGCCGCCAGCGTCAGGCCGGCCGCGGGCAGCACCGCCGTCTGCACGGCGATCGCCCCCGCCGCGACCAGGGCCACCACCAGCGGCGGCGACACCACGCGCGGCAGCAGGTCGCGCACGGTGTCGACGTCGGCGACCAGCCGCCGTTGCCCCTCGCCCGCGCGCAGGCTCCGCGCGGGCCCGAGCCGGACCAGCGCATTCCACAGCCGCAGCCGGATGCGGCCGGCGATGCGGAACGCGGCGTCGTGCGTGACCAGCCGTTCGACGTACCGCAACCCCGCGCGGCCCAGGCCGAACGCCCGGACGCCGACGACCGCGACCGTCAGGGTCAGGATCGGCGGCTGCTGGGACGCCTTGGCGATGAGCCAGCCCGAGGTCGCCGTCAGCGCCACCCCCGCCAGCAGCGCGAGCGCGCCCAGCGCGGCGCCGCCGAACAGCCGCCCGTCGAGCAGCGCGCGCCACTTCAACGGCGTTCCACCGGCATCCACTGTGGACACTTCAGCGACAACCGGTGCGCCAGTCGACATATCGACGGCCGCCGTGCGCTCGTGGGCCGCGATGATCGCCGCGGCGCCGTTGTCGACGGCGCGCTGCACCGCGTCGAGCACCAGGCGGGCGCTGGCCTCGTCGAGGTGCGCGGTCGGCTCGTCGAGCAGCAGCAGCCACGCGCCGCGCTGCACCCGGACCAGCGCCCGGGCGACGGCGACGCGTTGACGCTGCCCCAGCGACAGTTGCGAAACCGCCCGGTCGGCGAGCCCGGCCAGCCCGAGTTCGGCGAGCACCGCACCGGCGGAGCCGACCTCCTCGCGGACCGTCCCGCCGGTGAACACCGGCGACTGCGGCACCCACGCGACCTGTTCGCGCCAGCGCTCGAGGTCGGCGTCGGCGAGGTTCGTCGGGCCAACCGCGATCGCGCCGTCGTGCGCCGGGACGAAACCGAGCAGCGCCGAGAGCGTCGTCGACTTGCCGCCGCCGCTCGGCGCGCGGAGCCAGACCGTCTCGCCGGGCCGGACCGCGAACGACTCGCCGTCGGGCGCGAACCCGCCGCGCCGCGCGACGCGCAGGGCCGACACGCGCAGCTCGCCCGGCGCCGGGACCGCCGTCCCGGCAGCGGGAACGGGCAGCGCCAGCAGGTCGGCGACGCGCCGGACCGCTTCGACGCCGTCCTCGCTGGCGTGGAACGCGGCGCCGACCGCGCGCAGCGGCTGGTAGCACTCCGGCGCGAGGATCAGCACGCCGAGCCCGATGGCCAGCGGCAGGTGGCCGCCGGCGAGCCGGACGCCGATCACCACCGCGACCAGCGCCACCGACAGCGTCGCGACCAGTTCGAGCACAAACGCCGAGGAAAAGGCGACCTTCAACGTCTTCAGCGTCGCGCGGCGGTGGCGTTCGGACAGCTGCCGGACCGTCTCGGCCTGCGCGGTGGCGCGGCGGAACGCGGTGAGCACCGGCAGCACACGAACGAGTTCCAGCAGCCGTCCGGACATCCGGTGCGTCGCGTCGGTCGCGCCGGCGACGCGGTCGGCGGTGAACTTGCCGACGAGGATGGCGAACATCGGCAGCAGCGGCACGGTCAGCGCGACGATCACGCCGGACGGCCAGTCGGCGAACAGGATGGCCGCACCGGCCCCGAGCGGCACGACGGCCGCCGTCACCAGGGCCGGCAGGTACTCGCGGAAGTAGGCGTCGAGCGCGTCGAGGCCGCGGGTGGTGAGCGCGGTGAGCTCGCCGTGGCCGCGACGGGCGATCCACTCGGGCCCGAGGCGCAGGGCGTGGTCGACGGCTTTCGTGCGCAACTCGCGTTGGGCGGTCGACGCCGCGCGCGCGGAGACCGTGCGCACCGCCCAGCCGGTCAAGGCGCGCGTCGCGACGAGCGCGAGCAGCGCGGCCAGCTGGGCGGTGCGTCCCCCGGCACCTGCTCCGACGATCGCCGCGAGGACGTCGGCGAGCAGGAAGGCCTGTGCCACCAGCGCGGCGGCGTTGAGGAAGGAGAGGAAGCCCACCAGGGCCAGCGCCCGGCGCACGGCCGGCACGAGGGCCGGCAGCGCGCCGAGCGGGCCCGTTCCCGGCCGCGCCGAGTCCACTGTGGACTCCGAGGCGGAAAGGGGAGCGCGGCCGGGAAGCTTGCTCATGGGGCGTGGACCACCGGGATGTGCTGGGTGCCGATGCGCTTGCGGAACACCCAGTAGGTCCAGCCCTGGTAGATCAGCACGGCGGGCGCGCCGAAGACGGCCACCCAGGTCATCACGGTCAGCGTGTACGGGCTGGACGCGGCGCCCTCGATGGTGAGGGTGTTGGCGGCGTCGAGGGTCGACGGCAGGACGTTCGGGAAGAGCGACCCGAACATGACCACCGCGGCCCCGGCGATGACGACGCCGAGCGCGGCGAACGCCTGCCCGTCCCGGTCGGCGCGCAGCCGCAGCCAGGCGACGACCGCCGCGAGAGCACTGATCCCAAACGAGAGCAGTGTCCACAACGTGCCCGCGCGCCACTGGACGACCGAGAGGAACGCGACCATCGGCACCATGGCGGCCGGCAGCAACCGGAGGGCCATTTTCCGGGCACGTTCCCGCAGGTCACCGCTGGTTTTGAGGGCGAGGAACGCGGCGCCGTGGGTGATCGAGAAGGCGGCGATGGCGACCGCGCCGAGCAACGTGTCCCAGCGAACGGCGGCGAACGCCGAGCCGACGCGGTTGCCGTCGGCGTCCAGGGGCAGGCCGAGGACGGTGGTGGCGAGGATGAGCCCGACGCCGAGCGGCGGGATCCACGAGCCGGCCATGATGACGCGGTCCCAGTTGCGCCGCCAGCGCTCGGAGTCGACTTTCCCGCGGTATTCGAAGGCGACCCCGCGGCCGATGAGGGCGAGCAGCACGAGCAGCAGCGGCAGGTAGGCGGCCGAGAAAAGCCCGGCGTACCAGGCAGGGAAGGCGGCGAACATAGCGCCGCCGGCGACGATGAGCCAGACCTCGTTGCCGTCCCAGACGGGCCCGATGGTGTTGACCATGACGCGCCGTTCGGTGTTGTCCTTCGCGAGGACGGGCAGCAGCATCCCGACGCCGAAGTCGAAGCCTTCGAGGAAGAGGTAGCCGAGCCAGAAGAAGGCAATGACGACGAACCAGACGATTGCGAGGGTCATCGGGCACCTACCACACGGGTCGGACGCTTTCGGCTCTGCACGACCCGGTGGCCCTGAGTTATCCACATCCGGGCGAGTTGTCCACAGATTTGCTGTGGGTAACCCGCGAGAGTGATCGAGCCGATACGCTGGGTTCGGGGACGCCCCCCGGGAAGGGTGGGGGCTGCGCTGCAGCCTTCTTTGCTGAAGCCCAGTCGTTCACCGCGATCGGTGCAGGGGCCGCCGACGCGCCACGGCCGGTGCCGGCCGCGCCGGGCGCTCGCTTCGATCCCCGCCAAGCCCGCTACGCAGCACCCGATGAGGCCACCGTGCGGCGCGTGGCCGGCCGAGTCAGCGGCGACCTCCTCGACGAGGTGATCAGCGGCTGGCTCGCCACCACCGGCCACGCCCGCTACCTGCACCAACGCGGCGCGGACCAATCCCGAGTCCGCACCGGCACCGCACCCCGCGTGCTGGCCGGCCTGCGCAACCTCGCCACCAGCGCACACCGCCAAGCCGGGCACTCCAACATCGCCCAAGCACTCCGCCACACCGCCCGGGCCCTGCTCGGAATACCCACCCGAACAGCACAAATACTTGGCCGGACCCCTGCCGGGAAGGGTTGGGGAGTCCAGGCCTGCTGCATAGCCGCTGAGCTGCGGATTCGTCATCTTGACCGCCTCAGTACGCGAAGGCGAGCGTGTCGCCTTCGGTCTTGTCGGAGTCCTTCTTCGGTGGGGGCATCACGCCTTCGATGCCGCCGCGGATGTACTTGCGCATCAGGTACACCTCCACCACGCCCAGGGCCGCGTACACCGTGGTCAGGGCGATCAGGGACGTCCACACCTCGCCCGTCGTCACCCGGGAG
Source organism: Amycolatopsis sp. NPDC004625 (assembly GCF_040609695.1). Classification (NCBI taxonomy): domain Bacteria; kingdom Bacillati; phylum Actinomycetota; class Actinomycetes; order Pseudonocardiales; family Pseudonocardiaceae; genus Amycolatopsis; species Amycolatopsis sp. NPDC004625. The sequence goes on from NZ_JBEXKX010000011.1 coordinate 89,766, forward strand.
ACCGCCTGGGCCGTGAACATCCACACGCCGTCGACGCCCGACGGGTTGGGGGCCACCACGAACGGCTGACGGCCCATCTCCGTGAAGATCCAGCCCGCGCTGTTGCCCAGGAACGGTGTGGCGATGCCGCCCAGGACCAGCAGGGGGAACCAGCGGGCGGTCGGGATGCGGTCCTTGCGGGTCAGCCACAGGGCCAGCAGCCCGATGCCCGCCGAGACCGCGCCGAAGCCGATCATCATGCGGAAGCCCCAGTACGTCACCGGGAGGTTCGGCACGTAGTCGATCGGCTTGCCCGCCAGGGAGCCCAGCGCCGGGTCGTCGGGGTAGTTCGTGCCGTACTTGGCCTGGTACTCCGTCACCAGGTTCTCCACGCCCTTGACCTCGGTCTTGAAGTCGTTGTGCGCCAGGAACGACAGCAGCGCGGGCACGTTGAACGTCTTGACGTCCTCGCAGTTCGCGCCCGACACGTCGCCGATCGCGATGATCGAGAAGCTGGCCGGCTGTTCCGTGTGGCACAGGGCTTCCGCCGACGCCATCTTCATCGGCTGCTGCTCGAACATCAGCTTGCCCTGCGCGTCGCCGGTGATCGCGAGGACCGCGAACGCCGCCACGCCGACCCAGCCGCCGAGCCGGACCGACGAGCGCCACACGTCCGAGTGACCGCGGCGCCGCCACAGGTGCCAGCCCCCGACGCCGACCAGGAACGCCGCCGCCACCGAGAACGCGCCCGCGAGGGTGTGCGGGATCGCGGCCAGGGCCGTGTTGTTCGTCAGCACCGCCCAGATCGAGTTCATGGTCGGCTTGCCGTTCTCGAACGTCACGCCCACCGGGTGCTGCATCCACGAGTTCGCGGCCAGGATGAAGTACGCCGACGCCATCGTGGCCAGCGAAAACGCCCACGCGCACGCCAGGTGCACCTTCTTCGGCAGCCGGTCCCAGCCGAAGATCCACAGGCCGAGGAACGTCGACTCGACGAAGAACGCGACGAGCCCCTCCATCGCGAGCGGCGCGCCGAAGACGTCGCCGACGAAGCGGGAGTACGCGCTCCAGTTCATCCCGAACTGGAACTCCTGCACGATCCCGGTCACCACGCCCATGGCGAAGTTGACCAGCAGCAGCTTGCCCCAGAACTTGGTCATCTTCAGGTGCCGCAGCTCGCCGGTGCGGACCCAGCGGGTCTGCATCGCCGCGACCAGGATCGACAGCCCGATGGTCAGCGGGACCATCAGGAAGTGGTAGACGGTGGTGATGCCGAACTGCCACCGCGCTAGCTCAAGGACCTCCACGCCCTCCAGCGTGCTCCGGTGCTGGTCGGGCAGCTAGATCAAACAGTCCCGTCCGGCCCGGGACCAACGTCCTTCACCCGGTCGAGTGCCTGCCGCGCCTCTTCCGCGACGCCGCGCCGCGGCCCGGCGGCCCCCAGCGTCAGGACGTGCTCCAGCGCCAGCGCGTACGCCGTTTCGAACGCCTTGTCCGCGGCGACCGGGACGTCCGGCGACACGCCGACGCCCTCCCAGTTCTCCCCCGTCTCCGGGTCGTAGGAGCGGGCGATCGACACCGTCACGTCCAGGTACGTGTCCACTTTGAACTGTTCACGCGGGTGCGCGCCGCCGCGCGTGGCCTCGCCGACGGTCTTCGCCCGGCCCTGCCGCTGCAGCGAGAACGCGAGGTCTTCGCCGCCGGAGAACGTCGCCGGGCCGGTGAGCACCCAGATCGGCTTGGTCCCGCCGAACTTCGCGCCCGGGACGTGCGGCAGCGTCCACATCTGGGTCACGCGGTCGCCCTCGCGCTCGTAGATGTCGAGGTAGTGGGTCCGCTCGTCGACGAGGTAGCTCTGCAGGAACGCGCTGGTGTCCGGGGTGCCGCCGCGGTTGCGCCGCACGTCGAGCAGCAGCGCGTCGGCCGGCGCGACCAGCGTCATCGCCGCCGCGATCGCGGACGCCGCGAGGTCGAGCGGGTAGAGCAGGGTGGTGTCGAGGTAGCCGACGCTGCCCGGCAGCCGCCGCACCGACGCGATCCCGAAGCTCTCCAGCTCGGCCGCGGCCCGGAAGTCCTCCGACGCGTGCTCCGCGTCACCGTCCTCGGCCACCGGGTCGGCGTGGTGACGCAGCCGCAGGTGCGGGTCGTCGTTCACCGACTGCAGGTCCGTGGTGACGCGGGTCGCGAATTCGGCGTCGTCGACGTCCGCGTACGCCCCTTCGCCGAGACGCGCGCGAAGCACCTTCGCGAGCTTCGCAGCGACCTCCGGGAAGACGTAGTGCCCTTCCAACCGGCGGATGACCTCTTCGACCTGCGCAGCACGCGCCTGTGACCCCATGTCGATCAACCTACCCCTGGCCGCAACCGAAAATTCGGCGTGCCGAAAAAATATCTGCGACGCCCCTTGATGTCAGATTCATGGCCGCCGATCCGGCAATTTCGCGGAAGCCATCAGCTTGCGGCTTTCCAATGCTCCCCTTTATCGTTGCAGTGAAAGGGGTGAAAGAATACTCATGACTGCCGCCATGGTGGCGTTGATCAGCGCGTTCGGCCTGGTCCTCGCCGTGGAGCTGCCGGACAAGACGCTGGTTGCGACCCTCGTGCTGACCACCCGTTTCCGCGGCTGGCCGGTTTTCGCCGGCGTGTGCGCCGCGTTCGCCGTGCAATGCGTGATAGCGGTCGCGTTCGGCAGCGTGTTGACGCTGTTGCCGGACGTCGTCCTTTCCCTCGTGGTCGCCGCGATGTTCGGCCTCGGGTCTTTCATGCTCCTTCGTGAGGGATTCAGCAAAGCCGACGAAGCAGGCGAAGACGCTTCGCGCACCGGCCCGGCTCCGCAGACCTTCTTCCGCTCCGCGATGACGTCCTTCGGCGTGCTCTTCGCCGCCGAGTGGGGCGACGCCTCCCAGCTCGCGACGGCCAGCCTCGCCGCCCGCATCGGCAACCCGGTCGCCGTCGGCGTCGGCGCGTTCGCCGCGCTCGTGGTGGTCGCAGGGCTCGCCGTGTTCATCGGCGGGAAGATCCGCAGCCGGATCAAGCCGAAGCTGATCCAGCGCTGCGCCGGGTTCGCCTTTGCCGGGTTCGCCGCGTTCGCCCTGCTCCAGCTGACCTTCTGACCGCTGCCTCACAGGTTCACCCGGTAACCTTTCGGGAACGAAAGGGGGAGCACCAGGTGAACATGCCGAAGACGCACGCGGTCTCGCCGCTGCACGGCCGGGTCGCACTCGGCGGCATCGGCTTGGCCGTGGCCATCTCGATCGACCTGCACCTGCGGCTCTCCGGCCAGGTCAGCCCGGTCTGGCAGACGCTGTCGGAGTACGTCTACGGCAAACTCGGCACGTCGTCCGCCGCTCCCCTGTTCAGCGTCATGTGCCTGGCCCTCTCGTTCGGCTCGGTCGCGCTCCTCGCCGGCATCGCCAAGGCCCACCGCCCGGGTACCACGGCCGTCTGCGTGCTGCTCGGCGTCTGGTCGGCCGGGCTGCTGGTGTGCGGCCTCGTGCCGGTCGATCCGGACGGGCAGGCGCGGTCCGTCGCCGGGCAGGTCCACAACATCGCCGCGCTGACGGCGTTCGTCGCGCTGCCCGCGGCCGCGTTCGTGCTGACGCGGAAGGGCCGCGAGCGCTGCCCCTGGGAGCCCCGCCGGACGACGATCCGGCGCCTGGCCACGGCGAGCTTCACCAGCGTCGGCGTGGTGCTCTCCGGGTTCGTGCTCACCCTCGTCCTCGGCCCGGCCCAGCAGGACGTCACCCTGGGCCTGTTCGAGCGCCTCCTGTTCAGCGTCGACGTCGCCCTGCTGCTGACGATGGTCCGGCCGCTGCTGGCGGTCTCGCGGCGCTAGGGGGTACGCAGGATGTCGGCCAGCCGGGTGGCGGCCGCGACGACCTGCGGGCCCACTTCGGCGGCCTTCAGCGGCTCCATCGAGACGACGCCGACGCTCGCCCGCAGGCCCGGCACCCCGCGCACCGGTGCCGCGACGCCGGACGCGCCCGCCTCGAGCTCCCCCGCCGACGTCACCCAGCCGTCGCCGCCGGGCCGCAGTGTCATCGCCTTGCCGGCCGCGCCGGACGTCAGCGCGTGCCGGCTGCCGACGCGGTAGGCGACGTGAAAGCTCGTCCAGGACGGTTCGACGACGGCCACCGCAAGCGCTTGCGTCCCCTGCGCGACCGACAGGTGCGCGGTCGCCCCGACCTTCTCGGCCAGCTCGCGCAGCACCGGGCCGGCCGCGTCCCGCAGCTGCGGCAGCACCTGCCCGGCCAGCCTGAGCAGCCCGACGCCGAGCCGGACCTTCGTGCCGTCGCGCCAGACCAGCCCGCGCTCCGACAGGGGCACGAGCAGCCGGTAGACGGCCGCGCGGCTGGCCCCGATGGCCACGGCCAGCTCGGAGATGGTCGCCGCGTCGCCGCCGGCGTCGGCCACGGCCTGCAGCAGCGCCAAGCCGCGGTCGAGCGTCAGCGACCCCTCCCGGCTGGTCACAGCAAGCCGAGTTCGCCCAGGTCGGCGACCGGCTCCTCGAACGACGCCGCCGCGTAGGACGCGAAGAGCTCCCGGACGGCCTTCGCGGCCGGCCCGGACAGCGCACGGGCCTCGTCGGCCAGCGCCTGGGCGTCGGTCGACTCCAGCGCGCCCCGGACGTCGCCGCCGGCGAGGCTGCGCGCGGAGGCCACGAGCAGATTCAGGAAGCCGTGGTGCAGGAAGCCGGTGTCCGGGTCGGTGTGCCGGACCGCGCGGTGCAGGCTGTTCGTCGCCTTGAACGACGCCCCGGTGGACCCGCTGACGACGGCGAGGAAGTCCGCCACCTCGTCGACGCTGGGGAAGTTCTCGCCCGCCTGCCCGCCGCAGCGGATCTTCGGCCAGCTGCCGTGCTCGATCACCTTCCGCACGCCGTCGAGCCAGCCGACGCCGCGCCGCGGCTCGACCACCCGGATGACGTCCTCGGGCACGAACTCGGAGACGCGCTCCAGCCACACCTCGTCGACGTCCGACGGCGCCGGCATCTCGACCATCCGGAGCGCGAGCAGCTCACTGCGCGACTCGACGATCGAGATGGCCTTCGGGACGCCGCCCAGGCCGGTGTCGATGATCAGCGAAAGCGGCAGCGGCTGCTTCGGCTTGATCTTGATCAGCTCGGTGATCAGCTCCGGCAACCGGGACGCCTGGCAGAGGAAAACCCCCAGTACACCGGCGTGTTCGGACTCCCGGCCGGCGAAGTGCGCACGCAGCGCTTCGGGCATGGCCGCACCGACCGGAGGGAACAGCGCCGAGTCGTCGACGAGCCTCGCGAACAGGGGAGGAATTCCACGGGGGCCGGGGGGCGTGAGTTCCACAGCGCTTGACACGACTGACACGCTAGTAGCGTACGACATGAGGACAAAATCGTCCGCACAGCGGACACGTCTGGAGGGCACGGCGATGCCTTACTACCGGCAAGTAGGCGAGATCCCGCACAAGCGGCACACCGCGTTCCGCAAGCCGGACGGCGGGCTCTACGCCGAGGAGCTGATGGGCGTCGAGGGCTTCTCCGCCGACTCCGCGCTCCTCTACCACCGCGGCCTGCCGACGGCGATCGTCGACGCCGTCGCGGTCGAGGAGGACCGCGGGTCGCTCACCCCGAACCACCCGCTCAAGCCGCGCGCGTTCCAGACCCGGGACCTCAAGTTCGGCGGCGAGGCCGACGCGGTCACCGACCGGCGCCGGCTGTTCGGCAACAACGACGTGACCATCGGGTTCGTCACGGCCACCGCGCCCAGCCCGCTGTACCGCAACGCGGCCGGCGACGAGCTGTTCTACGTCCACGGCGGCTCCGCGACCTTCGAGACGATCTACGGCCGCCTCGAGGTCGGCGACGGCGACTACGTCGTGATCCCGACGTCGTGCACCTACCGGGTCGTCCCCCACGGCGAGGTCAACCTCTTCACGCTGGAGGCGCGCGGCCACATCGGACCGCCGAAGCGCTACCTGTCGGCGAAGGGGCAGTTCCTGGAGCACTCGCCGTACTGCGAACGCGACATCCGCGGGCCTTCGGAGCCGCTGCTCGAAGACGGCGAAGACGTCGAGGTGCTCGTGCGGCACCGCGCCGGCCTGACCCGCTACACCTACGCGACGCACCCCTTCGACGTCGTCGGCTGGGACGGCTGCCTCTACCCGTGGGTGTTCAACATCGACGACTTCGAGCCGATCACCGGCCGCGTGCACCAGCCGCCGCCGGTGCACCAGACGTTCGAGGGCCCGAACTTCGTCGTCTGCTCCTTCTGCCCGCGGAAGGTCGACTACCACGAGGACTCGATCCCGGTGCCGTACAACCACGCGAACGTCGACTCCGACGAGCTGATGTTCTACGTGCGCGGCAACTACGAGGCCCGCAAGGGCTCGGGGATCGGGATCGGCTCGCTGTCGCTGCACCCGTCCGGCTTCACGCACGGCCCGCAGCCGGGCGCGGCGGAGGCGTCGATCGGCGCGGAGTTCTTCGACGAGACCGCGGTCATGGTCGACACCTTCGCGCCGCTGGAGCTCGGCGAGGCCGCCGACGCGTCCGAAGACCCCGGTTACGCGTGGACGTGGTCGCGCCGCGGCCCTAAGTCATAGTCAAGATTCGGAAATACCGTCCCCTCCCCGTTCCGGCGCCCGGATAATGAACTTCCGGGTGGCGGAACGGGGAGGCTGTGATGATCAATTCCCAACCAGCGCGACGAAAGAGAAAAGTTCTCCCGTTCCTGGCCGCGATCGTGGTCGCGATCGCCCTGATCATCGGAATCCGGTACTGGACCAGCGGTTCGAGCGACGACGCCGACGCGCCGAAATGCTCGGACTCGGACGCGATCGCGCTCAACGTCGCTTCTTCACCGGAAAAGGTCGGAATAGTCCAAGAAGCGGCGAAAGCCTACTCCGGACGGACCGTCGCCGGGCACTGCGTCGACGTCGTCGTGCGGTCGAAATCGTCCGGCGTGGCGATGCAGGCGCTGGCGAACGGCTGGAACGAAGCCACCGACGGGCCGCGCCCGGACGTCTGGACGCCGGCCGCGAGCGGCTGGGTCAACCTGCTGCGCGTCAACGCGAAGGGCGACTCGGCGTCGATCGTGCCGGACGGCGACCCGCAGTCGATCGCGAACTCGCCGCTGACCGTCGCCATGCCGAAGCCGATGGCCGAGGCGCTGGGCTGGCCGGCCAAGCCGATCGGCTGGAAGGACCTCGCCACGCTGGCGACCGACCCGGCGGGCTGGGCGAAGTACGGCCACCCGGAGTGGGGGAAGTTCCGGCTCGGCAAGACGAACCCGAACATCTCCACCGCGGGCCTGAACGCCACCATCGGCGCCTACTACGCGGCCACCGGCACGTCGTCCGACCTCACCGCGGCCGCGCTCGAAAAGCCCGAGGCCAGGCAGTTCGTCTCGAACATCGAGCAGGCGATCGTGCACTACGGCGACAACACGCTGACGTTCCTGACGAACCTGCAGAAGGCCGACGACCGCGGCGCGGCGCTGTCCTACATCTCGGCGGTGACCGTCGAGGAGAGCTCGCTGATCGGCTACAACCAGGGCAACCCCACGAACGACCCGGCGAAGGTCGGCCAGCACGCGCCGCCGAAGGTGCCGATCGTCGCGATCTACCCGGCGGACGGCACGCTCAACTCCGACCACCCGTTCGTCACGCTGAACTGGGCCGACCCGACGCGCAAGCAGATCGCCGCGGACTTCCTCGCCTACCTGCGCATGGACGAGACGCAGGCGAAGTTCGCCGCGCTCGGCTTCCGGTCGTTCGACGGCAAGCCGGGCCCGCAGGCGACCACCGCGAACGGCGTCCAGCCGGACGCGAAGATCAACTTCATCCGGCCGCCGGCGCCGACGGTGCTGTCGAAGCTGCTGGCCACCTGGGGCGAGCTGCGCAAGAAGGCGAACGTGCTGCTGGTCGTGGACGTCTCGGGCTCGATGGGCGACGAGGTGAAGGGCACCGGCAAGAGCAAGATCGACCTGGCCAAGCAGGCCGCGATCGACGCGCTCGGCCAGTTCGTGCCGCGTGACCAGGTCGGGCTCTGGCAGTTCTCGACCCACCTCGACGGCGACCAGGACTACCAGGAACTGGTCCCGGTGCAGCCGCTGGGGAACAGCGGCAAGGAGACACTGGCGATGCGGCTGAGCGGGCTGACCCCGCAGTCGGGCACCGGGCTGTACGACTCGTCGCTGGCGGCGTACGAGTACCTGAAGGCCCACCTCGACCCGGCGGCGATCAACGCGGTCGTCGTGCTCACCGACGGCCGCAACGAGGACTCCGGCGGCGTCGACCTCGACCACCTGCTGCCCCAGCTGCGGCCGGAGGGCAACGCGGAGACGGTCCGGCTGTTCACGATCGCCTACGGCGCGGACGCCGACCAGGACGTGCTGAAGCAGATCGCGGAAGCGACCGAAGGATCGGAGTACGACTCGTCCAAACCGGACTCGATCAACCAGGTCTTCACCTCCGTGATCTCGAATTTCTGAGATCCTCGCGGCCATGAAGTTCCTCCGTGAGCTCGCCGAACCGTGGGGGCTGCTGCTCGCCGCGACGTCGGCCGGGGTGGCGTGGGCCGTGCAGCTGCCGGTCGTCGCGTCGGTCGGCGTCGGCGCCGCCGTCCTGGTGGCGTGGGCGGGCGTGGCGGTCGCAACCCGCGAGAAGGAGCCTCCGCAGCGCGAGGTGCGGATCCTCGACGTCACGGCCGGATCGGCCGAGGAGAACTGGCTCCGCCGCGCATCGGCGGCGGCGGACGGGTTCGCCTCCCTCAGCGGCTCCCTGTCCGCGGGCCCGCTCGCCGACCGCGTCGCGGACATGGAACCGGTGGTGCAGGAGACGCTGTCGACGCTCCGCCGCCTGGCCGGCCGCGCGTCGGCGACCGGCCAGGCGCTGGCCCGGGTCGACCCGGACGCCGTCGCGCACGAACGCCGTCGCCTGGAACGCGAGCTGCGCACGGCGAACCCGGAGGTCCGCGGCGACCTCGAGCAGGCCTTGACGGCGGTCCAGGCCCAGGCGGACGTGCACGCGAGGCTGTCCGGCGCCCGGGACAAGCTGCTGGCCCAGCTCCAGTCCGGCGCGCTCGGCCTGGACAGCCTGGTGGCCCGGGTCGCGGAGCTGACGGCGGCGACGACCGACGTCGCCGTGGACACGGGCGCGGTGCGCGAGCTGAGCGACCAGCTGGAGGGCATCCGGCAGGGCGTGCTGGAGACGGAACAGGCAACGCGGAAGTCGCTGGGCTAGGCGGCCACCGGCGTCCGGTCACGGCGGGGCAGCAGGAACGGCGTCGCCAGCACGAGGACCCCGGCGATCCCGATCGCGACGCGTGACCCGGTGAAGCCGGCCAGCACGCCCCAGAGTGCGGTCATCGCGGCGATGGACGCCTTGGTGCTGACCGACCACGCCGACAGCGTCCGCGCGACGCGATCCGCCGGCAGCTGTTCGAGGCGGTAGGTCGCGAGGACCGGGTTGAACACGCTGCAGCAGACGATGATGCCGAGCTCCACGACCATGACGTACCCCAGCCCGGCGGCGCCGGCCGGCAGGAAGGCGAGCGCGAGCAGCCAGCACGCCCTGGCGGCGCCGGCCGTCACCAGGACGCGGTGGCGCCCGAACCGCTCGACGAGCCGCGGGGTCAGCCGCGAGCCGGCGAGCCCGCCGAGGCACGGGACGGCGAAGGCGAGCCCGTACTGCCACGGCGCGAACCCGAGGTCCTTCAGCATCAGCACGGCGAGCAGCGGCTCGGTGCCCATGATCAGGCCGTTGAACAGCAGGACGTTGAAGAACAGCGGCCGCAGGCCGGGGTGCGTCAGCAGGAGCCGCCACCCGTCGGCGAGGTCCCGGGCCCGCAGCGGTGCGGTGGTCCGCGGGCGCGGTTCGTCGCCCTTGATCGCGCGGATGCCCAGGGCGGAGAGCAGGAAGCTGACGGCGTTGGCGATCACCGAGGTCACCGGCCCGAGCACCGCGAAGGCGGCTCCGCCCAGCGGTGGCCCGAGCGCGGTGGCGGTCCAGTTCGTCGCCTCGAACCGGCCGTTGGCCAGGAGAAGGTCCTCGGGCGCCACCAGCCCCTTGAGGAAGGCGCCGCTGGCCGAGGTGAAGGTGATGTCCGCCGCGGCGACCACCACCGAGACGACCAGCAGCTGGGCGAAGCTCAGCAGCCCGAGGGCGTAGGCACCGGGCACGCTGACGAGCGCGGCGAACCGCACCAGATCCATGCCCACCATGACCGGCCGCTTCCGCCGCCGATCGACCCACGGCCCGAGCGGAACGGCCACGAGAGCCCCCACGGCCGGCCCGACGGCGGCGAGCGCGGAGACGGCGAGCGGCCCGGCGTGCAGGACGAGGATGGCGAGCAGGGGAAAGGCCCCGAAGCCGAGCCAGGTCCCGAACGCACTCACGGCGTAGGCCGACCAGAGCCACCTGAACCGCGGCCCCAAGGACCGCCCGCGCATCACGGGGAGATCAAAGCGAGGAAAGCCCTCCGTGGCAACGAGCCGCTCCGCCTGTTCGGCGGTCCGGCGCATTGGCCGATCGAAGAGCCCGATGCGTGGCGGCCGAACTGGGCGCGCTACCCGAGCCAGACCGTGCCCAGTACCGGGTAGCCCGGCACCCCCGCCGTCGCTCCGCCGCGCCTCGGGACGCCCGCGATCCACAGGCGTCCGGTGGCCGCGACGTTCGCCGCCATCGAGGGGTCTGCCGTCGGCATGCGGAAGCCGATCACCGTTCCGTCCGCCAGCATCGTCAGGCCGCTCAGGCGAGCACCGCGCGGGCCCATGCGGACCGGGCCGTCCAGGACGGCGCGCAGCTCCGTCCAGTGGTCCGCCGCGAGCGGGCGGTGGTAGGCCACCGATCGGGCCGCCGCGACCAGCGCGGTCAGCAGGGCGCCGCTCGCGAACGTCCACGCGATCCAGCCCGTCGCCGGGAAGTCGAGCCGGACCCCGGCCGCGAACGCGGCCAGGACCAGCAGAAACGCGGCCAGCGCGCGGTGGTCGCGGGCGATGCGGCGGCGGTGGGCCGTCAGGACCGGGTCGAGCCGCGGCGAGTACGCGCCCGCCACCGGGGGCACCGCCGCCGCCTCCGCCGGTGGCGCGTCGAAGATCCGGGCGCGACGGACCCGCATCACACCGGGGAACCCGACGAACACCTTCGGCCCGCGGCCGAGCAGCCACACCCGCCGGTGCGCGGCCAGCAGCAGCCGGTACGGCTCGTCGAGCCGGACGCGCAGCCACCGGCCGTCCGGCAGCCGCACCCCGACCGACCGGCCGGCGGCGACCAGGCCGTCGGCGGCGATGTCGACCTGCCGGAAGGCTTCGCGCTTCAGCCGCGTCTCCGGCACACGGACGTACGCGCGGTACCGCCACCACGCCTCGACCGAGCCCACCAGCGCGAGGATCCCGATCGGCAGCACGACCCCGGCGCCGGTGAAGAACTGGGCGACCCCGAACGCCAGGAAGAACCAGGACAGCAGCCGCTGGTGGGCGGCGTTGCGGCCGAGGCGGTCGAGGTACTCGCCGAAGATCGGCAGGGCCCCGGACGGCATGGCGGGGTCGAGTTCGAACGCGCGGACGCGCTCGGGGACCGGGACGATCGGCACGCGGAACCCCCACGGGGTCGGGTAGTTACCCGCTTTTCGACAAAGTGGGCACCGGCGTTACCGGATGCGTCGTTCAGCGGAACGGACGTGATCGCCACGACTACCCAGACCGACCGATTCAGGTTAGGCTCACCTAAGTAGGAGGTGAGCCGTGACCGAAGCACCCACATCCGTCCGCCGCCCGCCGGCGCCGAACCCCGCCGAGCGCGCCAAGACGATCGCGACGCGCAACGGCCCCGCGTCGCTGCTGCCGACGTGCGAACGCGCGGATCTGGACGGCGAGCGGGTCCTGCCGCTCCTGCACCACGTGCACCACAGCGGCAGCGTCAGCGTGCTGCTCCCCGACGACCACTCGATGGTCCGCGCGGCGAAGCAGACCCAGCGCGGGGAGCTGGCCGTGATGGTCGAGCTCGCCGACCAGGCCCCGGTCGACCTGCGCGAACCCATCCGCGGACTGCTGTGGATCACCGGCTGGCTGCGGCCGCTGTCGCCGGTGTCGGCCCGCGCGCGGGCGGTGGCGATCGCCGAGACGCGGCCGGACGAACGGCTCCTCGACGTCGGCCACGGCGTGACGCTGCTGCGGCTCACCCCGGCTTCGCTCGTCCTCGCCGACGCCGAAGGCACCCACTCGCTGCGCCCGCACATGTTCAGCGCGGCGCCGCCCGACCCGTTCCACGACTACGAGGCCAAGTGGCTGCGGCACCTCGAAGCCGACCACGCCGACGTCGTCGGCCAGCTGGCCAAGCACCTACCGGCGGAGCTGCGCGGCGGCCGGATCCGCCCGCTCGGGCTCGACCGGTTCGGGCTGCGGCTGCGCGTCGAGGCCGACACCGGCGACCACGACGTCCGGCTGGCGTTCTCGCGGTCGGTCGACAGCCCGGCGCAGCTCGCGTCGGAGCTGCGCCGGCTGGTCGGCTGCCCGTTCCTGCGCGGGCGGTCAGGCTAGTTCGGCGGGGAAGCCGCCCTTCGCGATCGGCCCCCAGCTTTCGATCGTCACGCGGATGATGCTCTTGCCCTGCTTGACCATGGCCTCGCGGTACTCGTCCCAGTCCGGGTGTTCGCCGGAGATGGCGCGGAAGTACTCGACGAGCGGCTCGACCGAGTCCGGGATGTCGAGCACCTCGGCGGTGCCGTTGAGCTGCACCCACTGGTCGTTCCACTCGTCGGACAGGATGCAGGCGGAGACGTTCGGGTTGCGCTTGATGTTCACGATCTTCGCGCGCTTCGGGTAGGTCGAGATGACCAGCCGGCCCTCGGCGTCGACGCCGCAGGTGACCGGCGAGAGCTGCGGGCCGCCGTCGGCCTTCGTGGTCAGCAGGATCGCTCGGTGGCGGGTGGACAGGAACTCGACGAGCGCGGCGCGGTCGACGGTTTCGTTGGTGGCGATGCTCCTCGGCATACCCCGAAGGTAGCGTGCGGACATGACGTTCACCGCGCGATCGTGGCTGGCCCCGGCCCGCCCCGAGTTCCCCGGGACGATCGAGGACCCCGCCGAGCGCCGCGCGGTCAAGCTCGAGCTGCTGCTCGTCTTCGGGATCACGCTGGGCATGTCCGGCGTGCGCAGCCTGCTGTCCCTTGTGGACTCGCTGCTGCAGCCGGTGCCGCTGGCGCAGCAGCAGACCCAGCTCAACGTCCCGCAGGCCGCGGCGAGCCTGATCGACCTGCTCAAGCAGCTGCTGTCGGCGGCGCAGCTGGTCGGCTGGGGCGCGCTCGGGCTGTACCTGCTGTGGCGCGCCGGGATCAAGGTCGCGCAGCTGGGACTGGACCGCCGGTCACCGGGCCGTGACGCGCTGCTGACCGTCGCGCTCGCCGCGCTGATCGGCGTCCCCGGCCTGGCGCTCTACTTCGTCTCCTACCACCTGGGGTTCAGCCTGGCGGTGCAACCGTCCACTTTGGGCGATACCTGGTGGCGGCCGATCTCGCTCACGCTCTCGGCGTTCGGCAACGCCTTCGCCGAGGAAGTCCTGGTCATCGGCTACCTGCTGACGCGGCTGCGGCAGCTCGGTGTCCGGGAGAACAGCGCGGTGTTCGGCGCCGCGGTGCTGCGCGGGTCGTACCACCTCTACCAGGGGTTCGGCGGGTTCGTCGGGAACTTCGTCATGGGACTGGTGTTCGGGCGGCTGTGGCAGAAGACGAACCGGCTGTGGCCACTGGTCGCTGCGCACACACTGTTCGACTTCGTGTCGTTCGTCGGATACGCCCTGCTGAAGGGGCACGTTTCCTGGCTCCCCTGACTAAGCTTGGGGGGGTGATCGACGAAACGGCACCTCCCCGGGTGGACAGCGAAGTCGGACCCCTGCGCGCGGTGCTGCTGCACCGGCCCGGCGACGAGCTCAAAAGGCTGACGCCCCGCAACAACGACCAGCTCCTGTTCGACTCGATCCCGTGGGTCGACCGGGCCCAGGACGAGCACGACGCGTTCGCCGAGGTGCTGCGCGGCCGCGGGGTCGACGTCCTGCTGCTGGCCGACGCGCTCCGGACGGCCCTGGAGGACGACCGCGCCCACGCGGCGGGCGTGCACGCGGCGGTCGACGACCGGCGGCTCGGCGGCGACCTGGCCGACTCCCTGCGGTCGCACCTCTCCGGCGTTTCCCCGGCCGGGCTGGCCGAGGTGCTGATGGCCGGGATGACGTTCGAGGAGCTGCCGTCGGCGGAGGGCGCGTCGCTGGTGCGGATGATGAACCACCCGCACGACTTCGCCGTCGATCCGCTGCCGAACCTGCTGTTCACCCGCGATTCCTCGGCGTGGATCGCCGACCGGGTGGCGATTTCGTCGCTGACCATGCCCGCGCGCCGCCGTGAAACCGCGGTGCTGGACCTGATCTACGCCTACCACCCGTACTTCCGGCACGCGGCCCGCGCGTACGGCGCCCATTCGGCGCCGATCGAAGGCGGCGACGTGATGCTGCTGGCGCCGGGCGTGCTCGCCATCGGCGTCGGCGAGCGGACGACGGCGGCGGGTGCGGAGTCGCTGGCGCGGTCGGTGTTCGCCGACGGCATCGCGCACACCGTGCTCGCGGTGCCGATCGAGCAGTCCCGCGCGACCATGCACCTGGACACGGTGTGCACGATGGTCGACGCCGACGCCGTGGTGATGTACCCGCTGGCGCGCGACTCGCTGACGGCGTTCACGCTGCGCCCGACCGGCGACGGCGGTGTGAAGGTGGCCGGCCCGGCGCCGTTCCTGACGGCCGCGGCCGAGGCGATGGAGATCGACCGGCTGCGGGTCATCGACACCGGCCTCGACCCGGTGACGGCCGAACGCGAGCAGTGGGACGACGGCAACAACACGCTCGCCCTGGCGCCGGGCGTCGTCGTCGGCTACGAGCGGAACGTCGAAACGAACGAGCGGCTGGAGGCGGCGGGCATCGAGGTGCTGCCGATCGCGGGCTCCGAGCTGGGCTCCGGCCGCGGTGGCCCGCGGTGCATATCCTGCCCGGTGCGGCGCGATCCCCTGAAGTGAATTAAGCCTTCCCTAAATTGCACATGCATTTAGGGAAGGCTTACTTAAATAAGGTTCGTCTTCTTTAGGAATGGTAACCCTAATAGGGGGCGGATCACCAGAGCCGAGTGGTAATTCCGCCAATCTTGATCTATTCTGGTCTGCATGGCCCTCATCACCAGGAAAGAACCGCGCTCGAAGTTCTACGAACTGCTGCAGGCGCAGATCCACAACGAGTTCAACGCGTCCCAGCAGTACATCGCGCTCGCGGTGTGGTTCGACGCCGAGGACCTGCCGCAGCTGGCGAAGCACTTCTACAAGCAGTCCGTCGAAGAGCGCAACCACGCGATGGCGCTCGTGCAGTACATGCTCGACCGCGACCACCACGTCGAGATCCCCGGCACCGGGGAGGTGCGCAACGACTTCTCCGGCGTCACCGAGCTCATCGAGCTCGCGCTCGAGCAGGAGAAGGAGGTCGCCGCCGACATCTCCGCGATGGCGAAGGCCGCGCGGGCCGAAGAGGACTACATCGGCGAGCAGTTCACGCAGTGGTTCCTCAAGGAGCAGGTCGAAGAGATCTCGCAGATGAGCACGCTGCTGAACGTCGTCAAGCGCGCGAACGGCAACCTGTTCGAGGTCGAAAACCACCTGTACCGCGAGTCCGTCGGCGACGACGGCACCGACTCGCAGATGCCCCCGGTGGCCGGCGGCAAGCTCTGACTCCGTGACGTGAATGCCGGAAACCCGGGCCCTCCCCCTGTGGACGGCCCGGGTTTCCGCATGCGCCCGGCTTTCAGCCGGCGCAGTCCTGGGTGACGCTCATCAGGCTCGTCTGCACGACCCCGGTCTCACCGAGCCGGAAGTGGTAGTCGGCGGCGGCGTTCGCCGGGGCGGCCACGCCGCCGGGCTCCGCCTTGGCCGCGGGGTAGACCGCGAGGATCTGGTCCTTCGTCGACCCGGCGCCGACGCCTTCGGCGGTGTGCGCGGTCACGTCCGGCGTGACGACGACGAGCCCGGCCGCCTTCGAAATGACGACGCTCGCGGACGCCGGGACGCCGTTGCCCTGCGCTTTGTAAACGGTGCAGCTCGCGCCGGCCTGCGCGTCGCTGAGCGTCACGGTCTGCGCGATCACGTCGGCCTCGGACATGCCGAGCTTGAGCTTGCCGAAGCCGTCGGCCGCCAGCAGCGGCCCGCTGGTCACGGCGGCCAGGGCGGACGGCGACGAAGAAGCCGACGGCCGCGGCGGCGGTGACGTCGGGGCCCCCGGCGGCGCGGAGACCTGGATGCTCTGGGTGCTGGTCGGCCCGGGCGTGGACGGCTCCGGCAGCCGGCCCTGCGTGAGGTTTTCGGGCGGCTTGACGCTGCTTCCGGTCCCGTCGGCGGTGATCACCGCGGTGCCGTCCTCGGTGTGGAGCCGGACCATGGTCAGCCCACCCGAGACGGCGACCACGGCCGCCGCGACCCCGGCCACGGCCTGCACGACGTGGCGACGGCGGCGACGCCGCCGCGCACCGTCGACGATGACCGTGCCGGCGTCCGGCGGCGGGGGCAAGTCCAGCCGCTCGTCGGCGAAGAGCGCGCGCAGGCGCTGCTCCAGTTCGTCCTCGGAGATGTTCAACCCGCACCGCTCCCTTCGCCCTCGCCGTCGGCCTGCCTCAGTTTCATCCGAAGCGACGCGATCGCCTTGCTGGCCTGGCTCTTCACGGTCCCCTGGGTGACGCCGAGCGCACCGGCGATCTCGGCTTCCGAGAGACCTTCGTAGTAACGCAGCACCATGACGGCCCGTTGTCTCGGCGGCAGCGTTCGTAACGCACGCCACAGCGGCTCGTGCTCGAACGGGTCGTCCGGCACGTGCGGGCTGGTGTCCGGCAGGTCCGCGACGAGGTTCTCGCGACGCGTCCGGCGCCAGCGGCTCACGTGCGCGTTCGCCATCGACCGGCGGACGTAGGCCAGCGGGTCGCCGGTCTTGTCGTGGACGTACGCCCAGCGCGAACCGATCTTTTCGAGGACGGTCTGCACCAGGTCGGCCGCGTCGTGCGGGTTACCGGTGAGCGCGTGACCGTACCGAAGCAGCCCCGGCAAGGTGGCCTGCACGAAGTCGCCGAAGTCGACGAATTCGCCAGGCAACGTCGCGGCCCTCCCTCGGCCTGCGCTGGTCACCCACGTATCTCCCCCGGGGTAGACGGGTGCCGCAGCGGTCACCGTATCGCCTCCCATCGGGGTCGGGTAACTGCCTTCCTCCCCAACACGCATCACAGCCCCCTCAGGTTGCCCGCGTTCCCGGCCGGATCCGCGATCGCCCGGCCGGGTAGTGATCTGCCCACGTCAGCGGTGGGCGAGCGAGTCGGGCAGGCGGAAACCGCCGCCTTCGGACTCTCGGAATTCGTGCACGCCGACAACGGCAGCGTGCGGGATCGGCCCGTAGACGTGCGGGAACCAGATCCCCTCCGGATGCGGCGGCGCACCGTCTTCCCAGCGGACCGGCGCCCCGACCTTCGCCGGGTCGATTTCGAGCAGCACCAGATCGGTGCGCCCCCGGTAGCGGATGTTGGCCGGCAGGGTCGCCGTGCCGAAGTCGGAACAGTGAACGAACCCGGCTTCCCCCAGCGAAGACGGCCGGTATTCGCCACCTTCGCGCACTTCGGCCCACTCGGCCGCCCCACAGATGTGAAGTATCACGCCGAGAATGGTCCCACCGCCACGATCCGGCGGCGGTGTCTCGTGCGCCACATAATGCCTGGTTGAACGCTCATCGAGCGAGTGAGGGACCACCGGCGCGTACCAACGGTCCGGCGCCCGCCGACGCCAGCTGCGGCCGGACGGCGAGGCGCTGCTCAGCGCACGGCGAGGTGGGGGCGCCGAGGCGCTCCCGGTCAGCACAGGGTCAGCCGACGGGCGCCGGAGCGCCGCCGAGGCCAACGCACGATGAACCGGCGGGCGCCAGCGCGACGCCGGGTCAGCGCACGGCGAGGTGGGGCCGCCGAGCGCACCCGCCTCAGCGCAGGGCCAGCTGGCGGGCGCCGGGGCGCTGCCGGGTCAGCGCAGGGTGAGCTGGCGGCCGATGAGGCCGTCCCGCGCCCGGCGCTCGGTGGCGTTCAGCGGCTCGTCGTCGAGGGACTTCAGGGCCGTCTCGAGACGGGTGCCGAGGGCGTCCTTCGCCTCCGTCCACTCGCGGGCGTGGGCCTCGGTGTCGAGGTCCCAGACCGGGACGAGCAGGCCGTGCGCCCGGAACGAACCCGCGTACCGCGAGCCCTCGCCGAGGCTGAGCTCGCCGGCCGCGGACAGCCGTGCGAGCGCCTGGAGCAGCAGGTTCTCCGGCTCCGGCCGGACCCAGCGCAGGTGCGCCTTCTCGCCGGCGAGGACCCAGTAGGCGCCCGCGCCGAGCCGCTCGGTGGGCATGATCGCGGCGTTCGCGCGCTCGAGCGAGACGGCGACGTCCCCGGTGGCGTCCGCGTCCTCGGGCAGCCACCAGCCGAAGTCCTGGTGCAGCGTGACGTCGAGTTCGGCGCCGGGGGTCAGCAGGTCCTGGAGGCGCGCGTGCTCGTCGGCGGACGGCGGAGTGGTCGTGTCCGGCACGCCGAGGACGTCACCCTCCTTGGCATCCAGCAGCCACTTCAGCGACCGGCCGAGGTCACGGCTGATGTCGGAGGAGCGGGTCTGCACCTGCAGGCCGAGGTAGCGCCGGCCGTCCGAGCGCACGAACGCGGCGGCCGCCATCGGCAGCACGGTCCCGAGGGTGACCTCGCCGCCGTCGGCGAGGGTGAGCTCGGCCGTCGCGGACGGCACGAACTCGCGCAGCGCGATGAGCTCGGGCTCCGCCGCCAGGCCTTCGAACGGCTGGCCGACGAAGACGTCGCGCACCTTCGGCTTGCGGTCCGATGCCTGCTTGGGACCCTTCTTGCGCGCGCCCTTGCCCACTGCTGCCTCCTCTGGCTCGGCTTCAGACGCTATCGAAGGGTTAGTCTCGCGACGTGTTCGACCCCCGCGATCCAGTGTTCCTGGACGACCCGTACCCGGCGTTCGCCGCGCTGCGTTCCCAAGGCGAAGTCCACTTCCACGACGGGCTCGGCATCGCCATCGCGGTGTCGCACGCCGCGTCGTCGGCGGTGCTGCGCCACCGCGGCCTGGGCCGCATCTGGCAGGACGCCCAGCCGCTGGAGCGGTTCGCGTCGTTCAACCTGCTGCACCGCAACTCGCTCCTGGAGAACGAGCCACCGGCCCACACGCGCCTCCGCCGCCTGATCGCGGGCGCGTTCGGCCGCGGCCACGTCCAGCGGCTGCGCCCGATGGTCGCCACCTTGGCGGCCGACATGGTCGACAACCTGGCGGCGGCGATCGCCGCGGACGGCAGCGCCGACCTCCTCGAGCACCTCGCCCAGCCGCTGCCGGTCGCGGTGATCGCCGAGCTGCTGGGCGTCCCGGGCACCGACGGGCCGCGGATGGTGGAGCTGTCCAACGCGATCGTGAAGATGTACGAGTACGGCCTGCCGCCGGAGGGACGCGACGCAGCCGAGCGGGCCGCGGCCGAGTTCGTCTCGTACGTCCGTTCGGTGGCTTCGGCCCGCGCGGACGCTCTGGGCGACGACATCATCAGCGACCTGTTGCGCAGCGAGCTGACGCCGGACGAGCTGGTGGCCACCGCGGTGCTGCTGCTGATGGCCGGCCACGAGGCGACGGTCAACGTGCTCGGCAACGGCATCACGGCGTTGCTCACGCACCGGGACCAGTGGGAGCGGCTGCTGGCCTCACCTGCCCTTCTGGATTCGTGTGTCGAGGAGCTGATCCGGTTCGACGCGCCCCTGCAGCTGTTCGAGCGGACGGCGACCGAGGACGTGTCGATAGGTGGATATGTGGTTTCCCGCGGCCAGAAGATCGGCGCGCTGCTGGGTGCGGCAGCCCGCGACCCGGAAGTGTTCGAGGCCCCGGACCGGCTGGACATCGGGCGCACGCCCAACGCTCATTTGGGGTTCGGCCTCGGGATTCATTACTGCGTGGGTGCTCCTCTCGCTCGGGTGGAGATCGGGGCTGCGTTGAGTGCGTTGGCGGAGAAGTTGCCGGGCCTGCGGTTGGCGGAGACTCCGCGGCGGCGGCCGGAGTTTGTTATTCGGGGGTTGCGGGAGCTGCGGGTCACCGTTTGAGGGGTCGCTCACGGATCTCGCGTGACTGGCGGGGCATCACGTGTGCTTGGGCGGGCATCTCGTGGAGTTGCCCCCTGGGGCCGGACACCTTGATTCCAGACAGTGGTCTGGAGGGAGGATGTCCTGGTGTCTCGCAGGTCGAAGTAACCGGAGCAGTTCCGTCGCGACGCGATCGAGCTGGTGAACTCGAGTGATCGGCCGTTGCGGCAAATCGCCCGCGAACTCGGGGTCAACCACGAGACCCTGCGGTCGTGGGTCAACACCGCCAAACAGACCGCCGAGACCGGACCGCCGGTCGAGGATCCGGCGGTGACCGATGAGGTGACGCGGTTACGCAAACAGGACGCTGAGCTGCAGAAAGAGAAGGAGATCCTGCGGAAAGCGGCCGCCTATTTTGCGCGCGAGATGGATCGATGAGCTACCGCTACCGGTTCATCTCCGAACACCGCACCGAGTTCGGTGTGCAGCGGTTGTGCCAGCTCCTGGGCTTGCGCCGGCAGGGCTTCCACGAGTGGGTCGCGGCCGAAGCCGGCCGTGCCCGGCGGGCGGAAGCCGAAGACGACCTGGTCAGGCTGATCGCCTCGATTCATGCCGAGCACCGCGGTGCCTACGGAGTGCCGCGGGTGACCGCGGAGCTGCACCGCCGCGGGATCATGGTGAATCACAAGCGGGTCGAGCGGCTCATGCGCGCACACGGCCTGGCCGGGATCACCCGACGCAAACGCCGAGCGTTGACCCGGCCTGCGGCCGGCCCAGCCACGCCGGTGACCGATTTGATCCGCCGGGACTTCACCGCGTCGGCGCCGGGACTGCGGATGGTCGGGGACATCACCTGCCCGCCCACCTGCCAAGGCTGGCTCTACCTGGCCACCGTCATCGACCTGCACACCCGCGAAGTCGTCGGCCACGCCATGGCCGAGCACATGCGCACCGACCTGGTCTGCCAGGCCATCGACCTCGCCACCGCCCGCGGCCTCATCGACGATGATGCGGTGTTCCACTCCGACCGCGGGGTCCAGTACACCTCCGGCCAGTTCCGCACCGCGCTGGCCGGACACCGGATCCGCCGGTCGGTCGGGCGGGTCGGGTCCTGCTATGACAACGCCGTCGCCGAAGCCTTCTTCGCCACCCTCAAAACCGAGATCGGCACCACCATCTGGCGCACCAGAGCCCAAGCCCGCCAGGACGTGTTCAGCTGGCTGCGCTACGACAACCACGAGAGGCTGCACTCAACCATCGGCCAGAACACCCCAGCCGAGGCCCGGACCCACTATCGTCAGGCCCTGGCTGCCTGACAACCCCGTGTCCGCCCCACCGGGGCAACTCCACACCCGTTATTGCGCGGGCATCTCGCGTGATTGGGCGGGCATCACGTGGGTGGGTCATGGGGTTACTCCGGTGAAGAGGTTGTCTTCGGTGGTGGGGCCGGGGGTGGGGTGGGCCAGGTGGTAGTCCTCGTGGGGCCAGATCTGGCGCTCGATTTCGCGTGAGTGGGCGAAAAACGGGTGGGCGGGGTCTACCTGGGTTTTGTGGGCCAGGAGGGCTTGGTCTCGGGTGGTGAAGAACGACTCGCAGCGGATTCGGGTGGTGACCGGGAGCTTGTCCGGTGGGAGTTCGGTCAGGACCTCGCCCATGGACGACTCCAGCCCGGCGGCGAGGGTGGCCTCGTGCAGGGCCTCGAACCAGGCGCGGCTCAGGACCGCCTGGTAGTACAGCTTCTGGGGACGCCAGGGTGCGCCGGTGCCGGGGTAGCGGGCCGGGTCGGCGGCCGCGGAAAAGGCTTCGACCGTCACCTCGTGGGTGCGGATGTGGTCCGGGTGGGGGTAGCCGCCGGTTTCGTCGTACGTGATCACCACGTGGGGGCGGAACTCGCGGATCAGGGCCACCAGCGGGGCCGCCGCTTCGGGGAGCGGGATGGCCGCGAAACTGCCGTCGGGTGGTGGGTCGCCGTCGGCGGGGAGGCCGGAGTCGGTCAGGCCGAGGAAGCGCTGTCGGACGCCGAGGATCGCTGCGGCCTCGGCCATCTCGCGACGGCGGATCGACGGCAGGTTCGCCCATGTCTCTTCCGTGTCCATGGCCGGGTTCAAGATGTCGCCGCGTTCGCCGCCGGTGCAGGTGGCGACCAGGACTTCGACGCCTTCGGCTGCGTAGCGCGCCAGGGTGGCTGCGCCTTTGCTGGACTCGTCGTCCGGGTGGGCGTGGACGCTCAAGAGGCGGAGGGTCATGGGGTGCCTTTCGTGGGAAGGAGTGCGTGGGGGTCGGCGCCAGTGCCGACAGAGCCCTCGCTGGCCGGGAAGTGGGGCCGCTCCGGCAAACCGGCGCCCGCGGACGGGAGGCGGAGGTGATCAGAGGCCTCACGGGAAAGCGGGTTGGGGGCCCACATCAGCGCCGACGGGACACTCGCCGACCGGTAGCCGGGGCCGCGGAACGGGGAGCGGTGGGTCATTGCGGGGACTTCGCGGGGTAGAAGGCGGCGGGGACCAGCGTTAGCGCCGACAGGGCCAGCGCCCAGGTGAACGTGGTGCCGAACGCGGCTGGTGGGGGCTGGGTGGTTGTGAGCTGGGTGTGGAGGATTGCTGCCAGTAGAGCGGTGCCCAGGGAGCCGCCGATGCGGTTGATCACGTTGAATGCGCTTGCTGCTCGGGGGATGTGGGAGCGCTCCAACGAGCCGTACAGCGTTGTCATGCCGGGGGCCGTTGCTGCGCCCAGGCCGGCGCCGCGGATGAGCAGGGACAGTGTCAGCAGGAGCGCACTGGGCGCGGAGGCGAGCTGGGTGAAGGCGATCGTGCCCAGGAGGGACAGACCGAGGCCCGCCAGCATTGTCCGGCGGGGGCCGAACCGGGCCAGGAGGGGGCCGCTTGCCAGCAGGACTGCCGCCGAACCGAGGGCCTGGGGTGCCAGGAGCAGTCCGGCCCGCAACGCGCTCGCGTGCTCCACCTGCTGGTAGTACAGCGGAAGGAGCAGCATCGAGCTGTACAGCGACGCCCCGAGCAGGAACGTGCTCGCGCTCGCCACCGCGAATCCCTTGTTCCGGAACAGCTTCAGGTCGAGCACCGGCGAGGCGGTCCGGGACGCGTGGATGCCGTACGCCAGCAGCAACAACGCGCCGGCCATCCATGCCACCTCCACACCCTCGGCCAGGCCGTAGACGAACGCGCCGAGGCCTGGCGAGAGCAACGCGATCCCCCGGACGTCCAGCGCCGCGTGCACGCCCTCCGGTGGAGGCGCCGGGAGCAACCGTCGGGCGAACAGGAACGTCGCCACGCCCAGGGGGACGATGCCGAAGAACATCCAGCGCCACCCGAGGTCCGCCACCAGCGCGCCGCCGAGCATCGGGCCCAGGACCGGGGCCACCGTCGCCGGCAGGGTGATCACCCCGATCATCCGGCCCAGCGCCGGCCCGGCCGCCTGGGCGAACACCGCCTGGCCGACCGGCTGCATCAGCCCGCCGCCCAGCCCGTGCAGCACCCGGAACGCGATCAACGCCGGCGCCGACCACGCGAAGCCGCACAGCAGCGTGCCCGCGGTGAAGATCGCCACCGCCGCCAGCCACACCGCGCGGCCGCCGAACCGGTCGGTCAGCCAGCCCGACAGCGGGATCGCCGCCGACGCCGCCAACAAGTACGCGCTCGCCACCCACTGCACCGTCGTCAGCGGGCTGTCCAGGTCACGCGCGATCGAGTCGATCCCCACGGTCACGATCGTCGCGTCGAGGATCGACAGCACCGCTCCCATGATCAGGACGCCGCCGAGCCGCCACAGTGCCGCATCCGGCCGGACTGCCGTCGTCATGCTCACCCCCGTTGGTTAGGTCGGACCTCAGATTAGGTTCGACCCACTCATTGGGTCAAGCCCAATCTTGGGTCCGACCCAGTAGAGTGACTTCATGAGCGAGGGACTCCGGGACCGGAAGAAGCACGAGACCAGGAAGACCATCTCCGACGTGGCCACCCGGCTCTTCATCCGGAACGGCTTCGAGGACGTGACGATCGCGGACATCGCCGCCGAGGCGCGGGTCGCCAAGATGACCGTGACGAACCACTTCCCCCGCAAGGAGGACCTCGTCTTCGACATCCGCGCCGACTTCGCGGCCTGGCCCGCCGCCCTGATCCGCGACAGCGTCTTCCACGACACGCGCGAGCTCTACTTCGAGGCGCTGGGCGCCGAACACGCACTGGTCGGCTTCTCCGGCCCCGGGTTCGTGCGGATGATCAAGGAGAGCCCGGTCCTGACCAACGCGCTGCACGAGATGCACCGCGAGCGCGAGGCGACGCTCACCGACCTGCTGGTCCGCCGTCACCCCGAAGCAGACGTCGCACCTGTGCTCGCCGCCGCGCACCTCGCCACGGTCCTGCGAGTGCTCTTCCAGGAGGTCTTCGACCGGACCCTGGAAGACGAAAAGACCGTCGTCGACCAGCTCTGGCCGATCGCGGAACAAGCCTTCGACCAGCTCGAACCGGCCTTCGGCGGCTACTAGCGCGCGGCGCCGGCCGGCCGCGAAGTCCGCAGCTCCGGTTCGGGCGCGCCCCGGACCTTCAGCACGCGCATCTCGCGCACGTCCCGGGCGTCCGAGGGCGCCAGCAGCGCCGAGAACCGCCGCACGACCAGGGCGGTCATCACCGCCAAAGCGACCGCGGACAGGTCGGTCAGCGCGACCAGGACGACGCTGTCGGCCATCGACTGCACGTCGTCGCGGAAGCGCCAGCCGATCGACACGCCGAGCAGCACCCAGTTCAGCAGCCAGGTGCCCCACCACACGAGCACCCGGCGCGACGGCTTCGGCCGGACGTCACGCGGGCGGCCCAGCACCGCGTGCTCGAGCTCGCCGACGACCGACAGGGCCATCGGCAGGTTCGCCACCGGCACGAGGACGCCGACCAGCACCTGCCACAGCGGCCGCGGCGGGTCGTCGCCCGACACGTCCGCCGCCGCCTGGCGGGCGACCAGCAGCCACCACAGCGACAGCCCGGCCGGGAACAGCGCGAGGATCGACGCCAACAGCCCGGCGGTGACCACGAACCCGTCGGAAAACGCCACCACCGAACGGGACAGCGCCGCGTCGCGGCCCTCGGCGAGCAGCACGTACCGCCAGATCTCCGCGCCGGCCGCGACCGCGCAGAGCACCGCGAACGCGAACAGCACGACGACCAGGCTGCGGCTGAGCACCGGCACCCGGTCGATCGGGCGGATCTCGTCGGACGCCGTGCCCGGCACCGACGTCGGGCGCCGCCAGACCAGGTTCGGGAACCCCCAGCGCGGCGGTACCGGGTACCTCGGCGGGCCGAGGTACGGCTCGGGTGCCACCACGCGGCGACGCGGCCACGCGCCGGGCGGCGGGGTCGCCACCCAGCGCAACTTGGGCCGGTGCACCGGACGGCGGTGGTACGGGTACGGCTCCGGCTGGGCAGCCAGCGTCCGGCCCTGCAGCTGCTGGGCCGACGGCGGCGGCGCCTGACGCGGCCAGTACCCGGGCGGGTACGGCCGGCCCTGCGGAGGCTGCCCCGGGTGCAACGCTAGATCACTTCGGGTTCGATGCCGGGGTGCTCGCCGACCATCGGACGGCCTTCGCGCTGCCACGCGCCCATGCCGCCGGCGACGTTCACCGCGTCCCAGCCGCTCTGGTTGAGCCACGCGGCCGCCCGCGCGGACCGGCCGCCGCTGCGGCAGATCACGTGGATCGGCTGGTCGTCCGGCAGATCGGAGAGTTCGCCGACGCGCGCGGGCAGCTCGCCCATCGGGATGTGCACCGCGCCGGGCGCGTGCCCGGCGGCCCACTCGTCGTCTTCGCGGACGTCGAGCAGCACGAGGCCGTCCTTGGGCAGGTCGCGGACCTCGGCGGTCGGCAGTTCAGCAGGGCTCACCACGATCTCCATGCTGCCATGCGGGCGCGTTGCCCGCGCGTGAGGTGGACATCAGGGGGCGACGGCTTTCTCGGCGCCCGCGCCGGTCAGCGCGCGCACCTCCATCTCGGCGTACTTCGCGCTGTTGCGCTCCTTCGACAGGATCGTGCCGAGCCAGCCGAGCAGGAACGCGGCCGGGATGGAGACCAGGCCCGGGTTGTCGAGCGGGAACCAGTGGAAGTCCACGCCCTGGACCATCGACGCGCTCTTGCCCGTCTTCGGGTCCACCGGCTTGCCCGAAACCGCCGGCGAGAAGACGATCAGCACGATCGTGACCAGCAGCCCGCCGTAGATCGACCACAGCGCGCCCTGGGTGTTGAACCGCTTCCAGAACAGCGAATACAGGATCGTCGGCAGGTTCGCCGACGCCGCGACCGCGAAGGCCAGCGCCACCAGGAAGGCCACGTTCTGGCTCTTCGCGAGGATGCCGCCCGCGATGGCCAGCGCCCCGATCACCAGCGCCGTGACCCGGGCGACCCGGACCTCGCCGCCGGTGGAGACCTGGCCCTTCTTGAGCACGTTCGCGTAGACGTCGTGCGCGAAGGACGCCGACGCCGTGATCGTCAGGCCGGCGACCACCGCGAGGATCGTCGCGAAGGCGACCGCGGAGATGAACCCGAGCAGCACCGGGCCGCCCAGCTCCAGCGCCAGCAGCGGGGCCGCCGCGTTCGTCGTGCCCGGCGCCTTCGAGATCCTGTCCGGCCCGACGAGCGCGCCCGCGCCGTAGCCCAGCACCAGCGTGAACAGGTAGAACACGCCGATCAGCACGATGGCCCAGACCACCGAGCGGCGCGCGTCGCGGGCCGTCGGGACGGTGTAGAAGCGCATCAGGACGTGCGGCAGCCCCGCCGTGCCGAGGACCAGCG
Organism: Amycolatopsis sp. NPDC004625; assembly: GCF_040609695.1. Classification (NCBI taxonomy): domain Bacteria; kingdom Bacillati; phylum Actinomycetota; class Actinomycetes; order Pseudonocardiales; family Pseudonocardiaceae; genus Amycolatopsis; species Amycolatopsis sp. NPDC004625. The sequence continues at coordinate 116,660 of NZ_JBEXKX010000011.1, forward strand.
CGATGCCCAGCGACAGGAAGTCGAGCTTGGTCGTGCCCGTCTTGCCGTACTGCTTGCCCGGGTCGAGCAGCGCCTTGCCGCCCTTGTCGACGGCGGCCTGGAACAGGTCGGACAGGCTGAAGCCGTACTTGCCGAGGACCCACAACGTCATCGCGAAGGCACCGGCGATCAGCAGCGCCGCCTTGATGATCTGCACCCAGGTGGTGCCCTTCATGCCGCCGATCAGGACGTACAGGATCATGATCACGCCGACGACGGCGATGACGACGTCCTGCCCCGCCTCGCCGGAGATGCCGAGCAGCAGGTTGACCAGGCCGCCGGCGCCCGCCATCTGCGCCAGCAGGTAGAAGAGCGACACCGCGAGCGTCGAAACCGCCGCCGCCGCGCGCACCGGCGTCTGCCGCATCCGGAACGCCAGCACGTCGCCCATCGTGAACTTGCCGGTGTTGCGCAGCAGTTCCGCGACCAGCAGCAACGCCACGAGCCACGCCACCAGGAAGCCGATCGAATAGAGGAAGCCGTCGTAGCCGTTGACGGCGATCGCACCGGCGATGCCGAGGAACGACGCCGCCGACAGGTAGTCACCCGAAATGGCGATGCCGTTCTGCGGTCCGGTGAACGCGCGGCCGGCGGCGTAGTAGTCCGACGCCGTTTTCGTGGTGCGGCTGGCCCGGAACACGATCACCAGCGTGATCGCGACGAAGATCAGGAAAATGACGATGTTGAGCGTGGAGTTGCTGCCTTCGACCCCCGCGGCGGCGGTCACCGGCCCGGCTCCGCTTCGACCCGGGCGCGGATTTCGTCGGCGACCGGGTCGAGCCGCCGGTTGGCGTACCGGACGTAGAGCCCGGTGATCACGAACGTGGAAACGAACTGCAGCAGGCCGAAGACCAGGCCGACGGTGATGTTGCCGAACAGCTTGGTGCTCATGAAGCCGTGCGCGTAGTCGGCCAGCAGGACGTAAAGCAGGTACCAGAGCAGGAACAACGCCGTCATCGGGAACACGAACACCCGCAACCGGCGGCGCAGTTCGGTGAATTCGGGGCTTTCCTGGACGCTTTCCCAATCGGTCATCGCGGATCTCCACCTTCCCCGTTCTCGACCAATCGGGTATACCAGATCCCAATTCACTCGATCGGGTAAAACAAGGCTGACGGAGGGTCAGCGCGCTACTTTCGGTGCCTGCCGCGCCCGGGCAGCCGGGTCTTTTCTTCGGCCTGGCCGAACCGCGCGACGGCCCTGTCCCGCATGAAACCGAGCGGATCGGGCGCGTGCAGCCGCAGCATGATGTCGTGGACGTGCTCCGGGCGGCCGTACCCCGTCACCCGGCTGACCAGGTACGTCGTCACGAAGGCCGCCGGGACGGTGATCAGCGCGGGCTGGTTGACGAACCAGGGCGCCCAGCCGCCGGTGTAGCCGCTCACGACGTTGACCACCAGCGCGATCAGCACCAGGCCGCCGCCGACGAACATCCCGGCCAGCGCGCCCGGCCAGGACAGCTTGCGCCACCAGATGCCCAGCAGCAGCAGCGGGCTGAACGTCGACGCGGCGAGCGCGAACGTCAGCCCGATCGACAGCGAGATGTCCTCCGGCCGCAGCCCCACCGCCAGCGCGATCGGCAGCAGGGCGACCAGCACGGTGGCCACCCGGAAGTCGCGCACCCGGCCCGGCAGCAGGTCGGTCGACACCACCCCGGCCACGCTCACCAGCAGCCCGGACGTGCTGGACAGGAACGCGGCGAACGCGCCGGCGGCGGTGACCGCGCCGAGGATCTGGCCGCCGACGCCGGGCAGCATCGCCGAGGGCAGCTGCAGGATCGCCGCGTCGGTCTTGCCGGTGACCAGCAGCTCCGGCACGTACATCCGGGACAGCGCGCCCAGCAGCGTCGGGAACAGGTAGAACAGGCCGAGCAGCAGCAGGACGTGCACAGTCGTGCGGCGCGCGGCCTTGCCGTCGGGGTTGGTGTAGAAGCGGACCAGCACGTGCGGCAGGCCCATCGTGCCGAGGAACGTCGCGAACATCAGCGAGTACGTCTGGAGCAGGTCGGTGAGGCTGCCCGAGCCCGGGTGCAGCCAGTTCGCGTTGTCCGCGACCGAGTCGCTGACCACCGGCACCGGCGTGCCGGCCAGGAACTTCAGCTTGGTGCCTTCGGACACCGTGTGCGGCGCCAGCGGCGTCCAGTGCGTCGGTCCCGCGGCCGGGCCGTTGTCGGTGCGGCCGTAGGCGTACAGGAACGTGTCGGTCTTGACCTGCAGGGTGACGTCGGTCTGCACGTCGACCGTGGTGTCGCTGGTGAACACCGGCGGCGCGGCCGCTCCGAGCGGGCGGAAGCCGTCCGGGCCGCCGCCGGCGAAGAAGACCATGCACAGCACGAACGCGGGCACCGAGATCGCGAACAGCTTGAGCCAGTACTGGAAGGCCTGGATGACGGTGATCGCGCGCATCCCGCCGGCGATCACGTTGAACGCGACCACGATCATCACCGCGATCGCGCCCGCCCAGGCCGGCACGGGCAGCACCGTCGCCAGCGTCAGGCCGGCGCCCTGCAGCTGCGGGGCCATGTACAGGATGCCGATGAACACGACGAACGCCGTGGAGAACCGGCGCAGGCCCTTCGAGCCGAGCCGCATCTCGACGAAGTCGGGCAGCGTGTACGCGCCGGAGCGGCGCAGCGGCGCCGCCACGAACAGCATCAGGGCCAGGTAGCCCGCGGTGAAGCCGATCGGGAACCAGAGCGCGTCGGCGCCGTCCTTGAGCACGATGCCGGCGATGCCGAGGAAGGACGCCGCGGACAGGTACTCACCGGAGATCGCGGCGGCGTTGCGGCGCGAGCGCACGGTGCGCCGCGCGACCAGGAAGTCGTGCGTGCTCGTCGCCGACCGCGAGGAGCGGTGACCGAGGTAGGGCGTCACCACGGCGACCAGCACGATGCCGGTCAAGGCCCACGGGTTCAACTGCACGGGAGGATCCTCGCACGGGTCAGTGCGAAACTAGTTTTCGATCATGTCCACGAACGCCCGTTCGTTGCGTTCGGCCAGCCGGTTGTACCAGATCCCGACCCCGAACAGGAACGGGAACGGGAGCACGCCGAGGATCAGCCAGGCCACCGGGATGCCCAGGAAGCTCGCGCGGGAGAACCCGGGCACGGCGTAGAACAGCACCGGCAGCGACCCGAACACGACGACGACGAGCAGCGCGAGCAGCAGCGCCGTCCTCAGCTGCACCTTCACCAGGTGGTCGCGGACCAGCAGCTTCCCCCAGCTGGTCTGCTCCTCCAGCTCGACGCGGGCGCGCAGGGTGCCGGCGCCGCGGCGGGGATCGTTGAGGATCACCCGCTCCCGCTTGGGTTTCGCGTGGTGTTCCGGCTTCGGCGGCGGCTCGTTCTCCGGCGCCGGCGGCAGCGACTCGACGACGGCCCGGTCCGTCGGCTGCGGCAGCGGCCGGTGCCGGGCGCGCCTGCCGAGCGTCGGATCCGGTTCGCGGACGCCGTTCGCGCGGCGCTCGTAGAAGTCGTCGGTCATGGGCGGGCTCGGCTCAGCCGTTCCGGCCCGAACCGACCAGCCGGTCCTTCAGCGCGCGGGTGTGCCGCCGGCTCACCGGCAGCACCTTCTCCTCGTTGCCGATTACGACCTGGTAGCCGCCCTGGCCCATGCGCAGCTCGGTGATCAGCGGCAGCGCGACCAGGAACGACCGGTGGATCCGGACGAACCCGGCCTTCTCCCAGCGTTCCTCGAGCTGGGCCAGCGGGATGCGGACCAGGTGGCTGCCTTCGGTGGTGAACAGCCGCGCGTAGTCGCCCTGCGCCTCGACCCACCGGACCGAGGAGCGCGGGATGAGCTTGGTGGTGCCGGCCAGCTCGACCGGGATGACCTCGTCGTCGTTCTTCACGCCGGGCTCGCCGCCCAGCGCGCCCGGCGGCGGCGCCGCGGCGGCGGCCAGCTTGTCGATCACGCGCGAGATCGCGCGGTCGAGGCGGTCCTGCTGGTACGGCTTGAGCACGTAGTCGAGGGCGCCGAGGTCGAAGGCGTTGACCGCCTCTTCGGCGTGGCCGGTGACGAACACCAGCGCGGGCGAAGGCCGCAGGGCGGCGAACACCCGGGACATCTCCATCCCGGACAGGCCCGGCATGTCGATGTCCGCGAAGACGGCATCGACGATCGGCAGGCCGCGGTCCTTGCGCTCGCGCAGCCGCGGGTCGTCGGTGGACAGCAACCGCAGCGCTTCGGACGCGTCGATCGCGGGGAACACCTTGGCCACGTGCGGGCTGTTGCGCAGGCAGTGGACGAGTTCGTCAAGACCGTTCGGCTCGTCGTCCACGGCCAGGACCACGAGCTTCCGGGTGTCATCGTGAGCACTCACAGTGAAACGCATCCTGCCCATTGCCGAGTGCAATGTCCAGCCCCCGTCCGCCTTAAGTGAGGGAACCCGCGACCGGGGCCGCGGGCCCCTGCTCTCAATGCACGAAGGTGAACCAGTTCAGGTTCACGAAATCCGCGGGCTGACCGCTGGTGAACGTCACGTAGACGTTGTGGACGCCGGTCACCGCGCTGATGTTCGCGGGGACGGTCCGCCAGCTCTGCCAGCCACCGGTGTTGCCCACCGCGAAGCTGCCGATCGGTGCGTTGGACCGGCTGTCGAGCCGCACCTCGACGAGCCCGCTGACGCCGGCTGCCGCGCCGGACGCGACGCGCGCCTGGAAGTTCGTCGCCGCGCTGCCGCCGAAGTCGACGTTCGGGTAGAGCGCCCAGTCGCCGTTGCCCACCGCGCCGATGTTCTGCCCGCCGCCGGTGTCGGTGGTGGTCTCGGTGATCACGCCGGACTGCTGGCTGAACGACTCGGCCTGGATGGTGCTGTAGGCGCTGCCCCCACCGGAGGGCGGCGTGGTCGTGGTCGGCGGGGTCGTCGTGCCGCCACCGCCGCCGCGGGTGGACACCGTGACGTAGTCGACGACCATCGGGCGGCCCGGCACGATCCCGGATCCCGGGGTGGTGGTGCCGGAGTTGTTGTTCGGGAACGCGCCGCCGATGGCGACGTTCAGCAGCACGAAGTAGCCCTGGTGGGTGGTCATGTTCGCCCAGGTCGTCGCGTCGAGCTGGTTCTGGCTGACCGAGTGGAACTGCTGCCCGTCGACGAACCAGCGCAGGACCTGCGGGCTGGTGCTCGCGTCCCATTCGAAGCGGTACGTGTGGAAGGCGGACTGGCAGCTGCTGCCGGGGCAGGCGCGGTTGTTCGGCAGGCCGGTGGTCTCGTTGCACGGGCCGCCCGGGTTGACGCCGCAGTGCAGGACGCCCCAGACGGAGTTGATCCCGTTGACGTTCTCCATGATGTCGAACTCGCCGATGGCGGGCCAGTTCCAGTAGCTGCCGCGGTACGGGCCGCCGAGCGCCCAGAACGCGGGCCAGTAGCCGAGCGCGGCGGCGCCGGTGACGTTCGGCATCTGGATCCGGCTTTCGATCCGCATGACCCCGCCGGCCGGCGGCTTGAAGTCGGTGCGCTGGGTCTCGATCCGCGCCGACGTCCAGTTGCCGGCGCCGTCGCGCAGCGGCGTGATGCGGAGGTTGCCGGCACCGTCCTGGGAGAGGTTGCTGGTGCTGGCGGTGTAGTTCTGGATTTCGCCGGTGCCCCAGTTGCCGGGGCCGCCGGGGTAGCTGTGGCCGGTGTCGATGATCCAGTTCGCGCTGGACGGGAGCGAGCCGGAGCCGCCGGTGAAGTCGTCGGCGAAGACGGTGGTCCAGCCGGACTCGGGCGGCGGGATCGAGGCGGCGGCGGGGATGGTCAGCGGGACGGCGATGAGCGCGGCGCCGAGCACCGCGCCGAGGGCGAGTCTGCGGGAGTGGGGCATCGGGTACGACCTCCTTGTCGACCGGATTTGTTGCCGTTCACAACAAAGCCCGTCGACAAGGAGACCCGAGGCGGAACCGCGATTCCAGAGGCGTTACACGGGTTGAGTGATCTGGGTCACAAAGTCTGCCCGGAAGTACCCGAATCGGACATCGGCGTCAGAGGCCGAAGCGGGACCACGCCGCTTTCTGCGTCACCGCGTCCAGGACCGCCGACGCTGCCGCCGGGGCGCCCAGGCCCAAGCGGGCCAGCAGGGGCTTCTTCGGCTCGGCCACCGAGATCTCCGCCTCCGGGTAGCGCTCGGTGATGATCTGCCGGAGGCTTCCCAGGCCGTCGATCAGGCCCAGCTGCGCCGCCTTCTCGCCCAGCCAGACGTCGCCCGTAAACAGGTCCTCCGTGGCGGTCAGGCGGTCGCCGCGGCGGTCCTTGACCCAGTTCACGAACAGCTCGTGGAGCTGGCTGTGCATCTTCTTCAGCCACTCGACGTCTTCGGGCTTCTCCGGGGAAAACGGGTCCAGCCGCGACTTGTTCGCGCCCGCCGTGTGCAGGCGGCGCTCGATGCCGAAGCGCTCCAGGAGGCCGGTGAAGCCGAAGCCGCCGCTGATCACGCCGATCGAACCGACCATCGACGTGCGGTGGGCGTAGATCTCGTCGGCCGCGCACGCCAGCCAGTAGCCGCCCGAGGCGGCGACGTCCTCGCAGAACGCCAGGACCGGGACGCCCTTCTCGTCGGCCAGCTGCCGGATGCGCTCGGCGACCAGGCCCGACTGCGTCGGCGCGCCGCCCGGTGAGTTGACCAGCAGCGCGACCGCCTTCAGCCGGTCGTGACCGAACGCCCTGGTCAGCGCCGATTCCACCGCGGCCAGGTTGATCGCGCCCCTGGCCAGCGGGGAGGGCGACGGCGTGATCACGCCGTGCAGCTTCACCACGGCCACGACGTCCTTGCGCTCGACGCGGTCGGCGAGGACCGGGATCCGCGAAGCCAGTTTGTCCGTAACGCTCATACCGCCAGGCTAGCCGGATTTTTCGGGGGTCCGGGTGGCGAAGCCCCCGGCCCGGGGCGACGCCCCGGATGTCACAGCCGGATTCAGCCCATGGGGAGGATGCCCGAGCGGGTGCCGTTGACGCCGTTCACCTCGGCGCCGTTCAGCTGGGCGGGACCGCCCTGGGCCGGGACGTCGGCCTCGGTGTCGGAGCTGTAGTCCGGCATGTTCGGCCGGACGCCCGGGACGAACTTCGGCACCCGCAGCGTCACCTTCATGCCGGCGCCGGGCGCGGTCTCGACCATCACCGCGTAGTCGCTGCCGAACACCTGCTGCATGCGCTGGTTGATGTTGCCGAGCCCGACGTGGGCACCGGTGCGGTGGGCGCTCTTGAGCTCGTTGAGCCGCCGCGGGTCCATGCCGATGCCGTCGTCCTCGACGCTGATCAGCGCTTCGGTGCCGTAGTCCTGCGCGATCACCGTGACGCAGCCGCCGCTGGGCTTGCTGGCCAGCCCGTGCTTGACCGCGTTCTCCACCAGCGGCTGGATGATCAGGAACGGCACGACGACGCTGAGCACCTCGGGCGCGATCTTCATCCGCACCTCGAGCCGGCCGCCGAACCGGGCGTTCTCGATGGTCAGGTAGCGGTCGATGTTGCGCAGTTCCTCGGCGAGCGAGGTGAACATGCCCGACGTCCGGAACGAGTAGCGCGTGAAGTCGGCGAAGTCCTGAAGCAGCTCTCGCGCCTCTTCGGGGTCCGTGCGGATCAGCGCGGAGATCGTGTTCAGCGCGTTGTAGACGAAGTGCGGCGAGATCTGCGCGCGCAGCGCCTTGATCTCGGCCTGCTGGAGCTGGTGCTTGGACTCGTCGAGCCGCGCCAGCTCGAACTGGGTGCAGACGAACTGGGCGACGGCGTCGGCCATCTGCACCAGCCGGCCGCGGGTGCGGCCGACGACGATCAGCGCCGCCTCCGTCTCGCCCTCGACCAGCAGCGGCACGATGACCGCGGTCTTCATCCGGCAGGTGCCGCGGTGGTTGCACGGCATCCGGTCGTGCGCCACGACCTCGCGGCGGTGCTTGCGGATCGCCGCCCCGATCGCCTCGACGAGGTCGACGTAGTGCTCGTTCGCTTCGCCGTCCCACGACAGCAGCGTGCCCTCGCTGTCGGTGATGCCGACGGCGACGCAGTCGAGCATCTGCAGCAGCTGGGTGGTGATCTTGTCGGCGGCGTCCTCGTCCAGGCCGGAGCGGAGGTTCGGCGCCGCCTTCGACATCCGGTGCACCGCCTGCAGCATCGCGTCCTCGACCACGCTGGCCGGCCGGCGCTGCTTCACGAGCAGCACGACCACCACGACGGCGAGCAGCACCGCGACCGCCCACGGGACGATCTGCGCAATCGGGAACCCGGACACGGCGTCCATGCTCTGCGCTCGACCAACCGGGTGCAAGGCCTGAATCCCACTTTCTGTCCAACTGTGACGACTGAGGGTGGGCACGACCCTACCGAGCGTCCGTCCGGCACCTACTTCAGCAGGCGGGACATCCGCCGGTCGGCGAGCGGCTTGCCGCCGGTCTGGCAGGTCGGGCAGTACTGGAACGATTTGTCGGCGAAGGAAATTTCCCGGATCGTGTCGCCGCAGACCGGGCACGGCAGCCCCGTCCGCGCGTGGACCCGCAGGCCCGACCGCTTCTCCCCCTTCAGCCGGGCCGCCTTCTGCCCCACCGAGCGCTCGACGGCGTCGGTCTCGACCTCCTGGATCGCCTCGGCGAGGGTCTCCAGCGCGCCTTCGTCGAGCTTGCCGACCGTGGCGTACGGCGAGAGCTTCGCGCGGTGCATGATCTCGTCGGAGTAGCCGTTGCCGATCCCGGCGATCAGCGACTGGTCGGTGAGCGCCCACTTCAGCCGGGTGTTCTTGCCGGCGAACAGCTCGCGCAGCCGGGCCGCGTCGAGCGTCAGCGCGTCCGGCCCCAGCCGGGCGACGCTCGCGATCTCCTGCGGGTCGCGGACGATCCACACCGCCAGGCCCTTTTTCGTGCCGGCCTCGGTGAGGTCGAAGCCGGGCCCGGTGGCCGACTCGAGGTGCACGCGCAGCGAGATCGGGCCCTTCCCCGGCTTCAGCGGTGTCGCGGCCAGGCCGTCGGACCAGCGCAGCCAGCCCGCGCGGGCCAGGTGGATGACCAGGTGCAGGTCACCGGCCACGACGTCGAGGTGCTTGCCGTGCCGGGTCGCACCGGTGATCTCGCGGCCGTGCAGCTCGGTCCACGGCGGGGTCGCCGTCTTCAGCACGCTCAGCGATGCGACATCGATGCGGAAGATCGTCTGCCCCACGGCGTTTTCGCGCAGGTAGTGGGCCAGTGCTTCGATCTCGGGTAGCTCGGGCATGGCCTCAGTGTCCTACTCGACCGGGTGAAGCGGCCCGTCGAAATCCGGGAGCGAATGCCGCTGGATGGTCTTGGAGATCTTCTTGACCTCGCCCTGCACGGTGAACATGCCGCGGATGGTGCCGACCCAGCGCTCGGACGGCCGGTCGCCGGTCACGTCGCCCTCGGTCTCCGCGACCACCGTCCACGGACGGCGCAGGATCCACCGCAGCGGGAAGAACAGCACCACGAGCAGCAGCGCGAGCAGCACCCACGCCGGGACGTTCACCTGGTCGGGCGTCCACACGACGAGGATCACGGCCAGCAGCGCTGTCACCACGATCATCGCGATACCGGGCCCGTAGCTGCCCGCGACGTCGTGCTCGAAGTCGTCGGCCGTCGCCGGTGCGCGCCATTCCATCTGGGCACGGACCACCCAGTCGCGGCCGTCTTCGCCGCGTACCAGCCGGTTCATTCAGTTGCCTCCCGGGGCGCCCGCAGGGTGAGCGCCTCAACGGTACCGTGCCCGGCCGCACCCGCGCGAGATCGGAACCGGACATCCCGCCCCGCGGAAGAGGTCACCGGCGGTCGGAAGCCGGCGCCGGATCCGACGGTTCACCCGACGCGGTGACGTCGGAGGTGGCGCTGCTCGGGCACGGCTTCCCCGAGGTCGGCGTCACCGTCGACGTCGGGTCCGTGACCGGGGTTTCGTCGTCCTTCGGCGCCGGCTTCTCGGCGAGGGTCGGTTCGCCGGGACGGCTGGTCGGCGACAGCTCCGGCACCTCGGCGTCCTTCGGCGACGTCGCGTCGGTGGACTCCGTGGTCATCGTCAGGTCGGGCTTCGAGGTGTCCAGCCGCGGCGAGGTCGCCGGGTGGTCGGACGCGCTGAACGTCGACGACGTCAGGTCCTCACGCGGGATCGGCTGCCCGACGGGACCGCCGACGTTCCCGACCGGGACGTCCCCGGCGACCGGCACGTCCGGTACCTCGTTCGCGGCGACGTGCGGCTCGCCGCCCTTCGCCCGCGCCGGGACCGCGACCCCGGTACCGCGGCCGTTGAGCACCCCGATGCCGATCCGCGGCTCCGGCTGCCCCTGCGGCGGCGGCTCCTGGTGCGGCACCGACGGCGGAACCACCACGAGTTCGGGCGCGCCCCCGGTCAGCCCGACGTCCTGCACCGGCGCGGACCCGAACAGCACCGGCCCGGCCGCGACGCCGACGGCACCCACGGCGGCGGTCGACGCCAGCGCGAGCCCGATCTTGACCTTGGACCCGACCAGCACGCCCTTGATCGTCGCGCCGAGGCCGGCCAGCACCCCGCCGCCACCGAGGGACGCGGCGGCCGGCACCAGCAGCACCAGCACCCCGGCGTGCGCGCGCAGCGACGAGCAGACGTCGCGCAGTTCGTCCTGGGTGGCGCGGCACGACGGACAGCCGTGCAGGTGCGCCTTGATCCGCTCGGCTTCGGCGCCGGTGACGCTGCCCGCGGTGAACCCGCCGAGCTTTTCCACGACCGCGCGGCACGAATCCGGGCCGCGGTTCACCGAAAGGTGTGCCTGGAGGTAGGCCGCACGCAGCCCCTGACGCGCCCGGCGGGCCAGCGCGGCCGTCGCGTTCGCGCTCAGCCCGAAGTGCGGCGCGACCATCGCGGGCTGCTCGCCCTCGACCTCGGTCTGCCACAGCACCGTCCGCCAGCGCTCCGGCAGGCTGGTGAACGCGGTCGTGATCAGCGTGTGCTCGGCGGTCCGGGCGTGCGTGTCGGCACCCGCCCCGGCGCGGAAGGTCAGCTCGTCGTCCGAAACCGGGACGTCCCGGCGGGCCCCGTGCCACTCCCACGACACCCGGCGGGCCACGGTCAGCAGGTAGGCGCGGACGTAGTCGCGGGGACCGGCACCCCGCCGGAGCGCCTGCAGCACGCGGAAGAACGTCTCCGCGGTGATGTCCTCCGCCTCCGACCGGTCGGAGGCCAGGCTCTGCGCCAGCCGGCGGACCGCGGCGGCGTGCAGCTCGAACAGCTCCCCGAACGCGGCGTCCTCACCGTCGCGAAGCCGTTGCAGCAGTGCCTGTTCGTCGGATTCCGAGGCCGCTTGTGGCGGCACCGTGCCCAGCTCGGTCATCCGGCCCGGCACCTCCTCCCCGAAGGTCTCCCCATTCGGTCGAATGGAGACACCATACGGAGGGAAACAGCCGTCGTCACCCCTTGTACGCCAGCTGTGACACCGAAGCACCGGGTCAGGGCACAGGGGGACCCGGTCACCGGGCCCCTGAACGGAGGGTATAGAGTTCCCTACATCAGCAAGACAACGCGGATGTAGCGCAGCTGGTAGCGCATCACCTTGCCAAGGTGAGGGTCGCGGGTTCGAATCCCGTCATCCGCTCGGGGTTGAAGGGGTCGTGTCGGCGGAAAACGCCGACCACGACCCCTTCGCCATTTCACCCGGGGGGCCGAGCCCCCCGGACCCCCCACGGTGCCTTTGCCGGACTTTGGGAGGGTGCCCCTGCTCCGCGTCGGTCGCGTTGAGCGCGTTGGGGTGCGTTGAGCGGGTGCGCTCAGAGCTCGTAGGTGTCCAGGACCGTGGGGGCCACCGGGGTCAGGTGGGGGTCTTCGCGTTCGGTTACCTGGCCTCGGGCCATCCGGTAGACGCGGAAGTTGTTGTCGTTCTCCGTGTCCTGGTCGTCCCAGGTGTACAAGAGGCCGTACGAGCCCGGGGCGAGTTCACCTGCTCGGGTGAACAACGTCAGGAGGTCGGGGGCCAGGTGGCCGCCGTGCTTGTCGAAGCCGCCGAAGTGGAGCATCGGCATGCCCGCGCTCCAGCGGAGGTCGACCAGGTCGAAGTCGCCCGCGTCGCGGATCGCGCGGTGGACGCGGTCGACCAGGCGCTCCAGGAGCGCCGCGTCGTCGTCGCCGCTCGCGGTCGCCTGGATGGTCACCCAGCCGTGATATTCGAACACCCGCAGAACGGTAGCAAGAGATCGACGGGCCGCTCAGGGGGCCAGCTCGGACGGCTCTTCGGGGGGTCGGGTGGCGGAGCCCCCGGCTCGGGGCTAGGCCCCGATTGTCTCGGAGGGCTTTCCGTCGCGGCGCAGCACGTTCGACAGCACGCCTTCGCTCAGCCGCTCGAACGCCGGCACCAGCTTCTCGCCGAACACGCACAGCGTCCGCTCCCACGGGTGGCCGAGCGTGCCGTAGGAGAAGTCCGCCGCCAGGAACAGGTGGTAGTCCGCGCGGGGGAACACCGGCACCGGCCACCGGGCGCTCCCGGACATCAGGTGCGGGCGGACGCGGTAGGACTGGTGCTGCCAGTGCAGCGCCCACATCCACTCGTCCGGGCCGCAGACCTCGCGGAACGCGGCCAGCGCGATCGTCGCGACCTGGTGCTCCTCGACCGCGTACGGGCCGAGGCGGAACTCGGCGGAGGACCGGTCCAGGTTCCCGGGCGACAGGTCCCACGTCCGCGACGGCGCCGGCTCGCGGAAACCCGGCCAGGCGTGGGCGTAGGTGCTCGGCCAGAACGCCAGCTTGTCGTACACCCAGTACCAGGCGGGCTCGTCCACGACGCGGGAGACGGCTTCCCAGGCAGCATTCACGATTGAGACCTCAAGTCGGCCAGGCACGGAAGAACACGCGAAAGCTTCGTGTTCGGCCTCCGGTTTGTCCAGTCCTCGTCCGCCCGCCGCGAACTGTGTCACTCGACCGGGTGGGTTCTGCCAAGTTGTCACCATGCGGGTTCTCTTCGTCCACGGCGCCTTCGTCCGCGACGGCGCCTGGTGGTGGCAGCCGACGGCCGACGTACTCGAAGGACACGGTTTGCGCAGCTCAGCGGCAGTATTGCCGAGCTGCGAAGGCGAACCGCGCGGCGACCTGCACGCCGACGCCGAGGCTGTCCGCGCCCTGCTCGACGCCTCCGGCGAACCCGCCCTGCTCGTCGGCCACTCCTACGGCGGCATGGTGATCACCACACTCGGTGAGCACCCCGCGGTGCACCGCCTGGTCTACGTGACGTCGTTCCTGCCGGACGTCGGCGAGGCGCTCGCGGACTTCGGCACGGGCGAGCCGCCGCCGTGGCACGTGAGCCACGGCGACGGCACCGCCGGTGTCCGGGAGGAGCTCGTGCGGCCCCTCTTCGCCCAGGATTTCGACGACCACACCTACGCCGGGGCCGCCGGCCGGCTCACCGCCCAGAACGAGGCGGTGTTCGGCCAGCCGGCGACCCGGGCGGCGTGGCGGGACGTCCCGTCGACCTACGTCGTCTGCGGCGAAGACCGCGCGACGCTGCCCGGGACCCAGCGGGCCCAGGCGGCGCGCGCCACCGACGTCGTCGAACTGCCGGTGGCGCACCACCCCTTCGTCACCCGGCCGGACCTGGTGGCCGGGGTGCTGCTCAGGCTGCGTCCCACAACGTGAGGAACGCCGACGCCTCGCTGCGGGCCCAGGGCCGCAGCCGTTCGCGGTCGCGAGCGGACAGCTGGTACTCCTTCGCGCGGCGGACGTCGATCACCAGCGCCTCGCCGCCGGGCAGGATGTCGGGCATCGCCTGCTCCATGACCCACAGCGCGAGCTGCGCCGAATCCCTCGCCAGCGGCTCCTCCTTGAAGTAGAGCCAGGTCGCGTAACGGCGGCCGTCGCTCTTGCGCAGCCCCATCTGCGGGCTGACGCCGATCTCCAGCTCGCCGATCCGGCACCGGCCGCGGCCGATGTCGACGAGCTTCGGCGACTTCCGGCCGAGGTACCGCAGCCAGCCCTCCGCGATCGCCGCGTAGTGCGGTTTCGTCCGGTCGTCGGCGGCGTTGACGAGCGCGCGCAGCGCCACCTCGTCCTGGTTCGCCGCCCGCCCGGACCGCACCGCGTTGGCCGCCCGCCGGTAGTAGTTGAACGCCGCCCGCGCCGGATCTTCGTACTGCCGGCGCTGCCGCCGGACGAACGACGACCGCGACGGCCCGGAACTCGCGCTGTAGCCCACGAACGTGGACAGGGTGATGTAGGCCATGGCCCTGCCTTCCTCCATCACGCCGCCCGCGCTCACGGGCGGCATCTCCCCTGGACAACGCCAATTTTAGAACATATGTACGACAGTTTCCGGAGCCTGACGGGTGACCCGGGCGGGTGACGCGGGAGGTCTCCCGCAAACGCCGGACTTGCGCTACGTTGCCGATCAACCTCAAACCGCAACCTTGCAGGTCGGCCTTGCGTGCCAGACTGATGCCCCGAACGGTGGATGGGGGTCCAGAAGGATGAGCTGGCAGGAAGAGCTTCGCCGTCTTGACGCGGAGCTTGCCGAAGGTCGGATCGAGCCGGCTGACCACCGCAAACAGCGGGACGAGCTGCTCGCGCAGGCCTCCGGTTCGACGGTGCCGTCACCGGTGCCTTCGCCGTTGCGCCGTCCGGGTGAAACCTGGCGGAGCGCCAACCCGGCGAACCGCCCGGCACCCGGCCCGCCGGCTCCGCCCGTCCACCCGGTCCTGCCGCCGCAGCGCATGGAGTCGCCGCGGCCGTCGGTCCCCCCGCCGCCGTGGCAGCGGACCGGGCTGCCGAAGACGCTGTCGACCAGCCAGGTGCCGGCCATCCCCGACCACATGACGACCGCGCCGAGCCCGGCCGACATCACGCCGACCCGCTACCTGCGCGTCGACGGCCCGACGGAGCACGGCCCGGGCAGCCGGTTCCCGCCGATCACGCCGCCGGGCGGCGAGTCGCGCCCGCCGCAGCCGCTCCCCGAGCCCGACGAGCCGTCCGGCAAGCACCGCTGGGCCACCGACGGCGAGCCGGCCGGGCGCTCCGGGCGGCCGTGGCCGTTCATCGCCCTCGGCGTGCTCGTGGCGCTGGGCGTGGTCATCGGCGCGACGCTCTGGCTCGGCGGCAGCGACGAAAAGCCCAACGCGCTCTCCACGTTCACTCCTGTCGTGACGCAGCCCCCGGCCGCCGCGGCCCAGCCGCAGCTGGAGGACCAGGTGCCGCCGCTGCCCGGGATGCCGCACCCGGAAAGCGCCGCGATGTCGCTGGCCCGCGGCCTGGACCTGGGGCTGTACCCGAAGGAGGCGGCCCAGGTCTTCTCGCAGCACGGCGTCACGCAGTTCGTGTACCGCGCCTCTTCGGCCGGGGACACCGGCTTCCTCGGCTACGCGATCCCCGCCGAAAACGAGGAAGGCGCGAAGGCGATCGTCGACTACCTGCGCGAGGCGGCCGGCGCGGGCGGGTTCGCCCCGATCCCGGCCGACCAGGCCATGGTCACCGGCCGCAACGGCGACCTGCGGATGGACGGCACCTGGTACACCTCGGGCAAGGTCGCCATCGTGCTGTGGGCGTCCCAGCCCTTCGCCAAGGACAAGAACGAGCTGAAGACGAGCCTCGACAACGCCGTCGCGGTGTTCAAGAAAGCGCTGCCGCCGAGCTGATCACCCGCGCCGGTCGAGCACCCCGGCCAGCGTGGCCCGGGCGACGTCGGCGCCGAAGAGGCGGTCCACCACGGTCTTGCCCTCTTCGGACAGCCGCTGCCACAGCTTGTCGTCCTCGAGCACGGTGACGATCTCGTCCGCGAGCTCCGGCGCCGAGCCGCCGACGAGCACGTCCCGCCCGTGGGTCAGGTGCATGCCTTCGGCCGCCAGCGGAGTGGCGACGACCGGCACGCCGTAGCCGAGGCTCTCGCCCAGCTTTCCCTTGACCCCGGCCCCGAAGCGCAGCGGCGCGACGACGACCCGGGCCTCGCGGTAAGCGCTGTCGAGGTTCGGCACCCAGCCGCGGACGACGACGCCGTCGCGTTCCAGGTCGAACACCTCCTGCGGCGGGTTGCTGCCGACGATCTGCGCGACCGCGTCCGGACGGCGGCGGCGCACCAGCGGCATGATCTCCTCCGCCAGCCAGCGCGCCGCGTCCCGGTTGGGCAGGTGGTCGAAGCTGCCGACGAACAGCACGCCGGAGCGGCCTTCCGGGACCGCGACCGAGCCGTCGGCGTAGTGCACATTGGACAGCACCTCGACCCGCGCCGACGGCACGAGCTCGCCCAGCAGCGCACGCTCCACATCGGACACGACGAAGGTGACGTCGGTGGCGCGGGTCAGGCCCAGTTCCGACTCCCGCAGCACTTCGGCGCGCCGCCGCAGCGTCAGTTCCTCACGCGTGTTGCCCAGCTGCGCGGCCAGGTCGGCCTGGCGGTTGAGCCGGACGAAGTGCAGGTCGACCGTGTCGTAGGCGATGACGCAGTCGGGCGCGTGCTCGCGCACCTGCTCCAGCAGCTGCCAGGCGACGTGCGGCCGCGACAGCACGGCCAGGCGCAGGTCCGCGCCGGCGTCGCGCAGGAACTCCAGCTGCTCGCCGAGCCCGGTCACCACGGTGACGCCCGCGCGGTACAGCGCCTCGGCGTACGGCTCCGGGAGCGCGTTGTTGAGCGGCATGAACACGACCCGCTCGCCGAGGCCGACGAGCAGTTCGAGGATGCGGAACATCCGCACCGAGCCGGAGTCCTTGTCCGGCATCGGCACCTGGTGGTCGGCGACGAGCACGGTGCCGCCGCGGTGGCCGTCCTTCGTGCGCTGCCGGCCGGCCCACACCGCGCGCGGGCTCGCCTCGGGGAAGTGGTCGCGCAGCTGGACGCTCCACTTGTCGACGAAGACGCCGCGGTTGAGCTCCTGGTGGCGCTTCACGCCGGAGGAGACGTCCGTGCCGTTGGTGATGCCTTCGTGGTGCACGACGACGGACGCGGGCTGGACCATCGTCCGGTACCCGGCCGCCCGGACGGCGAACGCGAGGTCGGTGTCTTCGTAGTACGCGGGCGCGAAGCGCTTGTCGAAGCCGCCGATGCGCTCGAACAGTTCCCGCCGGACGAGCAGGGCTGCACCCGAGCAGTAGTCGACGTCCCGCAGAGCCTGGAACCAGGGCGCGTCCGGGTTCTGCAGGCGCCCGTAGTTCCAGCCGGTGCCGTCGGCCCAGATGATGCCGCCGCACTCCTGCAGCCGGCCGTCGGGGTAGACCAGCTTCGAGCCGACGAGCCCGACGTCGGGCCGCGTCTCGACGACGGCGACGAGCTCGTCCAGCCAGCCGGCCCGGACCTCGGTGTCGTTGTTGAGGAAGAAGACGAAGTCGCCGCGCGCGTGCTCGGCGCCGAGGTTGCAGGCGCCGACGAACCCGAGGTTCTGCGGCGCGCGGACCAGCCGGACCCCGGCGCAGCCGGCGACGCGGTCGGCGGAGTCGTCCGGCGACCGGTCGTCGACGACGATCACCTCGAACGGCGTCGACGGCAGGTAGCGCTGGATCGAGTCGAGGCAGCCGCGGGTGAACCGCCAGTTGCCGTAGACCGGGATGACGACGCTGACGATCGGCTGGTCGCTGGTGGTCACCGCGACCGGGCCCGGGACGCCGACCGGCTCGCCGGGCAGCACGCCGGCCGGGCGCCCGAGCGCCGTCTCGTAGAAGTCGCGGCGGCGGGTGCCGCGCGGGGCGTACCGCTCGATCGTGCCGCGGTACTTCCCGATCGCGCGCTGGACGAGCGCGGACGTCTCGGAGCGCAGCTTTTCGTTCTCGGCGGCGAGCCGGCCGATGGTTTCGCTGAGGCTGGTGTTGTTGCCGGCCAGCCAGTCCAGGCGTTCGCGGTCGTAGCCCGCCTTGCGCTGCAGGCGGCTCAGCTCGCCGGCCGCGCGTTGGCGGTCTTCACGGGCGCGTTCGGCTTGCCGGAGCGCCTCGTCGCGCTCGGTTGCCGCGCGCTGTTCGGCCGCCGTGACCTGGGCCAGTTCGGAGGTGAGGCGGGTGACGGACGCCGTCGCCCGGTCGCGCTCGGCTTCCGCGCGGCCCAGCCCGTCGCGCAGCCGGCCCGCCTCGGCGGCGGCGCGGGCGACGAGCGTCAGCTTGGGGTCGATCATGGCCGACGTCGAGGGCACGTCGATCGGCTCGGCCGAGGCGACCGAGACGAAGTACGTGTGCGGCGCCCCGGCTTCGACGACCCAGCCGTCGGCGTCGTCGGCCTGCAGGGTGAGCACCTCGGCGCCGGTGCCGGCGCCGTCGTCGTGGATCAGCGAGCCGACGGCGACGTTCTGCCGCAGCACGGCGACGTGCGCGAAGCTCGCGGACAGCAGCGAGCGGAACGCCGATTCGGTCAGCTCGTGCACGTGGTACGGGTTCTCGTTGCCGTGGTCGTGCGTGTAGACCTCGATGTCCGGGGTGCTGCAGAGGAAGACCCCGCCCGGCGCGAGCCGGTTGCGGACCAGCTCCATCAGCCGGTCCTGCTCGTCGACGTGCTCGATGGCCTCGAAGCAGGTGATGACGTCGAAGACCTCGCCGTCGAGCGCGGCCGGGTCGGTGATCGAGCCGACCTCGAACCGGACGTGCGGGTAGCGGTTGCGGGCGTGCTCGACGGTCGTCGGGTCGATCTCGAGCCCGACGACACCGGCCGCGGACCGCGAGAGCAGGGAAGATCCGTAGCCCTCCCCCGCGGCCAGGTCCAGGACGCGCTTGCCGTCGGCGAAGCGGGCCGCGAACGCGTAGCGGTGGTAGTGCTCGTAGATCACCTGGAGGTCGTCGGTCCACGGCACGCACCGCTCGCCGGTCCACTCGATCAGGCGCTCACCGCTCGTCCCCTTGCCCATGGCGGGCAGATTAGCGGAGGCTCAGTCCGACCAGGACGTACGCCAGTGTGCGGCGGTCGCCGCCGGCCGTGATCGACCAGTCCGCGTCGAACGAAAGCCGCACCTGCCGGTGGGCGTCGAGCCGGACCGGCAGCACCTGCTCGGTCAGCCCCGCGTGGACGTCGGCCTTGGCGACCGGGACGCCGTCCACGGACACCGTGACGCTGCCGTACTCGGTGGCGTCGTCCGGCAGGTAGGTCTTGAGCTCGATCGTCTCGACCGGGGCCGTGGTGAGCAGCGGGAACTCGACCGAGGGCGCGGCCCAGTCGTCGTGGGCGATGCCGTTCATCCGACCGGTGACGAGCCCCGCGCCGCCGACCAGCCGTTCGCCGTTGGTGCCGCCGGGCCGGAACGAGACGCGGCCCGCGGGGTCGACGACCCGGGTGTCGCGCACCGAGCGTTCGGGCGTCCGGTTGCCGTGCACGCGCAGCGGCTGCGGCGTGGGGTGGAACAGCGCGGTCAGCCGCGTGCCGGTGACGAGCCCGAGGTCGAGCAGGCTGTCGTCGAGCACGCCGATCTCGTCGATCAACGCGGCGTGCGCGGTGTTGTCCAGGTCGAAGTTGTGGCCGTAGATGCGGTCGACGAACGGGTCGATCACGTTGCCGTACGGCAGGAACAGGCTCGGGTGGAGGAAGTCGAGGAGCACCGGCAGGACGTCCTGCGCCCGGATGCCCTCGAAGCCGTCCGCGGCGCAGTCGACGTCGACGAACTGCTCGTCGACCTGCCCGGTCAGCCCGTTGCGGCGCAGTTCCGGCGGCAGCGTCGCCCAGATCCGGTCGACCACCTCGTGCGCCTCGGGCCACCGGCGGTGCCCGTTGCGGCCGATCATGTCGTGCACCACCAGGACGCCGTCCGCGGCGAGGCTGTCCTTGATCTGGCCGTAGAGGTGTTCGAGGTCCAGGACGTGGTGCAGCGCCTGGAACCCGACGACGACGTCGTGCCCGGCGTCGGCGCGCCAGGTGTTGAAGTCGGCGGTGATCAGCTCGACGCGGTCGGCCACGCCCTGCTCGCGGGCCGACGCCTCGGCGCGGGCCTGCATCTCGGGGTTCAGCTCGAGCAGCCGCAGCCGGACGTTGTCCAGACCTTCGGCGGCCAGGCCGCGCAGCCAGCCCAGTTCCTGGTCGCCGTTGCCGCTGCCCAGCGACAGCACGACGGCGTCCCGCGAAAGGTTCCGCGCGCGTTCGGCGATCTGGCCGACGATCAGCTCGTCGAGCCCCGGAACGCCGAGCGCTTCGAGCTTCGGGCGCACGTGCCGGTTCGACCACCGGTGCGCCGACGGCGGCAGGTTGCCGTGGATCTCCTCCTGGCCGGCGAAGGTCTCGCGTTCCCTGGCCAGCCGCTGGTCGTAACCCGGCCCTCGCATCGCCCGTCCCCTCGCGTTCACCCGTTCGAGCCGCTCGGCACCGGCCCGGCGCTAGGATACGGCTGTGTCGTTCCGTCCTCCGTCGCAGTTGCCCACCGAGGCGGGCCTGCCGAGGACGCCGGAGTCGTTCCTCCCCAAGGAGCACAACCTCTACCGGCCGCGGCACAGCAAGCGCCAGCGCACGGCCCTGGCCTGCGCGGCCTTCTTCTTCGTGACGCCGCTGTTCCTGTCGGCGGTCGGCGTGCACCCGGCGGCCTTCGAAAACCGGCCGCTGCGCGAGTTCCCGAGCCTGTCCGACGGCTGGGGCTTCTTCACCGGCCTGTCCGGCTGGGCCACCGACCACCTGCCGCTGCGGCAGGCCGGCGTCCAGGCCGCCGACGCCGTCAGCACCGGCGTGTTCGGCGACCCGCCCGGCTCCGGCCAGGGCTCGAACCACAACGGCGGCACGGTCGGCGTCGACCAGGGGAAACCCGACAACGGCGACGTCCCGGGGTACGTCTACCCCACCGTGCTGCCGGGCAAGGACAACTGGCTGTACCTCGGCGAGGACGTCAACGCCCGCTGCCGTCCGGTGATGGACACCGACCACGTCGTCGGCGCGCTGCGGAAGCTGCGGGCCGCCGTCGAGAAGTCGGGGCGCAAGTTCGAGCTGGTCATCGCGCCGGACAAGTACAGCGAAGAGCCGGCGCACCTGCCCGACACCTACGTCGGCAAGCCGTGCGCGCAGGCGCGGACCGCCGAGTTCTGGAACCGCGTGCCGCGCGAGACGGGCGCGATCGACCTGCGGCCCGCGCTCGCCGACGCCGAAAAGCGCGTCGGCCACCCGCTGTACGACCGCAACGACACGCACTGGTCGTTCGACGGCGGCCTGGTCATGACGTACGCGCTGGGTGCGGCGATCGCGCCCGGCAGCACGGCCGGCTGGCAGGCCGCGCCGAACGGCGTCCGGCCGTGGCCCGCGGACCTGGCCCGGGTGCTGGGCCGCAACGAACAGCGGCAGCTGACGACCTACAGCCTCTCCACCGACGGCAGCGCCGACCGCACGCGCTACATCGCCAGCGACTTCAAGAGCCCGCTGCGGCTGACCCAGCCCGACGGCGCCACCCCGGCCGGTTCGATCGCCCCGAACATGGCGGTCGTGGCCGACTCGTTCACCCAGTTCGCGAGCCCGTTCCTGGCCGCGACCTGCCAGGACGTCACCATCGTGCACGCCGAGACGGTGGCGCAGAGCACCGCGCAGGAGATGACGAGCCTGTTCGCCGACCGCGACATCGTCACCTTCGAGCTGGTGGAACGCAGCGTGATCGGCGGATCGTCGGCGCTGCTGCGCGACCAGACCATCGACCTGCTGGGCCAGGTGCTGGCCGCGCACCCCCGCTGACCCGCGGCACACCCTCCGCCACGTGGAGGTAACGACGGGGTGGTGGGCGACGAACAGGTGAGCGCACCCGTGCACAATGACTCCGTGCGGCCACGCTCCGCGTGAGCAGCACCCACAAAGCGACATACCCAAGGGGGTACCGGGGTGACCTGGCAGGAAGAGCTGCGCAGGCTTGACGAGGAGCTCGCGGCGGGAAACCTGACGGCCGACGAATACCGGGCGCGTCGTGACCGGGTGCTGTCCATGGCCGTCTCGACCGGCGATCCGAACCAGGCCCAGGCCCCGGCCCAGCCCGCGCAGTCGCAGGTGCCGAGCACCGCCGCCGACACGCAGATCATCGCCCCGGTGTCCCCGCCCGGGCAGCCGGCCCAGCAGGAGAACGCGGCCGAGGCGACCCAGGTCGTCTCCGCGGCCGACGCCGGCGGCGGCGAGCGGACCCAGGTCGTCCCGCAGTGGCAGCAACAGCAGCAGCACCCGAACTCGCCCTCGGGCGGGTTCCCGCAGCCGATGATGCAGCAGCCGCCGCCCCCGTACGCCCAGCACTCCCCGGCCGGCGGGTTCGCCCAGCCGATGCAGCAGCAGCAGACGCCGTGGGGCGCGCCGCAGCAGGACGCCAGCCCGCCGTGGGGCGGTTCGGAGTTCCCGCCGCTGGCGCCGCCGTCGAACAACGCGGACTGGATCAGCCAGGGCCCGGAGAGCTTCCAGACGCAGCCGTCGTCGGGCAAGGGCAAGAAGATCGCCTTCGCCATCGTCGCGGTGCTCGTCGTGGCCGGCCTCGGCTTCGGCGTCTGGGCGCTGTTCATCAAGGACGGCGGCGGGTCGACGCCGCCGGTGGCGCAGAGCTCGAGCCCGCAGCCGCCGCCCGCGCCGACCGTCAAGCCGCTCCCGGAGCCGCCGGCGGCCAAGCCGGAGCCGGGCGACAACTCGTCGGCGCTGGTCACCCCGGCCGGCACCACCCGCGCCGGCGGCGGCGAGTTCGACATGGACAAGCTGCAGTCGGCCAAGTACCTGCCGACCACGGTCATCGAGAAGCTCAAGCAGAGCGGCATGACCGAGGGCCTGCTCAAGACGACCAAGGACGGCGACGTCACGCTGGGCCTGTTCGCCCTGGAGCTGCCGAACGCGCAGGCCGCCGCCGCGGTGGCCGCCGAGTACGGCAACGCCGAGCAGGAAGGCGGCCTGACCGTCAACCGCAACCTGTCCCTCCACGGGGTCCAGGTGTTCTCGGCGGCGGACAGCAGCCAGCAGGTGTACCGCGCGGTCTACGTGCTCTACAGCCGGGTCATCATCATCGACTCGTTCGGCCCGTCGAAGGACGCGACGCTGAGCTCGTTCAAGACGCTGCTGACCGCGCAGGTCCAGAAGGCCCCGCCGACGGAGCGTACGAACAACTGACCCTTCTGGGTGACGTTGGCGCGTGTCACTGAACGTCGTCCCTCTCCCGGACGCCCTATGGGCAGAGCATCGGCCGGGAGAGGAGGCGCCGTGATCTGGATCGGCCTGGTCGGCGTCCTCGCCGTGGTGTTCCTGGTGCGTGCGGTCCGCGTGGTGCGCCGGGTCAGGCGGGGCGACGCGGTGTGACGAGCCCGGACTCGTAAGCCAGCACCACCAGCTGGGCGCGGTCGCGGGCGCCGATCTTCGTCATGATGCGGCTGACGTGGGTGCGGGCCGTGGCCGTGGAAATCACCAGGTGCGCGGCGATTTCGTCGTTGGACAGGCCGCCCGCCACCAGGCCGAGCACCTCGCGTTCGCGGTCGGTGATCTCGCGCACGGCGCTCGTGTCGATGCGCCGCTGCTCCGGGCGCCCGACGAACTCCTGGATCAGCCGGCGGGTGACCGTCGGCGCGAGCAGTGCCTCGCCGTTGGCGACGACCCGCAGCGCGCGCAGCAGCTCGACCGGCTCGGTGTCCTTGAGCAGGAACCCGCTGGCGCCCGCGCGCAGGGCCTCGTAGACGTACTCGTCGACGTCGAAGGTGGTCAGGACCAGCACTTTCGTCGCGGCGAGGTCCGGGTGGGCGGTGATCCGGCGGGTCGCCTCGAGACCGTCGACCCCGGGCATCCGGACGTCCATCACGACGATGTCGGGCCGGTGCTCGACCGCCCCGGCGACCGCCTGCTCGCCGTCCCCGGCCTCGCCGACGACCTCGAAACCGTCCTCGGTCTCCAGCAGTACGCGGAACCCGGCGCGGACCAGGACCTGGTCGTCGGCCAGCAGGACGCGGATCATGCTTCCCCCTCGATCGGTAGCTCGACGCGGACTTCGAAACCGCCGTCGACCGGCCCCGCGGTGCACCGGCCGCCGAGCGCCGCGGCGCGTTCGGACATGCCGCGCAGGCCGTGGCCCGGCGTCGGCCGCGCGGTGCCGCGGCCGTCGTCGCGGACCTGCAGGGTGAGGCCCCCGGGCCGCCGTCCGAACCGGACGTCGACGCGTTCCGGCCGGTCGGCGTGCCGGACGACGTTGGTCAGCGACTCCTGCAGGATCCGGTAGGCGGCCGCGTCGACCGGGGCCGGGAGGTCGCCGGGTTCGCCGTGGACCTCGACCGTGAGCCCGGCGTCGCGCGCGTGGTCCAGCAGCTCGCCGGCCTGGGTGAGGCTCGGCGCCGGCGCCTTGTCCTCCCCGGACCGCAGGACGGCCAGGGTGGCGCGCAGGTCGTTGAGCGCGGACGCGCTGGCCGCCTTGATGTTGAGCAGCGCTTCCTTCGCCTGTTCGGGCCGCCGGTCGGCGACGTGCGCGGCGACCCCGGCCTGGACGTTGATCATCGCGAGGCTGTGCGCGACGACGTCGTGGACCTCGCGGGCGATGCGCAGGCGTTCCTGCTCGGCGAGCCGGTGCCGGTGCTCGTCGGCCTGGCCGCGGCGGGCGGCGAGCGCGTCCAGCTGGTACCGGACGGCGGTGCCGACCCCGATCACCGCGACCAGCCAGACGACGACGAACGCGGCTCCGGCCTCCAACGCGAAGGACCTGGTCGTGACGACGTGCACGAGGTAGGCGGCGGCGAGCGCCGAGGCGCCGGTGATGCCGGCGGTGCGCGGCCCGCGCTGCCGGGTCAGCACGAACAACGCGATGGTCGGTACCAGGATGACCGGCCCACCGGGCAGGCCGGAGAAGTAGTAGCCGAACGCGGAGGCGGCCGTGAGCAGGAAGAGCGTCAGCGGGAAGCGGTGGACGAACAGCAGCGTGAGGACGGTGGCGGCGAGCCACGCGAAACCGATCGGCGTCAGCGGCGACGCGCCGGGCTGCCACCGCGACGACGCACTGGTCGCCCCGAGCACGAAGACCAGCACGGCGATGGTCCGCGCCAAGCGTCCTGCCCACGGCGGCCTTCTCATACCGCGAAAACTACCGGGCGCCCGGCCGCGGCGCGTCCGTCCCGGAGCGGCCGGCCGGCGTACGTCGTCAGTCGAACACGAGCGGCAGCTTCGCCGCTGTTTCCGCGTCGGCCGGGGTGTAGGTCGACATGGTGATCTCGGACCGGCGGCCGTAGTAGAGGTAGGTGAAGTTGAACTGCAGCAGCCCGACGTCCGGGTGCAGGTACCGCTTGGTGCGGATCGGCTCCGAGTTGACGTCGTGGTGCGGCCACAGCTCGGCGAACAGCGGCGACTCGGCCTTCAGGCGCTTCACCAGCTGCTTCCACGCCGGCTCGGCGACGTGGTCGGCCATCGCCGCACGGAAGGACGCGATGACGCGCGGGATGTTCGTCTCCCAGTCGAGCATGCGCTTGCGCCACTCGGGGTTGAGCAGGCACTGGACCAGGGTGTTGCGGTCGGCGAACGGGATGGCGTCGACCTCGCCCATCAGCCAGGTGTAGCCGCGGTTGTAGGCGAGCAGGTCACAGCGGGCGTTGCGGATCGCGACCGGGTACGGCTCCAGCTTCTTGAGCATGAGCTCCATCGACGGCGTGATGACCTGGCAGTCCTTCTCGCCCTCCGGCTCGGGTGCCCCGGCCAGGCGGAAGAGGTGGACGTGCTCGTGCGGGTCGAGCCGCAGCGTGCGGGCGATGGCCTGCAGCACCTGTTCGGACGCGTTGATGTCGCGGCCCTGCTCGAGCCAGGTGTACCAGGTGACCCCGACCCCGGCGAGCTGCGCGACCTCTTCGCGCCGCAGCCCCGGCGTCCGGCGGCGGCCGAAGATCGGCAGGCCGACCTGCTCGGGCGTGATCCGCTCGCGACGGCTGCGCAGGAACCTCGCCAGCTCCTGGCGGCGCAGGTCGGATTCGACGGCGGTGGTCATGGTGCCAGGATGGCACGCCCTGGAAACTGGTACCAGGTAGTGGCTGGTACCTGGATAAACAACAACTGGTACCAGTTTCCGCGCGGGTCGATCGTAGTAGTCATGAGCACTTCCCTTGCGCCGATCACCACCGGCGCCCCCGCCCGGCCGGGACTGACCCCCGCCGGCCTGGCCACGGTGCTGCTGGGGGCAGCGCTGCCGATCATCGACTTCTTCATCGTCAACGTCGCCCTCCCGACGATCGATGCCGACCTCCACGCCTCCACCGCGACGCTGGAACTGGTGGTGGCGGCGTACGGCATCGCGTACGCGGTCCTGCTGGTGGTCGGCGGCCGCCTCGGTGACTCGTTCGGCAGGCGCCGGCTGTTCTTCGCGGGCCTCTGGCTGTTCACGCTGACGTCCCTGGCCTGCGGAATCGCCCCGACGGCCGGCACGCTGGTGGTGGCCCGGGCCGCGCAGGGGGCGGCGTCGGCCCTGCTGCTGCCACAGGTGCTGTCGATCATCCAGGCGACGACAACGGGCGAAAAGCGGTCCCGCGCGCTCGGCCTGTTCGGCGCGACGGGCGGAATTTCGACGGTGGTCGGCCAGCTCCTCGGCGGCGGCCTGGTGGCGGCGGACCTGTGGGGCACGAGCTGGCGGCCGATCTTCCTGGTGAACGTCCCGATCGGTCTGGTGGTCCTGGTCATGGCCCGCCGCCTGCCGGAGAGCCGCGCCCACAACCCCCTGGGCGTCGACCGGCTCGGGACGGCGCTGCTGGCGCTGACGTTGTTGTCGTTGCTGGTCCCCCTGATGGAGGGCCGCGCACTGGGCTGGCCGGCGTGGGCGATCGTGTTGCTGGTCGTCTCGCCGTTTTCCGCGGCGGCGTTCGTGCACGTCGAACGCCGGCTGGAGCGCCTGGGCGGCACGCCGCTGCTGCCGCCGTCGGTGATGAGGCTGCCGAGCGTGCGACGCGGGCTGATGGTGGGCATCCCGTTCTTCGCGGCGTTCGGGTCGTTCATGTTCGTGTTCGCGATGACCCTCCAGGAGGGCCTGCACTACGGCCCCCTGGGCGCGGGCGGCGCGCTGACCCCGCTGGCGGTCGCGTACTTCACGGTGTCGATGCTGAGCAGCCGTTTGGTGGCGCGTTACGGCCAGAAGGTCGTCCCGGTGGGCGGCGCGATCACGGCGGTGGGGATGGTGGCGCTGCTGTGCACGACGCTGTCGGCGTGGCCGAACGTGACGATCCTGGACCTGGCCCCGTCGATGGTGGCGATCGGCGTGGGGAACGCGCTGGCGATGACGACGTTGTTCCGGATCGTGCTGTCGCACGTGCCGACGGACCTGGCGGGGGTGGGGTCGGGCGTTATGACGACGAACCAGCAGACGTCGCTGGCTCTGGGGGTGGCGACGTTGGGGAGCTTGTACGCGGCGTTGTCGGGTTCGCTGGGGGCGCGCGAGGCGTTCGCGCTGGTGATCGGCGCGGTGGCGGTGCTGGCGACGATCGTCGCGATCACCGGGCGGCGGTTGCCGGACCCGCGGGTGTGACGGCGGAGAGGAAGGCGGACCACGCGGCCGGCGGCACCTCGAGTGCCCCGGCCGCCGGGGCTTTCGAGTCGCGGGTGGCGATGGTGGTGCCGGTGAAGGCAACCTCGACGCAGTCGTCACTGCCGCCGGACCCGCTGTAACTGCTCTTACGCCAGTCCACAATCGCCTCTCGGTCTTCCTTGGATCTCGGCGAGGATCTTAGCGATGAACATGCGCGAGTCTGCTTGGTCCAGTGCCAGCGCGGCCAGGTGGTCGAACATCAGGCCCGCCGCCCGCACCTCCGGCTCCTTTTCGATTTGCAGGGCTCCGAAGCCGTAGGAGACATAGGCCAGGTCCGGCTCGGACCGGTCGGGGAAACTCGCGATGATGAAGTTGCTGTACAGCCCCTCGTGCGACCCCACCGACTGCGGCAGCACCTGCAGCTGGACGTTCGGCAGCTCGGTGGCCTCGAGCAGGCGGCGCAGCTGCCCGGCGTCGCACGGCGCCCGCCGGATCACCGATTCGTCGATCACCGCGTGCAGCTCCAGTTTCGGGGGCTCGACCAACCGGAGCTGCCGGCGCAGCCGGACCTGCACCTCGATCTCCAGCTTGCGCCCGTCGAAGGGGTCCCGCGCTCCAGCGAAGGTTGCACGCATGTACGGCTCGGTCTGCAGCAGGCCGGGGACGTGCCCGAGCTGGTAGTTGCGGATTCGCGACGCCTCGGCCTCCACGCTCACGAACCCGCGGTCGCTCAGGCCGAACACATGCCACCAGCCCTTTTCCTTGGCGTAGTCGAACATCCGCACGTATTCGGCGTAGTCCGCGGCGATGATCCCGTAGCGGTCGAGCAGGGCGAGGAAGTCGTTGTAGCCCGGGATGTAGCCCTGCTCGATGCGGCTCATCTTCGACGTCGAGAACCGCAGCGGGCGGCCCGCGTCCTCTTGGCTTAACCCGGCCGCTTCGCGTAACTTGCGCAGGGTGCGGCCGAGCTGGCGCCGCCGGTAGTTGGGCTTGGCCGGGCGGTCCATGGTTCACCTCCTCGCCGTCGGTCAACCACGCATCGTAAAGCGGGCAATCCGATGCGGGATTCCCGTTTGCGGCTTCGTCCACGCCGGTTCGCGGCGAGAACCTGCCGGCATGGGCAGCGACGGCGATCCCGGCGAGCGGGAGTTGCAGCACCGCCGTGATCGGTACCGGGACCGGGCCGTCCGGCTCGAAACGGAGTACGCGTACCTGGTCCGGAAACGCTGGCCGGAAAAATCCGAAGTTCACCCGTCGGAAAAGTGGCGTGCGGAGCGACGATGAGGGTGTGACGGAACCTCGGGTACGACCGGACCCGGCCTTCGCGCTGCTCGGGCTGTACGAAACCGCCCTGCCGGAGGTCTACGGGTACCTGCTGTCCCGGTGTGGTGACCGCACGCTCGCCGAGGAGCTGACGTCCGAGACGTTCCTCGGGGCGGTTGCCGCCTGTCGGAAGGAGTACGCACCTCCAGTGAGCACCGGGTGGCTGATCGGCGTTGCCCGGCACAAGCTCGCCGACCACTGGCGGCGCAAAGAGCGTGAGGAACGCGGGCTGCGGCTCGTGCACGACAGCGAGCCGGACGTCGAGGACCCGTGGGACGAGCAGCTCGACGCCCTGCGGGCGAGACAGGTGCTCGAAGCGCTCGGGCCGCACCACCGGGCCGCGCTGACCCTGCGGTACGTCGACGGCCTCGGGGTGCCCGAGGTCGCGGGGCACCTGGGGCGCAGCGTGCACGCCACGGAGGCGTTGCTCGTCCGGGCCCGCGCCGCGTTCCGGCGCCACTACGAGGAGAAGGAGGGTCGCGATGCCTGAGCCTTTCGACGCGCTTCGCCGTCCCTCCGCGCGGGTCGCCCCGGACCCGGCCTTCGCCGCCGAACTGCGCGACGACCTGCGTCGCCTGATCTTGAACGGAGCCGATATGACGACCACTTCCGAGGCGCCGGTTGCCGCCGCCCTGCGTTCGCTGACGCCCTACCTCGTGGTGACGGACGCCCGCGCCGCGCTCGACTTCTACGTCGGAGCGTTCGGTGCGGTCCGGCGGGCCGATCCGATCGTGATGGACGACGGGCGGGTCGGGCACGCCGAGGTGGCCATCGGCGACAGCGTGCTGATGCTGGCCGAGGAGTACCCCGAGCTGGGCCACGTCGTGGCGCCCGAAGGCGGTCCGCTGGTGCGGATCGAGGTCCCGGACCCGCGCGCGACGGCCCAGCAGGCGGTCGAGCTGGGTGCCGAGCTGCTGCGTCCGGTCGAGGACCGCGGTTACGGCCTCGCCGGCACGATCAAGGACCCGTTCGGCCAGAAGTGGCTGCTCGCCCAGGCCCCTTCGCCGGCCGCGGGCCCGAAGCCGGCGCGGCACGGCGAAGCCATGTACTTCACGTTCCAGGTCCCCGACGACGAGCGCGCGAAGACGTTCTACGGGTCGGTGCTGGGCTGGCAGTTCACGCCGGGTTCGGTGCCGGACGCGTGGGGCTTCTCGGGCCCCGCCCTCGAAGGCGGCCTGTGGGGCGGCGACCGCCAGACCGGCTGGAAGCTGATGTACGCGGTGGACGACCTCGCGTCGGCGCTCACCCGCGTCCGCGAGCAGGGTGGTCGGGCGGGCGACGTCGAGAACCACCCGTACGGGAACACCGCCGACTGCACGGACGACCAGGGCATCGAGTTCTGGCTGTGGGAGAAGCCCTAGCGGCCCGCCGCGTAGCCCTGCATTCCGCGCGCGTTGGCGGCCGCCCGCAGGACGCCGTCCGCGCGGGAAACCGCCGACAGGCGGCCCAGGGCCCAGTCGCCCGCGTCCACGAGCTGGTGGCCGCGGGCGCGCAGGGTGTCCAAAGTGGACGCGCCCAGCCGTGACTCCGCCACCAGTTCGCGCGGGTTCCACGAGCGCGGGTAGAACGAGCTCGGGAACGCCGTCGTGTGCCAGGCCGGGGAGTCGATCGACTCCTGGAGGTTCAAGCCGCCGTACACGTGGGCCAGCCAGAAACACAGCTGCCACTGGTCCTGTTGGTCGCCGCCGGGGGTGCCGAACGCCAACGTCGGGACGCCGTCGTGCAGGGCCAGGGACGGGGACAGGGTGATGCGCGGGCGTTTGCGCGGGGCCAGGGAATTGGGCAAACCCTGCTCCAGCCAGAACATCTGGCCGCGGGAATCCAAACAAAAGCCCAGCGAAGGGATCGTCGGGCTCGACTGCAGCCAGCCGCCCGACGGCGTCAGGGACACCAGGTTGCCCGCCGCGTCGACGACGTCCAAGTGGACCGTGTCGCCGCGGGTCTGCCCCTGGGGGCCGACCGTCGGCTCGCCCGTTGCGCCGTCGCCGCCTTCGATGCCCTGCAGGGAATCCAGGATCGCCGGGAGACGAGCCGGGCCGCGGGCGTCGCCGGGGCGGAGCTCAGCCGAAGCCGACTCACCGATCAGCGCTCGGCGGGAGTCCGTGTACGACGCCGAGAGCAGCACGTCCAGGGGTACGTCGGTGTCGCCGTACCACGCCTCGCGGTCCGCGAACGCCAGCTTCGCCGCTTCGGTCGCCAGGTGCACCGTGCGTTCCGACGGGATTCCGTCCACATAGGACAGCTCGTCGCGGAAGCCGTGCAGCAGGAGCGCCTGCTGCAGCAGGGCCGGCCCCTGCGTCCAGCCGCCCAGCTTCACCAGGCGCCAGTCGTCGAGGTCGACGAACGCCGGGGTCTCGTACGTCGCCGACCACGACGCCAGGTCGTCTCCCGTCAGCAGGCCCGCGTGGTCGCGGCCGGAGTCGTCGCGGAACGCCTGGCGGCTGAACGCGTCGATCGCTTCCGCCACGAAACCCTGTGACCAGGCACGACGTCCCGCGTCGAGCTGTGCTTCGCGGCCCGGGACCGACTCCGCCTCGCGCAGCAGCCGCTCCCACGTGTCGGCCAGCGCCGGGTTCCGGTGCAGGCCGGACGCCGGCTTGCCGCCGGGCATCCAGAGCGCCGCCGACGTCGGCCAGTGCTCGGTGAACAGGCGCGACACCGCGTTGATCGTGTCGCCGACTCGCGACACCAGCGGGACGCCGTTGCGTGCGTAGCCGATCGCGTACGACAGCACCTCGCGAAGCGGCTTCGTGCCGTAGTCGCGAAGGAGCAGGAGCCAGGCGTCCCAGGCGCCCGGCACCGTCGCCGGGAGCAGGCCGCTGCCCGGGATCAGGTCCAGGCCCAGCGAGGCGAAGTGCGACGGCGTGGCCCCCGCGGGCGACGGGCCTTGGCCGGCCAGCGCCCGCGGGGTCGGGTCGTCCGCCGTCACGAAAAGGCCGGGTACCTGACCGGCCGGGCCGCACAGGTGCGGCTCGGCGACCTGCAGGACGAAGCCGGCCGCGACCGCCGCGTCGAACGCGTTGCCGCCGTCCTCCAGCACCGCCATCCCGGTGGCCGAAGCCAGCCAGTGCGTCGATGCCACCATCCCGAAGGTGCCGGTCAGTTCCGGCCTCGTCGTGAACATACCCCGATAGTACGCAAAGCTAACGAATTACCAAGCCGTCGGACGACGCCGCTCGGGTTCGTACGGCTGCGTGATGATTTCCAGCCCGTTGCCGCCGGGATCGAGGAAGTAGACGCCACGGCCGCCGTGGTTGTGGTTGATTTCGCCGACCTGCTTCATCTGCGGATCGGCGAAATAGGTCACGCCCGATTCGACCAGCCGCGCGAAGACGGCGTCGAAGTCGTCTTCCGGGACCAGGAAGCAGTAGTGCTGCAGGCGGAGGTCCGCTTCGGGGACGCTCGCGAAGTCCAGCCGGACGCCGTTGCGCGTCTCGACGGGGATGAACGGACCCCACTGTTCCCCGACCTCGAGGCCGAGCAGGGTCGCCAGGAATTCGGCGGATTCCCGGTTGTTCCGGGACGGGATGATCAGGTGGTTGAGTTCGACGGATACGGATACTGGCACGATTCCGGATCGTAGCCAGCGTCACGCGGTCAGGACACCTTGATTTTCGCCGCCGCCCGCGGCCGTCCGACGCCCTGCCAGGACAGCCCGGCGGCCACGATCACCCGCGGGTCGAGCAGGTTGCGCGTGTCGACGACGTCGATGCCGTCCATCAGCTCGGCCATCGCGGCCCAGTCGAGGTGCTTGAACTCGGCCCACTCGGTCAGCACGACGACGACGTCCGCGTCCTTCGCCACCTGGTAGGCGTCGTCCACGACGGTCATCCCGGCGATCTCGCCGTCGACGGCCGGGTCGTAGGCGGTCAGCTCCGCGCCCAGCGCACCCAGCACCGACGAGACGGCGAGCGCGGGCGAGTCGCGCAGGTCGTTCGTGCCGGCCTTGAACGCCAGGCCCAGCACGCCGATCCGGGCGCCGGCCAGCGTCCCGCCGACCGCGCCGGCGATCTTCGCGACGATCCGGTCGCGCTGGGCGATGTTCTCGTCGATGGCCGAGGTCAGCATGGTGAAGTCGTAGTTGACCGACTCGGCCACCTTGACCAGCGCGCTGGTGTCCTTCGGCAGGCAGGAGCCGCCCCAGCCGGGGCCGGGTTTGAGGAACGTCCGCCCGATGCGCCGGTCGTAGCCCATGCCCTCGGTGACGAGGTCGATGTCCGCGCCGAGCCGTTCGCACAGCTCGGCGATCGAGTTGACGTAGGACAGCTTCAGCGCGAGGTAGCAGTTCGCGGCGTACTTGACGAGCTCCGCGCTGGCCGCGTCGGCGACGACGACCGGCGCGTCGAGCTGGGCGTACAGCTCGCCGACCCAGCGCGCTGCGGCGAGGTCGTCCGAGCCGACGACGATCCGGTCCGGGCCGAGGAAGTCCGCGACCGCGGTGCCTTCGCGCAGGAACTCGGGGTTCGACACGACCGGCACGTCGGTCCGCCCGACCAGCGCCTGGATCCGCTTCGACGTCCCGACCGGCACGGTCGACTTGGTGACCAGCGCGCAGCCGGCGGGCAGGACGTCGCCGATCTCGGCCGTCACCGCCTCGACCGCGCGCAGGTCCGCGGAACCGCCGGCGCCCATCGGCGTCGGCACGCAGAGGAACACCGCCTGCGCGTCGCGGACCGCGTCCCGCGCGCCGACGACGAACCGGAGGCGGCCGGCCGCGAGCCCGCGGTTGACCAGGTCGTCGAGGCCGGGTTCGAGGATGTCGACGCGGCCGGCGGCCAGGCGGGAGACCTTCGCGCGGTCGACGTCCACGCAGGTGACGAAATGCCCGAGACTGGCCAGGCAGGCCCCCGTGGTCAAGCCGACGTATCCGGTTCCTACCACCACGATGCGAGCTGGCGTCATGCTGCTGAAGGTGACAGCCCGAGTTGACCACGACGCTAACGGAACCGGTCGGGCCCGAGAGCGGTGAGCGAAGACACGAGCCACCCGCATGCGAACGAGCGTTAACCTGTCTCCGCGAACGTGAAGACGAAGGGAACCGCAAAGATGCAGATCACCGACACCGCGGCGCTCGTCACCGGGGGCGCGTCCGGCCTCGGCGGGGCGACGGCGAAGGCCCTCGCGGCGAAGGGCGCGCGGGTGTTCGCGCTGGACCTGGCCTCGTCCATCGAGAAGGCCGAGCAGGTCGACGGGATCACCTACGTCGAGGCCGACGTCACCGACGTCGAGCAGGTCGAGGCCGCCGTCGCGACCGCGGCCGGCTCCGGCGTGCCGCTGCGGACCGTGGTGAACTGCGCCGGCATCGGGCCGTCCGCACGGATCCTGTCCAAGAAGGGCCGCCACGACCTCGCGCTGTACGCGAAGGTCATCCAGATCAACCTGGTCGGCACGTTCAACGTGCTGACGATCGCGTCCGAGGCGATCGCCAAGACCGAGCCGCTCGAAGACGACGCCCGCGGCGTCATCATCAACACCGCCTCGATCGCCGCGTTCGACGGTCAGATCGGGCAGGTCGCCTACTCGTCGTCCAAGGGCGGTGTCGTCGGCATGACGCTGCCCGCGGCCCGTGACCTGGCCTCGCACGGCATCCGCGTGCTGACCATCGCGCCGGGCATCGTCGACACCCCGATGCTCGCCACGGTCAGCGACGACTTCCGCGCGTCGCTCGCGGCCGGCGTCCCGTTCCCGAAGCGCCTCGCGCGGCCGGACGAGTACGCGCAGCTCGCGCTGTCGCTCATCGACCACGACTACCTGAACGGCGAGGTCGTCCGGATGGACGGCTCGCTGCGGATGGCTCCGCGCTGACCCCGGAGGGCGGCACTTCCCCCGGGAAAGTGCCGCCCCCACCCGGTCAGCGGGTCAGCCGGACCTCCAGGCCGACGCCGTCGGCGGTGACCGAGCAGCCGCCGAACGCGCTTTCCGCGGCCAGCGTCTCGAACTGCTCCCGCGTGAACGCCCGGCGCCGCAGCCAGCCCAGCGTCTGCCGGACGGTGAACCCGGCGACCACGCCGACGTTCATCCCGGCCACCTCGCGGTCGATGTCCGCGCCGGTGGCCTCGTGGTTGAGGTCGTGGATCACCGCGAACCCGCCCGGGCGCAGCACGCGGTGCATCTCGTTCAGCGCCGTCACCGGCTGGCGGAAGTTCTTGAACGCGGCCTGGCAGATCACGAAGTCGAACGACCCGGCGTCGAAGGGCGCGTGCGTGATGTCGCCCTGCCGGAAGTCGACGTCGAGACCCGCGCCGTTTTCGCGGGCGATCTCGACCATGGTGTGGCTGATGTCGAGCCCGGTGACGCGGTAGCCGCGCTTCGCCAGCTCCACGGCGAAGAAGCCGGGGCCGGGCGCCACCTCCAGGATTTCCGCGCCGTCGGCCAGCCCGGCGGTCACTTCGGCCGCCTGCCGCCGGTACTGCGCGAGCTGGGCCTCGGTGCCGCGGTTCTTGGCGTACCAGCGGGCCTGGAAGCCCTCCATCTCGGGCACCCTGTGCTTGCGGGTCGTCTCCATCGGTTCCTACCTCTCCACGAACTCCCCCAGGTCGTCCGGGAATTCGCCGGTTTCGTGGTAGCGCCGCCAGGCATCGAGGCCCGGCAGGGCGCCGGTGGTCAGTTCTTCGAGGAAGCCGCGAACCCAGCGCGCTTCGGCTTCCGTCATCGCGAGGTCGTACTCGACCTCCACCAAGAACAGCCGCGGCATGAGCGGCCGCAGCTGTTCGAGCGCCGCGCGGTGCGCCTCCGCGCGGGCACCGAGCTGCTCCAGCCGCTCCCGCAGCCGGCCGATCGCCTGGTCCGGACCCAGGACGCCGATCATCGACAGCCCGGCCTTGAACCGCGGCGGTTCCCGGTCGACCGTGCCGACGAGCTCGCGCACCCAGTCCTCGAACTCGTCGCGGCCGGCCGGGGTGATCCGGTAGACGGTCCGCTCGGGCCGTCCGCCGTCCTTCACGCTCTCGACCGCCTCGACGAAGCCGTGTTTCTCCAGGTTGGCGACGACGGTGTAGAGCGAGCCCCACTTGATCGGCAGGTCGGCGTCCTTGCCGCGCTGCTTGAGCACGGCCGCCATTTCGTACGGGTGCATGGGGCGTTCCAGCACGACGGACAGCACGGCCAACCCGAGGACGTTGCCGACCTTCCGCCGCTTCATCTCGACTCCTCGTCTACGAGTACTCGCAGACGAGTATTACGCAGGACGCGCCAGCAGGCAAGTGTCTTAGTCGGCGAAATACTCAGAGGTCGAGCATGTACGGCACTTCGGCCTGCGCCCGCGCGTCGATCCACTCGCGCAGCGCCCGCGTCGCGAGGACGTCGTCTTCGTTGTAGCGCAGGAGCCGCTCGCGCTGGTCGTCGTCCGGCTTCTCGCCGTCCATGCCGACCGCGTCGCGGTACCAGCGCATCGACGCCTCGCCGCCCGCCTCGGGGTCGCGCCACGAGAACCCGGCCACCGGTGCGATCACCTTCAGGCCCTTGCCGTGGGAGCACAGGAACTGGTCGGTGACGCTGCGGAAGAGGTCCACCCACTGCTCGGAATCCACAAAGGACTGGATGTCCTTCTTCGCCGGGACGCCCGGGTGGTCGCCGAAGCGCTCGACGGAGCCGAAGAGCCAGCGGTTCTCGGCCAGCGCGTTGTAGCAGTAGGCGCGGAAGGTCAGGCCGGCCGCTTCGGTGCGCTCGCGAACGTCGGTGAGCCACGCCCAGAAGTCGGCGAACGAGCGGGCCTCGTCGTCGGTGGGCAGCGGGTCCCACGTCGCGAAGGCGCGGTAGCCCGGCGTGACACCGATGTCGGCGCCGGTCAGCAGGCAGCCCCAGAGGTACGCACCGGCGTCGCCGAAGCTCTCCATGTCGACGTCGACCTCGACGTCGGCGCGCGGCACCTCGACCCGATCCACCCGGCGCACCAGCGTCAGGTCGGCCAGCCAGGCCCGGGCGAGCACGACCGCGTCCGGGAACGTGACGCCGGTCCAGTTCACCGCCGGCGGCTCGCCCGCCGGGTCGAGCGCGGCCAGCTTGTCCACAGTGGACACACCGGCCCGGCGCAGCTCGACGGCGTCCTCGCCGCGGACGACGAGGCTGACGTCCCGCGTCTCGGTGAGCACGACCTCGCACGTCGGCCACCACGGGCAGCGGCGGCACTCCAGCACGCGCGACGGCTCGGCGAGCGGCTCCTCGCCGTTCGCGGCGGCGGTCGCGATGGCCAGCCGGTCGGCGAACCGGGCCTGGTATTCGGTGAGCGCGGTGCGGCCGCCGGGCCAGGTGCCCGCGGACAGGTCGTGCCAGACGACGACGTCGGCGTCGAGGCCGATGACGCCGCCGAGGGTGCGGGTCTCGTCGGCCTGCCCGAGCGTCTGCAGCATGCGGCGGATGTGCACCAGACGGAGCTGGTCACGCGGCTGCGAGCGGACCTTGCGGCCTTCGTCGGCTTTCCGGTGTCCCGGGTCGAGATCGGTCATCGGGGTGACGATGGCACCGGCCCCGCGGTCGGTGATGCGGTGGCGCACGACGAGCACCGGGACGTACCCGCGGCCGCTGCGGACGAGCAGGTCGATGCC
This sequence comes from Amycolatopsis sp. NPDC004625, assembly GCF_040609695.1. NCBI lineage: Bacteria > Bacillati > Actinomycetota > Actinomycetes > Pseudonocardiales > Pseudonocardiaceae > Amycolatopsis > Amycolatopsis sp. NPDC004625. Next base: position 153,822 of record NZ_JBEXKX010000011.1, read on the forward strand.
GCCGCGCCGGTGCCCGGCCGCGTCGACCGGCAGCAGCGCGCCCCAGATGTAGCGGGCGCCGTCGGCGAAGGCCTGCAACGTCTGCTCGACGCGCTCGGCGGCCGGCAGGTCGCGGCCGATCTTCACCCAGTGGTCGTCGTTCGCGGCCATCAGCCGGGTGACGATGTCCTCGCGGTGGGCGGTGGCGTCGGCGATCCGCTGCTGCGCGGTGGGGTCGGGCGGGGAAAGCGGTACCTCGCGCATGGCGGGGTCGTGCTCGAGGTGCACGCGCCGACGGCAGCGGCTGACCGCGCCCGCGTCGAGTACCACCTCGGTGTTCATGGAGATCACTCTAGATTCCCACCGCCGAGCCGACATGCCCGCCACCCGGGCGACCAGTAAGTTCGACGTCGACACGTCGCAGGAGGTGCCATGGCGCGCAAGGCCAAGGTCGAGGGTGAAGCCAGGTTCACCCCTAAGAGGGCGAAGAACGCGGTCGCGGTGGCGAAGGTGCTCGGCCCGGCGGTGATCCCGGTGGTGGCACCGCTGGCGGTCCGCGCGGCGGGCGCGGCCAGGGAGGCGTACGACCGCTACCAGGCGCGCAAGCTCGGAGTCTCGGTCGACAAGCTGGGCGAGTACACCGGCCGCGGCGCGGCCCTGCACGCCCGCATCGCCGGGGTGGCCGAGGGCTGCCGCGACCTGCAGAAGTCGGAGAAGGCATCGGCCGCGGACCGGGAGTTCGCCGCGGGAGCACTGGGGACGCTGGAGCAGCTGTCGGCTTCGGTCCGGGCGTCGGAGCGGATGCCGGCGGCACGGCGGAAGTCGGTACACCGCGCGGTCGCCGGAGAGCTGGAACGGCTCGAAGGACAGCTGCTGCACCGGCTGGGGATCTGACGCTCGTGAGTGGTAAAGCGGGTTCTAACCCGCCTTACCACTCACGAGGGGTTACTGGATGAAGCCCTTCTTCACCATCCAGTCGTGGGCGACCTTCCCCGCGTCCTCGCCGTCCACGTCGACCTGCTTGCACAGCTCGACCATCTGCTCGTTGTCGATCGCCGCGCTGATCTTCTCCAGGGGGCCGCGAACCTCCGGGTGTTGCTTCAGCCACTCCGTTCGCAGCGTTGCCACCGCGTTGTACTGGGGGAACGCCTTCTTGTCGTCCTCCAGCACCCGCAGGTTCAGCCCCGAGATCCGGCCGTCCGTGGTGAAGACCTCGCCCACCGGGCAGGTTCCGCTCGCCACCGCCGAGTAGATCGTGCCGATGCCGAAGTTCTTCACCGTCGGGTTCTGGAAGCCGTACGCCTTCACCGCGGCGGGGAAGCCGTCCTGGCGGCTGGTGAACTCCGTCTCCAGGCAGAACACCGCCTGGTCCGGCTTCTGCTTGATGAACGCCGCCAGGTCCGACGTCGTCTTCAGGTTGTTCTCGGCGCCGTACTTCTCCGTCACCGCGAACGCGTACTGGTCGTTCAGCGGCGAGTACTTCAGCCAGGTGACGCCGAACTTCTCCTCGTCCGCCTTGGCCGTCGCTTCGTACTGGGCCTGCTCGCCGCCGGGGACCGGGAGCTCGTTGCCCTGGTAGTTGATCCAGCCCGTGCCCGTGTACTCCCACGTCACGTCCGTCTGGCCCGACAGCAGGGCCTGGCGCGACGAGTTCGACCCCTTGATGTCCGAGAGGTCCACGACGTCCGCGCCCGCGGCCGTCAGGGCCATCTCGGCCATGTACGCCAGGATGATGTTCTCGGTGAAGTCCTTCGACCCCACCGTCACCTTCACCCCCTGCAGGGACGGGATCGGCTGGATCGAGCCCGGCTTGATGTCGTACGGGACCGCCTGGTTGACCGTCAGCCCGCAGGACGACAGCGTCACCCCCAGCAGCGCCACGACTGCCAGTCGCCGGAGTTTCATCGCAGCCCCTTCGGTCCGAAGTACTGTTCGGCGACCGCGCCCAGCCAGTCCACCAGCAGCGCCAGCGCGACCGCCAGCACCGAGCCCGTCACCAGCACCGACGTCAGGTTCAGCTTGTAACCCGTGTCGATGAGCAGCCCGAAGCCGCCCGCGTTGACGAACATGCCGAACGTCGCCGTGCCGACCGCCAGCACCAGGGACGTGCGCAGGCCGGCCAGGATCAGCGGGACGGCCAGCGGGAGCTCGACGCGCCAGAGCACCGCGCCCGCCGACATGCCGATGCCGCGGCCCGCGTCGATCAGGGCCGGGTCGACCTGCTGGATGCCGACCATCGTGTTCCGCAGCACCGGCAGCAGCGAATAGAACGCCAGCGGCAGCGCCGCCACCCAGATCCCGCCGGTCGCGCCGGTGACGATGAACCACAGCACCAGCACGCCCAGCGCGGGCGCGGCCTGGCCGATGTTCGCGATGGCCAGGAAGATCGGCGCCAGGAAGCGCGCCCACGGCCGCGTCACGATCACCCCGAGCGGCACCGCGACCAGCACGACGATCGCGGTCACCACGAGCGTCATCAGCACGTGGTCCCACAACGCGGTGAGCAGCGTCGACGCGTTGAGGGTCTCCTTCTCCGTCGCGTTCAGCCCGCTGGAGAACACCGAGACCAGCGTCACCGCGACGATCACCAGCACCGCGACCGGCTGGGCGAACAGCCGGACGCGTTCCGCGCGCCGCGAGCCCGACTCGGTGCTGAAGCCGGTGTCGACGGCGGCCGCCGTCATGCGGACACCTCTTCGCCGTTCGTGTGCTCGTCGCGCAGCTGCTGGATGGTCGCGATCACGGTGTCCAGCTGGATGGTGCCCGCGTACTCGCCGCGCGCGCCGGTGACCGGTACCGAGCCGCCCTCGGCGAGCATCGCCTCGAGCGCGTCCTGGAGCGTCGACTGCAGGCTGACGACGTCCCGCAGCGGCTTGCCGAGGTTCGCCAGCGACGTCGCCGACGTGAGCTCGCGGACGTGCACCCACCGCGTGGGACGGCGGCGCGCGTCCAGCACCAGCGCGAAGTGCTTGCGCGACGACTGGAGCTTCTCCCGCACCGAAGCGGGCGACTCGTCCGCGGTCACGGTCAGGGCGTCCTGCTCCAGCTCGACGTCCCGGACGCGCAGCAGCGTCAGCTGCTTCAGGGACGCGCCCGCGCCCACGAATCCCGCGACCGTGTCGTCCGCCGGGTTCGCCAGGATCGCTTCCGGGGTGTCGTACTGCAGGATCGTCGACTGGTTGCCGAGCACCGCGATCTTGTCGCCCAGCTTCACGGCCTCGTCGAAGTCGTGCGTGACGAACACGATCGTCTTCTTCAGCTCGCTCTGCAGGCGCAGCAGCTCGTCCTGCAGGTTGCCGCGGGTGATCGGGTCGACCGCGCCGAACGGCTCGTCCATCAGCAGCACCGGCGGGTCCGCGGCGAGCGCCCGTGCCACGCCGACGCGCTGCTGCTGGCCGCCGGAGAGCTGGCGCGGGAAGCGGTCGCGGAAGTCGGCCGGGTCCAGCCCGACCAGGTCCATCATCTCCTCGACCCGGTCGTTGACCTTCTTCTTGTCCCAGCCGAGCAGGCCCGGCACCACCGCGATGTTCTGCGCGACGGTGAAGTGCGGGAACAGCCCGGCCTGCTGGATGGCGTAGCCGATGCGACGGCGCAGCGTGTCGACGTCCAGGCTCAGCGCGTCCTCGCCGCCGATGGTGATCTTGCCCGACGTCGGCTGGACCAGCCGGTTGATCATCCGCATGGTCGTGGTCTTGCCGCAGCCCGACGGGCCGACGAAGACGACGATCTTGCCCGCGGGCACGACCATCGAGAAGTCGTCGACCGCCGCTTCACGGGTGCCGGGGTACCGCTTGGTCACGTGCTCCAGCTCGATTTCGACGCCGGAGACTTCCTCGTTCTCAGCCACGGACACCCCTAGAGATGGTGAAGCGCTTGATCAGGACGTAGACGCCGTCGAGCAGCAGGGCGAGGATGACGACCCCGACCGTGCCCGTGACGGCTTGGTTGAGGGAGTTCGTGCTCCCCGCGTTCGTGAGCCCGGAGAAGACCTCGGCGCCGAAGCCGGGGCCCTTCGCGTAGGCGGCGATCACCGCGATGCCCATCAGCATCTGGGTGGCCACCCGCATCCCGGTGAGGATCGCCGGCCACGCCAGCCGCAGCTCGACCCGGGTGAGCACGCCGAAGCGGCTCATCCCGATGCCGCGGGCGGCGTCGGTGATCGCCGGGTCGACGCCGTCGAGCCCGACGATGGTGTTCCGGACGATCGGCAGCAGGCCGTAGAGCACCAGCGCGATCACGGCGGTCGTCGGACCGAGCCCCGAGAGGGGGATCAGCAGGCCCAGGAGGGCGAACGACGGGACCGTCAGGATCGTGCTCGCCAGCGCCGTGGCCACCGCCGAGCCGATCGGGCTGCGGTACACCGCGACCCCGATCAGCACGCCGAGGACCGCGGCGATGATCGTGCACTGCACCACCATGCTGGTGTGCAGGTAGGCCTCCAGCCACAGCTTGCTCGCCCGGTCGGAGATGTAGTCGAAGAGGTTCATCCGTGTCGCTCTCCCGCCCTTCGCGCCGGCCTTCACCCGAACGGGCTAGTTCCTGACCGACGGCTCAGTACCCACGGCACGGGCCGCCGAAACCCCCGGCTCCGGCCCACCGTGGCCCACCTCGCCGAGATCGGCAACAAGTGGGCTGAACCACGGCGTGGCGCGGGACGTGAACTCCTTGTGTGCTCACTTCACGGGATCACACGCTCACGCCCGAACAGGTCCCTTAGGCTGCTCGGCATGAGCGTTCCGGCACGGCGACCCGCCGTGCTGGGTGCTACCCGCGAAGTGTTGCTCGCCGTGAGCGCCGCCGCGCTTTCCGTGACCGCGCACCGGCTCGCCGACGGCGGCCTGCCGGACCCGGCGATGACCGCGCTGCTCACCGGCCTCTTCGGCTGGACGGCGGCCGCGTTCGCCCGCAAGGCCCGCGGCCCGGTCGCCACGATCACCCTGCTGGGGATCGCCCAGCTGGTGATGCACCTGCTGCTCACCACGCTCGCCGGCCACCACGACATGTACGCGATGCCCGGCCGCACCGGGCTCGGCATGATCGGCGCGCACGCCGCCGCCACGCTGGTGACCGCGCTCCTGCTCGCCCGCGCGGACACGATGCTGCTCACCGTGCTGGCCGTGCTGCGCGCGTTCCTGCCGCGGCTGCTCACGCCGCTGCCGGTGCCGGCGGCCCCCGCGCTCGTGCCCGTCCGCGTCGACGCGCCCGGGCACCTCGTCGGCGTCGACCTGCGCCGGATCCGCGGGCGGCGCGGCCCACCCGTCCACTCCTGAACCCAGCTCGTCCCCGAACCAGCGGACCCCCGAGTCCGCTGCCCCTTCTTGAGTTCATCAGGAGTGAACCCATGTCCCAGCACGTCTTCAAGCGCGCCGGTTTCCTGGCCGCCACCGTCGGTGTCGCCGGTCTGCTCGGCGCCGGCGTCGCGTCCGCGCACGTCACCGCCAACGTCTACGGCCCGCAGCCCACGAAGGGCGGCTACGCGGCGGTCGTGTTCCGCGTGCCGAGCGAGGAGAAGGACCCGATCACCACCACGAAGGTCGCCGTCGACTTCAAGGCGGACTACGGCATCGGCTCGGTGCGCACCAAGCCCGTCCCCGGCTGGACCGCCCAGGTGACCAAGTCGAAGCTGCCGGCCCCGATCACCAAGGACAACGGCACGCAGATCACCGAGGCCGTGACCGCGGTGACCTGGACCGCGCAGCCGGGCAGCGAGCTCAAGGCCACCGACTACCAGGAGTTCTCGGTCAGCTTCGGCCCCCTGCCGACCAACGTGGACCAGGTCGAGTTCCCGGCCCACCAGACCTACAGTGACGGCAAGGTCGTCGACTGGAACCAGCCGACGCCGGCGAACGGCGAAGAGCCGGAGCACCCGACGCCGTCGGTCAAGCTGGCCGCGAAGGCCGAGGGCGACGGCGACCACGCCGGGATGGCCGCGAACACGGCCTCCAGCAGCGGGGAGCAGACTCAAGCCGCGGCGACGTCGGACAACACGGCCCGCTGGCTCGGCGGCGCCGGCCTGCTCGTCGGCGCGATCGGCCTCGGCGTCGGGGCCGGCGCGACCATCCGGGCCCGCAAGGCCACGGCGAAGTCGGGAGGCAACAGCTAAATGCGCGGTGTGCTCGTCGCGCTGGCGTTGACCGCGGTGGCCGTGCTCGGCACGGCCACCCCGGCGCTGGCCCACAACGTGCTGATCTCCTCGGACCCGGCGAACGGCTCGTCCGTCGCGGCCGGCCCGCCGAAGATCAGCCTGACGTTCGACCAGTACGTGCAGGGTGCGGACGTCAACCAGATCGCGGTGACCGGACCCGGCGGCGGCCAGTGGGCCGAGGGTCCGATCAGCGTGGTGAACAACGTCATCAGCGCGCCGCTGCGGCCGCTCGGCCCGGCCGGGAAGTACACCATCGGCTACCGGGTGCTCTCCGCGGACGGCCACCCGGTGACCGGTGAGCTCACCTTCACCCTGACGACCGCCGGCTCCGGCACGCCGGCGACCGTCGACGCGGCGCGGTCGCCGGGCGGCTCCGCCCAGGCGTCCACGTCGTCGACCTCGGGTGGCGTCCCGATCTGGGTGTGGATCGCCGGTGCCGTCGTGCTGCTCGCGATCGGCCTGACCGTGGCCCTGCGGTCGGGCGGCAAAGTCGAAGAGAAGAACTGATGACCCAGGCCGAGACCACCGCGAAACCCCGCTATTCGACGCTGCTGTGCGTCGTGACGGCGGGGCTGCTCGGCGCCCTGGTCGGCGTCGCGCTCATGTCCACCGCCCCGGTGCCCGGGGTGGTGGAACCCAGCGCGGTGGTCTCGGCCGGGATCCCGGTCGTGCGCGTGCTGCTCGACCTCGCCGCGGTCACGACCATCGGGCTCGCCCTGCTGTCCGTGCTCGTCGGCTACGACCGGCCGAAGCTCACCGAGCCGGTCATGCGGCTGGCCCGCCCGGCCGGCGTGGCGGCCGCGCTCGTCTGGGCCACCGCCGCGGTCGTCGCGCTGGTCCTGCAGACCGCGGAGTACAAGCCGGGCTCGCCGACGCTCTCGCCGTCGGACATCGGCCAGTACATCGCGAACGTCGGCGCCGGGAAGGCGCTCGTCATCGTCGCCGCGCTCGCGCTGGTCCACGCCGGGATCGGCGCGCTGGCGCTGCGCTTCGGCGAGAAGGTGCCCGCCGAGGTCCGGGTCGGGCTCGGCCTGTTCGCGCTGCTGCCGCTGCCGGTCACCGGGCACGCGTCGAACTGGAACTACCACGACTACACGATGATCTCGATGGAGCTGCACGTCATGAGCGCCGTCGCCTGGACCGGCGGCCTCGGCGCGATGACCGTGCTGCTGGTGGCGAACCGGACGCTGCTGGCGCACGCGCTGCCCCGGTTCTCGAAGCTGGCGACGCTCTGCCTGGTCCTCTCGGTGGCGACCGGGCTGTTCAACGGCCTGGCCGAGATCTCGCTCAACCCGACCATCGGCTTCTGGACGGCGATCTTCACGACGCCGTACGGGCAGCTGCTCATCCTGAAGGTCGTGTGCACCGGCGTCATCGCGCTGCTCGGCGCGAACGTCCGCTGGCGGCTGCTGCCGCGGATCGTCCGGCACGACCGCACGGCGCTCGCCGCCTGGGCGACGCTCGAGCTGACCGTGATGGGACTGGCGTTCGGGTTCGCCGTCGTGCTGACGCGGGCGCCGGTCGTCGCCTCCTGAAACGTCGTTGCCGCAGGTAGGACCCGGTGCGAAGTCACCGCGAGTAGCTGCAACTTGCGCATTGGGATGACTCGGCATCCATTGGGGGTGACCGGTCGGGCAGAACTTTCTACCCTGAGCGGGCGCCCTTTTGGATGCGACGAACGGTCATTTGCAGTCGGCGAATGCACGTGCAGGCTGTGGTGTCGATCACACCAAGTGACAGATGACGGTCAGCGGTAACGCGTCCACCGCGTGTCGGTCCGCGCGTTGCGGAAGTCGTCCAGCCGCCGGTACAGCTCCGGGCGCACCTGCGGCCGGCTGCGCAGGATCGGCAGCACGCTCGTCGTGAGCTTCAGCTCGCGGATCCCCCGGAGCACGGCGAACCCGGGCCACGACGTCACGTCGAAGCCGTACGCCGTGGCGAACATCCGGTAGCGCACCGGCGGGTCGCCGAACCGCTCGCGGCCGACCGCGAGCGGCGTCAGGTCCCATTCCGGCGGGCCGACGCACGACGAATCGAAGTCGCACAGCACCGGGCCCGCCGGGCCGGGGATGACGTTGCCGGGGTACGCGTCGCCGTGGACCAGGCCCCTGGGCAGCGGAAAGGCCAGCTCGGCCAGCTCCGCCTCGAGCTCGGCGCAGCGGTCGAGCAGGAACTCCCGGTCGGCGTCGCCGAGCTCCTCGGCGTCGGACACCCGAGCCCGCACCGCGGCGAACGGCGCCCACTCGGCGAGCCCCTCCGGCGGGGGCAGGGCGTGCACCTGGCGCAGCAGCCGGGCCAGGTCGGTGGACGTCGCCGGGCGGCCGATGCTCGGCACCCGGTGCCACACGGTCACCAGGTGCCCGCCGACCTCCAGCGGCTGCTCGACGTCGCCGAGCAGCCGGATCGCGGGGACGCCGTGCTCCTCGAAGTGCCGGGCCACCCGCACGACCGTGCCGACGCGGTGCCGCAGCTGCGTCGAGCCGACGATCCGGATCACGAACGGTGCCGTGACCAGCGCGTACACCGCGTTGTTGGTGAACCGCAGCAACCGCGCGCCCGCCGGGTCGAGACCCAGCAGCGCGCTGGTTTCGGCCAGCACGCCACGCAGCTTCTCCGAGGTGAACCGGCCGTCCAAGACCGCGCCGGCCCTTTCGGGGTCAGGCGGCGTAGAAAGCGTGGAGGCGGTCGGCGAGGTCACGGGCGTCGGCGTTGTTGCGGCGGCGCTCGGCCTCTTCCTGCAGAGGCCGCATCCGGTCCTTGACCCGCTCGGACTTGATGCCCTCGGCGCAGTCGATGGCCTTGCCGCCGACCTTGGCGCCGTGGTCGAGGTCGCCGTCGAGCAGGTGGTTGGTGGCCAGCGCGCTCAGCATGAAGGTCTTGGAGCGGGCCATTTCGTCGTCATAGGACTCGACGGCCTTGGTCAGCGCGGGGATCGCGTACTTCGTGTGCTCCGCGTTCTTCTGCGCGAGGACCGTGTGGACGGTGCCGACCATGGCGTAGACGTCGGTCTCGGTGAAGAACTTGACCCAGGACTCGGCTTCGGCCAGGTTGGCGCGCTCGAACTCGTCCTTGCTCCGGCCGAGCAGCTTCACCGCCTGCTCTTCGTTGCCCATCATCGCGTAGGCCCAGGCCTCGTTCGCGCAGAGCACGGAGACGGCCAGCTCGGAACCGCTTTCCTGAGCCGCGATCTGGCCCAGCTGGAACAGCTTGAGCGCGTCGTTCGGAGCGTCCTGGTGCAGGTAGACGCGGCCCATGCGGTAGAGCACGTTCGCCACCAGCGGATGGTTTTCGCCCTGCTTGGCCAGGTCCAGCGCGTTCGCGAAGTGGCCGCGGGCGGAGTCCATCAGGCCGGTGTCGAAGGAGGTCCAGCCGGCCAGCGAGTGGAGGTCGGCGAGCGCCACGTACAGGCGGTTCTTCACGATTTCGGTGCCGTGCGCCTCGAGCATCTGCTGGCCCCAGGACAGCTGCGCCACCACGGCGTCGCGGCAGAACCCGCCGCCGTACTGGTAGTCCAGCGCCCGCAGCGCCCGCGTCGCGGCTTCCACCTGGCGGACGTCGGTCATGCCGATGCGCCCGGGCGCCGGCGTCCTGGCCGGCCCGGCCGCCCAGGTGCCGGATTCCGGGCCGAACACCGCCGCGCCCATCGTGACCTGGGCCGCGTGCGCGAGGAACCTCCGTCGCTTCACGGACTCGTCCTCCTCAGCCTGCTGGCCGTCGGCGGAGCCGACGACGCGTATCGCCGTGGCCTCGTCGTAGGCGAGGCCCATGTACCCACGGGGAACGCCCAGGCCGTCGGCGATCCTCGTGAGCACGTCGTAGGCCATGACCTGGCGACCCTTGAGGATCTCCGACACCTCGGACTGGGATTGGCCGGTCATCGCGGCGATCTGGCGCTGCGAGACACCGTGCTTGCGCAGGAGCCGGTAGACGGCGCTGATCTCGCGCGACGCGAGAGCCGTTCTCATCTCCGGCTGCTCCCACGCGTCAGCGGGAACTGCGTGGCTCTGCCGGGCTTCGGCACTGCCACCGTTACTGGCGTCCATCGCGCCCCCTCCACTGTCCGGTCGGGCGTCTGAGAAACAGCGTAGGCAAACCTGCGGAACCGTGTGAACAGCCGAACTGGTGCCCTGATCGGTCGGGGCGAAGTCCGTTGACCGCTTACCGTGGAACCGAGCCCAGTCACCGCTATGACGCCGATTCCACCTTCTATCGCACCCGGTTTCACCTCACTGTAGTTGTCAGATCTCCGTCACCGCCCGGACACCGGTAGCGATCACGGAGAGCTACGAAAAACCGCAGCGTTGTGCAAGGTGCGATGTTGCAGAAGGCATCTTCGAAGACTGTCGACAGAGCGGAGAAGGGCGTGGAGTTCGTGGACTCGTTCGCAGGGGGACATGCCGGCATGGCCGCCCGCGCCGTGCGGCCGGCGGTCGCGACGGTCTCTCCCGTCTCCGCCGTCCGCCCCGTGACCCCCGCCGCCGCGGTGGACCCCCGCACCGCGAGCGTCCGCCACTACGAAGGCGGTCAGCTCGTCTGGCGCGTGCAGTGCGGCGACCTGATCAGCCGGGAGCGGGCGGTCACGGTGTTCGTCGAAGACAACCAGGTGGTACTGGTCTCGCCTCCCGGTGAGACCGCGCGGTTGACGTCCGGCCAGCTCGGACAGCTGCGCGCCGCGCTCAACGAAGCCGCCAAGATGGCGGAAAGGTAACGGTGAGCTGACATGGATCAGGTACTCGGGCAGGTCCTCCGCAATGCGGTCTGGGAGCGCCTCGACATGCTGACCGACCTGGCGAACCGCGCCGACGCCCAGTCGCTCGTCTCGGTTGCGCGCTCCGAACTGCCCCGCCTGACGGAGGCGTGGCGCGCGATGCTGAAGATGCACGAGCCCGACGAGCGCGGCGACTGCCCGACCTGCTCGACCCGGTGGCACCGCTGCAAGGCGCCGTGCTCGGTCTGGCAGGTCGCACACGAACACCTCGTGGCCGGCGGCCTGGCCCCGCAGCAACAGTCCGCAACCGACAGCCGGTTCCAGGGCCGTCGCAAGAGCCCGGTGCCGACGCACCCCGCGCCGCCCACCGCGGCCGAGACCACCGGTCGCCACGCGTTGGTGAACCCGCGCCGAGCGGTCACGGCCTGACCCCAGACCGGCGAGCGCGGCCGACCGATCGCCCCATCGGACCCGCACCCGCACTCGCCCCGGCCGAGGACTGTTTCGCCCGCACCCCCGAGCAGCGCGAACCAGTCCTCGGCCATCATCCCGGTCCCCTCCGCGATTAATCGAAAATTTTCCGCGTTAGCCCTAGCCCAGGGGGTAATCCCCCGCTAGATTGATCATCACAAGCGGTATGGACCACTGGTTCACCGCTGACCGCCCCGAGCGGCCCTCGAATTCCGCGGGCCGGTGCCGTTGCACTCCCCTCCCCCGACCGGCACCGGCCCGCGGTTCCATCCCCGAAAAGCATTGAAGGCCACCCTCGATAGTCCGAGGGTGGCCTTCAGGCTTGTGGGGCTTAGCGAACCGCCTTCACGCGCAGCACGAGCACCGCGGCCAAGAGCGTCGCGACCGCCGAAGCCGCGAACAGGCCCGAGTAGCCGCCGAGGTAGGCGAGCACCAGCGGCGTCACGAGCGGGGCGACCACCTGCGGCAGCGAGTTCGCGATGTTGATGATGCCGAAGTCCTTGGCCCGGTTCTGCGCCGCCGGGAGCACCTGCGTCAGCATCGCCAGCGCGACCGCCATGTACGCCCCGAAACCGACGCCGAGCAGCGGGGACGCGGCGAGCGCGACCGGCCAGCTCTGCCAGAGGACCAGCAGCAGGGCGGCCAGCGCCATCACACCGGAGGCCGCCAGGACGTACGGCTTGCGCCGTCCGGACTTGTCGGAGAAGTGCCCGGCGAGCACCGCGCCGGCGACGAGCGCGACGCCGTACAGGCCCATCATGATCAGCAGGCCGTTCTCCGGATCCGCGTAGTGCACGGCGTCCTGGAGGAAGTACAGGAGGTAGAGCGTGCCGAACGCGTTGCCGAGGTTGATCATGAAGTGGCAGCTCCACGCCCACGCGAAGTCGGGGTACTTCCGGGGCGAAACCCAGAAGTCGCGCAGCACCGGGCGCAGCGCCCACGGCGGGCGGAACTCGAGCGGCAGCCGCGCGTCCGGCGTCCGGAGGACGAAGAACGCGGCGCCGATCACCACGATCCCGGCGCAGACCGCGTAGGCCAGGGGCAGCCCCGCCAGGCCGAGCACGACGACGACCACGACCGCGCCCAGCACCGTGCCGAGCATCTGCGCGATGCCGACCAGGCCGCCGACCACGGCCAGCTGCTTGACCGGGACACGGTCGGGCAAGGCCGCCATGAGCGCGGCGAGCATGCCGTTGAGCCCGCCCTGCACGAGGCACCAGCCGATGATCATCACCGCGACCGTCGGCGCGAGCGCCAGCACCACCAGCCCGGCGGCGGCGAAGATCGCGCCGGCGACGGTCCACGGGTGGCGACGGCCGAACCGGGAGCAGGTCCGGTCGGACAGCAGCCCGATCGCGGGGTTGGCGACCAGCGCCACCGCCGCACCGAACCCCATCACCAGCCCGAGCACGGCTTCCTTGTTCGCGCTGTCGAGCAGCTCGGCCTGCTTCGGCAGCAGCACCTGGATCGGCGCGTAGACGCCCAGCCACAGCGCGATGTTCGCGAAGAACAGCAGGCTCATCCAGCCCGGCCGGACCCGCTCGGTGGGCTCGGCGAGCGCCTCCGGCAGGGTCTGGGTCGTTTCACTCACGCGCCGATCTGATTCGTTCGCAAGCTCACTCATGCCGCACCAGCTTCCGGTACCAGTGGAACGAGTCCTTCGGCGTCCGCCGCAGGGTCTCGTAGTCGACGTGCACCAGGCCGAAGCGCGGCGCGTAACCCTTGGACCATTCGAAATTGTCCATCAAGGACCAGCAGAAGTAGCCACGGACGTCGACCCCGGCGTCCATCGCCTCGCGCAGCGCGACCAGGTGGCTGTGCAGGAAGTCGATGCGTTCGGGATCGTGCACCCCACCGTCTTCGGCGACTTCGTCGGCGAAGCTGCAGCCGTTCTCGGTGATCTGGATCGGCGGCAGTTTGTCCTGGTAGCGGTGGTGGAAGTCCAGCAGCAGCTCGCGCAGGGCGTGCGGGACGATCGGCGAGGCGTTCGTCGTCATCGGGTAGCCCTCGATGTCGCGCAGCTCGAAGGGCAGCGGGTTGCCCGGGCCGGGCTTCGCAACACCCTGCGGCTCGTAGTAGTTGACGCCGTAGAAGTCGAGCGGCTGCGCGATGGTGGGCAGGTCGCCGGCGAACCCGGCCGGGAGGTGCTCGTGGAGCTGTTCGGGGTAGCTGCCGAGCAGCATGGGGTCGGCGTAGAGCCGGTTGAGCAGGGCGTCGAGGTAGTCCGCGGCGTCGTGCGCGTCGTCGTCCGCGGGCCAGATGGGCGAGTGGTTGTTGGCCGTGCCGACGTTCGTCGCGCCGGCCGCGCGCAGGGCCTGGACGGCGAGGCCGTGGGCGAGGTTCTGGTGGTGCGCGGTGGGAATGGCGTCGAGCAGGAGCACCTTGCCGGGCGCGTACTCGCCGATGCCGTAGCCGAAGATCGACATGACCATGGGCTCGTTGAGCGGAATCCACAGTTTCACCCGATCGGCGAAGCGGTCTCCGATGATCTGGGCGTACTCGGCGAAGCGCTCAGCGGTCGTCCGGGAGAGCCAGCCGCCGTCGTCTTCGATCGCTTGCGGGGTGTCCCAGTGGTAGAGCGTGACGGCGGGAGCGATGCCGGCTTCGCAGACGGCGTCGATGAGCTTGTCGTAGAAGCCGAGCCCTTCGGGGTTGGGCGCGCCCTTCCCGTCGGGCTGGATGCGGGGCCAGGCGATGGACATCCGGTAGGCACCGACGCCGAGCTCGGCCATCAGCGCGATGTCTTCGGGGTAGCGGTGGTAGTGGTCGGCGGCTACGTTGGCTTGTTCACCGCGGGCGATCTTGCCCTCGGTCGCGGTGAACGTGTCCCAGATGGACGGTCCGCGCCCACCTTCGCTGGTGGCGCCTTCGATCTGGAACGCAGATGTCGAGACACCCCAGAGGAAGTCGGGCGGGAAGATCGGGTTCTGCACCGGCTGCTGACCCCTTCGTCAGGCCACCCGTACGGGTGAACATGAAAAGTTCTCATATACTAGGTCTTCACTCGTCCGTGGGGAAGCCCGTCGGCACGATAAAGTCGCAGATCAGACGAGGAGGAGCGCCGTGTCCGACATCCAGGCCGCGAAGGTGCCGGCAGAAGCCACCCCCTTGCGCCGTCAGCCGGTTCAGCAGCGAAGCGCGAAGCGGGTCGAGCAGATGCTCGACGCGAGCGCGGCGCTGATCGACGAGCTCGGTTACGACGCGCTGACGACGACGTTGATCGCCAAGCGCGCGGGGGTCGCCGTAGGTTCGCTGTACCAGTTCTTCCCGGACAAGAGAGCGGTCGTCCAAGCGCTCACCGCCCGGAACCTGGACCGTTTCGTGGGAGCGGTGAACGAGCGCCTGAAGCAGCTCGGCCCGGAGCACTGGTGGGACGTCGTGGACTCGATCCTCGACATCTACCTGGAGATGCACCGCACGGTCCCCGGCTTCTCCAAGGTCCACTTCGGCGACATCATCGACCGCCAGCTGCTCGACGAGACGCGCGACAACAACGCGGTGATCGTGGATTCCCTGACGGACCTGGTGTCGACGCAGGTGGACCGCCCGGTGGAGGACCTGCGGTTCGCGATCGGAATCGCGAACGAGGTGGCGGACGCGTTGCTGAAGCTGGCGTTCCGGAAGGAACCCAGCGGGGACGAGAAGATCGTCGCCGAGGCGAAGTACGTGGTGAAGGGGTATTTGGCGGCCCGGTTCGGGGAGCAGTCGTAGCTGTCCACAGAAGTTGTCCACAGGTATGCACAGCTGTGGACAACTGAGGTGTTTCGGGGCGGGTTGTCGGTGGGGGCCGATAGACTGGATGTGGGGGTTCCCCCAGGGAGGGCGGGCGCGCGCGTGGCGGCCGGCCTGGGTGCCGGGGATCGCATTTGCGGCTTGCTCTCCGGCGCTGGGGATGCGCTCTTTTCGCAGGTCAGACGCCCGCGGTGCCGGGACGCGCGCGCTTCCCGCCGGTTAGTCGCCCGCGGTCGAGAGAATGCGCTCTCCCGCAGGTCAGTCACCCGCGATGCGGGGAATGCGCTCTCCCGCAGGGTCAGCCACCCGCGATGCGGGGAATGCGCTCTCCCGCAGGGTCAGCCACCCGCGATGCCGGGGACGCGAACACCCGGCCGAGAAAGGCGAGTGCACGTGGCGGCGGAACCCCGCGGCGGTACTCCAGCTCGCTCAGCGGATGCGTGACCTCGCCCGCCGCCAGGTGGGGTTCGGCGGCTGGGTCAGCCGAAGTTCTGGTGCTCACCCCGGTACGTAGGCACCGTGCGTTCCACCTGGTCCCCGCTGATCAGGTGGTAGTGCGTGAACCGCTCCGCCAGCTCGCCCGCCTTCGCGTGCCGCAGCCACACCCGGTCGCCCAGCTGCAGGCCGCGGGCCGCGCGGCCCGTTACCGGAGTTTGGACCTCGCCCGCTCCCTCGAAGCCCAGGAACTTCAAGCCCGCCGGCAGGTACGGCTGCGGTTGGCGGGAGGGGCCCGTCGGGCCCGAAGCGATGTAGCCGCCCGAAAACAGCGTCGCGATGTTGCGGGTCGGGCGGCGGACCACCGGGAGTGCGAACAGGGCCGCCGGGCGGGGCTTGAAACGCGTGTAGCCGTCGAAGAGCGTGGGGCCGATCAGGCCCGAGCCCGCCGCTATCTCCGTCACCACCGCGTCCGCGCCCGTCGACTCCAGGCTGCCCGTGCCTCCTCCGTTGACGAACTCCAGGTCCGTCACCTCGCGGACCGCCCGGACCACGGCGCCGCGGCGGCGGGCCAGCTCGGCCGCCGATCGGCGTTGCATCCAGCCGACCACCAGGCGGTTGAGGCGGCGGCCCGCCGCGTCGCCGAGGCCCGCGATCTGGCCTTCGTACGCCATCACGCCCACCAGGCAAAAGCCCGGGCGGGCCACGATCTGGCGGGCGAACGCCGAGGCCTGCTTCGGGGTGAACACGGGTGACCGGCGCGTGCCGACGTGGACCCCCGGGAGCGGGCGCCAGGACGCGTCCAGCTCCAGGCACACCCGGATCTCCGGGTGGCCGTGGCCGAGGGCCGCGTCGACCAGGTCCAGGTGCGCCACCGAATCGACCATGATCGCGATCGACGCGCGGGCCTGCTCGGAGGCGGCCAGGCGGCGGAGGGCTTCGTGGTCGGCCGTCGGGTAGGCGACGACGATGTCATCGGTCGTGCCCTGCTCGATGTGCCAGACCGCTTCCGCCAGCGAGTAGCACATCAGGCCCTCGAAACCCGGCATCGCCAGCGTCCGCTCCAGCAGCGCACGGCAGCGCACCGACTTGCTGACGACGCGGATCGGCTTGCCCGCCGCGCGGCGGCGGAGGTCGTCGGCGTTCGCGTCGAAGGCGGCCAGGTCCACCACCGCCAGGGGCGGATCGAGGTCTTTGGTCGCCAAGTCGTACACCGTCGCACTGGTCACGAGGTCTAAAGTACGACACGAAGGCTTGAAACGCGAATACTATTCACTTACTGTTTCGGGCACTCGACGATGAAGGGTGCGCGCATGACCCGGTGGACCAACTGGGCGGGCACGGCGTCCGCCTCGCCCCAGCACGTGCACCAGCCGCGCAACGCGGCTGAGATCGCGGCGGCCGTCGAGAGCGTCGCCCGGGCCGGCCGCACCGTGCGCCCCTGGGGCAGCGGGCACTCCTTCACCGCGATCGCCGTCGCCGACTCCGACGCGCTCGACCTGCGGCACTGGACCGGTGTCGAGAAGGTGGACCTCGAAACCGGGCACGTCACCGTCCGCTCGGGCACGACGATCAAACAGCTCAATGCCGAACTCGACGCGCTCGGGCTGGCCATGGCCAACCTCGGTGACATCGACGCGCAGACCATCGCCGGCGCGATTTCCACCGGCACCCACGGCACCGGCGCGCAGCTCGGCGGCATCGCGACGCAGGTCGCCGCGCTCGAACTCGTCCTCGCCGACGGCTCGGTCGTCACCTGTTCGGCCGACGAAAAGCCCGACCTCTTCGCCGCCGCCCGCGTCGGCCTCGGCGCGCTCGGCGTGATCACCACCGTGACCCTGCGCTGCGAAAAGGCCTTCTACCTGCGCGCGCAGGAACGCCCCGAGCCGCTGGAGCAGGTCCTCGAAGGCTTCCACGACTTCGCCGCCGAGAACGACCACTTCGAGTTCTACTGGTTCCCCTACGGCAAGAACGCCCTGGTCAAGCGCAACAACCGGTGCGAAACCGCACAGCCGTTGAGCAAGGTCCGGGAGTTCGTCGACTACCAGATCATGGAGAACGTGGCCTTCGGCGGCCTTTGCCGGACCGGGCGGCTGATGCCGCGGCTGGTGCGCCCGCTGAACAACTTCGCGTCCAACATGCTCTCCGCGCGCGAGTACAGCGACGTCTCGCACCGCGTCTTCGTCACCGCGCGCAACGTCCGGTTCACCGAAACGGAATACGCTGTTCCACGTGAATCAGTGCTCGACGTGCTCGCCGAACTACGCGCTGTGGTGCCGACGCTGAAGGACCCGGTGATGTTCCCGGTCGAGGTGCGGGTGGCCGCGGCCGACGACATCTGGCTTTCGACCGCGCAGGGCCGCGACTCCGCCTACATCGCCATCCACCAGTTCGTCGGCATGCCGTACCGCGAGTACTTCGGCGCGTTCGAGAAGATCGCCGGCGCGGTCGGCGGCCGCCCGCACTGGGGCAAGATGCACGACCTCGACGCCGGCGTCCTCCGCTCGCGCTACCCGCACTTCGACGACTTCCTGCGCGTGCGCAAGGAAACCGACCCGGACGGCGTCTTCACCAACACCTACCTGGACCGCGTGCTCGGCTACGTCTAGAAGAGCGCCGACACCGATTCGCCGTTGTGGATCCGGCGGATCGCCTCGGCCATCGCCGGCGCGATCGACAGGATCTTCAACTTCTCGGTGCGTTCCTCCTCGGGCACCGGAACCGTGTTGGTGCAGACGATCTCCAGCACTTCCGGCCGGCTGCCGATGCGTTCGATGGCCTTCGCCGCGAACAGCCCGTGCGTGCAGGCGACGCGGATCGAGCGCGGGTTCAGTTCGGCCAGCCGGTCCAGCAGCTCCAGCACCGTGCTGCCCTTGGCGATCTCGTCGTCGAGCACGATCACGTCCCGGCCGGTGATCTCGCCGATCACCGACGTGATCTGGACGCGGTCGTCCGGGAAGCGCTCCTTCGCCCCCGCCGCGACCTGGACGCCGAGGAGCCGCGCGAAGTGCGACGCCTCCTTCGCGTTGCCCAGGTCCGGCGAGACGACGGTGGCGCGCGAAAGGTCGTACTGCCGGAAGTGCTTGGCCAGCTCCTGCAGCGCGTGCAGGTGGTCGACCGGGACGCTGAAGAAGCCGTGGACCTGCGGCGAGTGCAGGGTCATCGCCAGCACCCGGCTCGCGCCGGCGGTCACCAGCAGGTCGGCGACCAGCCGGCCGCCGATCGAGATGCGCGGGGCGTCCTTCTTGTCCGAGCGCGCGTACGAGTAGTGCGGGATCACGGCGGTGATGCGGGACGCCGACGCGCCGCGCGCCGCGTCGAGCATCAGCAGCAGCTCGACGAGGTGCTCCTGCACCGGCTTCACCAGCGGCTGGATGATGAAGACGTCCCGCTCGCGGCAGTTGGACTGCAGCTGCACCTCGAGGCAGTCGTTGGCGAACCGCTGGATCTCGACCGGCCGCAGCGGCACGCCGAGGTGCCGGCAGATCTCCTCGGCCAGCTCAGGGTGCGCACTGCCGCTGAAGACGGCGATCTCTCTCGATGCCTGGGTGATCACAGCGCCGAGATCGCTTCGCCGATGGCGTCCTCGCCCGAGATGAGCGTGAGGGTGCGGCGCACCGAAGCGGGGGTGTCCAGCAGGCCGACGAGCACCGCGGCGACGTCGTCACGCGGGATCGGGCCGCGGCCGGCCGTGTCGGCCAGCAGGACCAGGCCGGTTCCGGCGTCGTCGGTCAGCTGCCCCGGCCGGAGGATGGTCCAGTCGAGGTCGCGGGCCTTCAGGTCGTCCTCCGCCGCGCGCTTGGCGCGCAGGTAGTGGCGGAACTCCTCGGTGACGTCGGGGTTTTCCGGGTTGTCGGCGCCGATGGACCCGACCTGGACGTGCCGCCGGACGCCGGCCCGTTCGGCCGCTTCGGCGAACAGCGCCGCGGCGCCGCGATCCACGGTGTCCTTGCGGGCGGTGCCGCTGCCCGGCCCCGCGCCCGCGGCGAACACCGCGGCGTCGGCGCCCTTGAGCACCTCGGCGACGGCGTCCACACCGGAGTTTTCGAGGTCGAGCACGACGGCTTGGGCGCCGGCGGCTTCGAGGTCCGCCGCGTGGGCGGGGTTCCGGATGATCCCGACCGCTTCGTCCCCGCGCGCGGCGAGCAGCCGCTCCAGCCGCAGCGCGATCTGACCGTGTCCACCAGCAATGACGACTCGCATGGAGCCGACCCTAGTGCGAAGCGGGCGCCTCTGCGGTCCGGAGCAGGTGGTCGTAGACGAGCTCGTTGACCAGGCGGGAGACCGGGTCCTCGGCCAGCACGACGCGCTCGGTGCGGCCTTCGAGGTCGAGGTCGACGACCGCGTTCGGGTCGGCGGTCACGACGGCGAGGCCGTACGCGCGGGCGCGCGGCAGGCAGTTGCCGACGTAGTCCTCGGTGAGGACGGCCGGCGACGGGAGCACCATCGCGGCCTCGCCGTAGCGGGCGAACGGAACCGCGGAGGCCATCGCGGTGCGCCAGTGGCGCGCGACGGCCAGGACGCCGACGATCTCGGCGGCCGGGGCGGGGGCGGTTCCGGCCAGCTCCGGCCAGGTCCAGGTGTCGACGGTGGCGCGGTCGGCCACCGGGCCGGCACCCATCGCGATGCGCTCGGCGTGTACGTCGGTGCGGAGCTTGGCGACCACGCAGACCTTGCGGCCCAGGATGGTGATCTCGGGGAGCACGACGCCGTTCCAGCCCAGCTGGGCCGCGGCGGCGCGGGCGAGCTCGTCGACGCTCGCGGGGAGCTCGATCGGCGGCACCACGCGGCTCGGCATCGACCGGCTGCGCTTCGCGCCACCGGCGACCGTCGAGCGCTCGGTGTTCTGAGGTGTAGCCGCCACGAGTCCGCCTCCTTCTAACCTGCACCGCTTCGTGACCGGGGGAAACCGGCACCCAACCTGTCTAACAGCGCGGCGGCGCGGCGTCGCCGGGTAGTGCGAGTGGCTGCGATCGGCGGCGCCCAGCGGTCGATGACCGGTCGGTAGGCGGTCATCGGACTTCGGTCGAACGGTGCGGCCAACCGAGTGAGAGCGAGGTGAGTGGCATTACCGTCCGGCGGCAACCGACTACCCCGAGCAGAAGGCGGCCATCGGTGATCACCCGGCCGGGACTAGCCCGTTCGGCGCAAACCGCCGGTCATCCACTGTGGACGCAGGCCGCTGAGCTGCGGATGTCCGGTGTCACCCGGCCGGCGGTGAGCTACGCCGCAGCGGTCACGCGCGCGCGGGGACTAAAGTTACCCACCAGTTACTTAGCCCCCGCCTTGGAGGACCGATGCGCTCCCCGAAGGACTTCTTCGCCCCGCTCGCCCTGGGCGCGCCCGCCCCCGTGCGGGAGATCCCGGTGACGCCGTCCCGGATGATCCACTTCTTCGACCCGGGCAACGAGAAGATGGCGGCCAAGGTGCCGGACATCGCGAAGAAGGTCGACGTCTTGCTCGGCAACCTCGAGGACGCCGTCCGCGCCGACCGCAAGGAGGCCGCGCGCGCCGGGCTCGTCGCGATCGCCAAGGCGAACGACTTCGGGAAGACGCAGCTGTGGACGCGCATCAACAGCCTCGACTCGCCGTGGGTGCTCGACGACCTGGTCACGCTGGTCACCGAGATCGGCGACAAGCTCGACGTGATCATGGTGCCGAAGGTCGAAGGCGCGCAGGACATCCACTACGTCGACCGGCTGCTGGCCCAGCTCGAGGCGCGCGCGGGGCTGACGAAGCCGTTGCTGGTGCACGCGATCCTCGAAACGGCGAGCGGCGTGGCCAATGTGGAGGAGATCGCCGGCGCCAGCCCGCGCATGCAGGGCATCTCGCTCGGCCCGGCCGACCTGGCCGCGAGCCGCCGGATGAAGACGACCCGCGTCGGCGGCGGGCACCCCGGCTACCTCGTGCGCACCGACCCGACCGGCGAGGACCTCGACGAAGGCCGGACGACCTACCAGCAGGACCTCTGGCACTACACGGTCGCGCGGATGGTGGACGCCTGCGCGATGCACGGGATCCTGCCGTACTACGGGCCCTTCGGGGACATCCGCGACGTCGTGGCGTGCGAGGACCAGTTCCGCAACGCGTTCCTGCTCGGCTGCGTCGGTGCGTGGAGCCTGCACCCGGTGCAGATCGACATCGCGAAGAAGGTGTTCTCGCCTTCACCGTCCGATGTGGCCTGGGCGCGCCGGGTGATCGCCGAGATGGGCGACGGCACGGGCGCGGTGATGATCGACGGGAAGATGCAGGACGACGCGTCGGTGAAGCAGTGCCGCGTGGTCGCCGAACTGGCGGACGCCCTCGCGGCGGACGACCCCGAACTCGCCGCGGCCTACGACGCGGCCACGAAGGAGGCCCTCGGATGACCGAGGTGAAGCCGAGGCGTTCCGTCCTGTACATGCCGGGCGCGAACGAACGTGCGCTGGAGAAGGCCAAGACGATCCCGGCGGACGCGCTGATCCTCGACCTCGAGGACGCCGTCTCCCCCGACGCCAAGGAAGCCGCGCGCGACCGGGTGTGCGCCGCGGTGGGTTCGTACGGTTCCCGCGAGGTGACGATCCGGGTCAACGGCCTGGACACCGAGTGGCACGACGCCGACCTGCGCGCGGCCGCGGCGGCGGGCCCGGCCGCGGTGGTCGTGCCGAAGGTGAACTCGGCGGCCGAGGTGCACAACATCGAGCGGGCGCTGGAGCTGGGCGGCGCGCCGGACCACACGAAGATCTGGGCGATGGTCGAGACGC
Organism: Amycolatopsis sp. NPDC004625; assembly: GCF_040609695.1. Taxonomy (NCBI): domain Bacteria; kingdom Bacillati; phylum Actinomycetota; class Actinomycetes; order Pseudonocardiales; family Pseudonocardiaceae; genus Amycolatopsis; species Amycolatopsis sp. NPDC004625. The sequence continues at coordinate 176,035 of NZ_JBEXKX010000011.1, forward strand.
CGGTCGCGATGCTGCACGCGGCGGAGATCGCGGCGGCCTCGGAGCGGCTGACCGTGCTGGTGATGGGCACAAACGACCTGGCCAAGGAACTGCACGCGGAGTTCGTCCCGGGCCGCGGCCCGTTGCTGGGCGGGCTTTCGCTGTGCCTGCTGGCCGCGCGCGCGACCGGTCGCGTCATCCTCGACGGCGTCTACAACGACGTGAAGGACCTGGAGGGGTTCGAGGCGGAGTGCGAGCAGGGCCGCCAGTACGGGTTCGACGGCAAGACGCTGATCCACCCGGCGCAGGTGGAGCCGTGCAACCGGATCTTCGCGCCGTCCGAGGAGGAGATCGACCGGTCACGGCGGATCATCGAAGCGTTCGAAGGAGCGCAGAAGGAAGGCCGTGGCGTGGTGACAGTGGACGGCCGGATGATCGAGAACCTGCACGTCGACAACGCGCGGCGGGTGCTGGCGCTGGCCGAGGCCGTCAAGGGCTGACGGCCCCGGCCGGCGGGGTCACTTCGGCAGGTCGTCCGTCCACTCGGCACTGACCGCGTACGTGTGGCCCTTCGTGTCCCTGGCCGGTTTGCCGTCCGGGCCCAGGAACACCGATGATCCATCGACCTGGCCGGTGGCCGGGTCGACGATGAGGCGGCCGCCGCCCGGGAGGGTGACGCCCTTGCCGTCCGGGGTGGCGTGGACGCCCGGGTCGGCGGCGATCGCGCGGAACGCCGCCGCCCGGACCGCCGGGGGCGACGGCACCACGGAGACCAGGTCGATCAGCGACTGGAGGACCGCCGTGTCGCGCTGGTTCGCGGGCGTGCCGTGCCGGGTCAGGCCCTCCACGAGCCACTTCCGCAGGGCCGCCGGATCCGGGGGCAGGGCCAGGATTCCGCTGATCGTGACGTCGTCGTCGCCGTTCAGCCGGATGGGCCGGGGGCGCGGCTGGGGCACCGCTTTGCCGTGGGTCTTCGCGTCGCGGTACCACTCGTGCCCGTCCACGGTGGTCCAGTACTCCCAGGTCTCCTTGCCCACCTTCGTCGTCGAGTGCCAGTACTTGCCGGTCCCGACGTCGGCGCGCTCGGCGACCGTGGCGGCCGCCAGCAGGATCTGCCGGCCCGGGTCGACCGGCGCCACCGCCTGGGGCGGCGGCGGCGGGGCCGGGGTCGCAGGCAGGGTCGCCACGACCACCGCGGCGGCGGCCGCCGCGGCCGCGAAGCCGATGCCGATCGTGAGCGGGCGGCGGACCCGGCGGCGGGGTGCGCCGAGCATCCGGTTCCGCAGCCGGTGCCGGCTCCGGTCGGCGACGTCCGGGGCGGGTTCGGCCGGCAGCAGCGCGGCCCGCAGGGTCTGCAGGTCATTCATCGGAAGCCTCCTGGGCGAGGACGGGGGCGAGCTTCTTGCGGGCGCGGTTCAGCCGGGAACCGACCGTGCCCGGGGAGATGCCGAGGGCTTCGGCGACTTCCGCGTAGCCGAGGTCGCCGAGCGCCACGAGCAGCAGGACATCGCGTTCGCCGGCGGACAGGCCGGTCAGCGCCTTCCCCACCCGCGCGGCCGCGACCGAATCGACGACCCGGTTTTCGTGCCCTTCGGCGGCCTCGCGCGGGTCGAGCCGCGAGAGGGCGCGGTAGTGGCGGGCTTCCTTGCGGCGGTGTCTCGACACCAGGTTCGTCGCGATGCCGAACAGCCAGGCGCGCAGGTCGCCGCGGGCGGGGTCGAACTTCCCGCGGCGGTCGAACGCCACCAGGAACGTCTCGGCGGCGACGTCCTCCGCGGCCTGCGCGCCGAGCCGGCCGGCGATGTAGCGGTAGATCTCGGCGAAGTGGCGATCGTGCACCTCGGTGAACTGGTCGACGCCAGTCACCGGGGCTGCCTCTGTCATGGGGTTCCTTCCCGCCGGCGGCAGTTCCACCACCACTTCGCCGCGGGGCCGGAACTTCTTCCCTACCCCGCCGGCCAGGGCCGCTGCGGCGGGCGGAGCCGCTCGTACGCCGCTGCGGCGCGGAGGACGCCGAGGTCGTCGAAGCGCCGGCCCGCGAGCTGGAGGCCGATCGGGCGGCCGTCGTCGGTGTAGCCGCAGTTGAGCGAGACCGCCGGCTGGCCCGACATGTTGTAGGGCACGGTGAACGCGATGTGCTCGAACGGCCTGGCCGGGTCGTTCGTCGGGGACGCCCACTCCGCCGGGGGTGCCGCCACCGGGCACGTCGGGGACAGCACCACGTCGAACGCCGAGGTCGCCTGCAGGGCCGCCACGCTCATCGCGTCGATCTGGGCGAAGCCGCGGTAGACGTCCACGCCGGACACCTCCGCGCCGGCCGCCGCCCAGTCCGCGATGTACGGCAGCACCTTCGCGCGGCGGTCCGGGGGCAGGGCCGCCAGGTCCGACCAGGCTCGCGTCCGCCAGAACACGTCCAGGCCCGTGAGCATTTCGCGGGTCAGGAACGGCTCGACCGGCTCGACGACCGCGCCCGCGGCTTCGAAGGCCCGGGCCGCCGCGGTGACGGCGTCCGCGATCGCCGGGTCCACCGGCAGACCCGGGCCGGACTCCAGCTGCAGGCCGACGCGCAGGCCCGCCACGGGGAGATCGAGCGACGACCAGTCGAGATCCGCGGGCGGCAGGCACAGGTGGTCACGCGCGTCCGGGCGCGAAAGCACGCCCATCAGCAACGCCGTGTCCGCGACCGTGCGGGTCATCGGGCCGGCGACGCGGCCGAGGAACGGCGGGGCGACGGGCACCCGGCCGAAGCTCGGCTTCAGCCCGACCAGGCCGCACCAGCCCGCCGGCAGCCGGATCGAGCCGCCGATGTCCGTGCCGACGTGCAGCGGGCCGTATCCCGCGGCGGCCGCCGCGCCGGCGCCCGCGCTCGAGCCGCCCGGCGTGGCCGAGGGCTGCCACGGGTTGCGGGCCGTGGCGTGGAAGCTCGACAGCCCGGACGTCAGCATCCCGTAGTCCGGCATGGTCGTCTTGGCCAGCAGGACGCCGCCGGCCTCGCGGACCCGGGCGGCCGCCGGGGCGTCGTCCGGGGCCGGGGTGAGCGCCGTGGCCGCCGTGCCGAGCGGGACCGGCGTGCCGCGCGTGGCGATGTTTTCCTTCAGCGTGAGCGGGACGCCGTCGATCACGCCCAGCGGTTCGCCCGCCGTCCAGCGCGCTTCGGACGCCTTCGCGGTGTCGAGTGCGCTTGAATGGTCGTACGCGTACAACGCGTGCAGCTGCGGCTCTCGCGCTTCGATGCGTGCGACAACGGCTTCGGTCACCTCGACCGGCGAGAGTGTCTTCGCGCGGTACTGCGCAACGAGCTCGACGGCGGTCAGGTCGGGCAGCTCGGTCATGAGCGCTCCTTCACGAGGCAGGCGGGTCGAAGCGGCCGTCGACAGCGGTCCAGCCGCCGTCCACCGCGAGCACTGAGCCGGTCACGAACGACGAAGCGTCCGAAGCGAGGTACACGACAGCGCCGGCGAGTTCGTCCGGACGCGCCCAGCGGCCCAACGCGCCCTTCGCCGCGTACGCGTCGTACCACTCCGGGTTCGCCTTGATCTGCGCGGTCAGCGGGGTCTCGACGACGCCGGGGGCGATCGCGTTGACCCGCACGCCGGCCGGCCCGAACTCCGCGGCCGCCGTCCGGAACAGCTGGACGAGCCCGGCTTTCGTCGCCGCGTACGGGCCCTGGCCCGGCTCGACGGTGGTGCCGCGGATCGACGAGAAGCCGATGATGCTGCCCCGGCCGCGCGCGACCATGCCGGCGCCGAAGACGCGAACGACCTCGAACGTCACGCCGAGGTTCAGCGCGATGACGCGGTCGAACTCCTCGCGCGTGTAGTCCAGCAAACGTTTGCGGACGTTGGTCGCGGCGGTCAGCACGACGACGTCGACGTCGCCCAGCTCGGCCGCGGCACGGTCGAGGGCCCCCGGTTCGAGGAGGTCGAGCGGGTACGCCTCGCCGACACCGGCTTCTCGCGCGGCTTCGAGGTCACGGTCGGCGCACACGACGTCGGCGCCGTGTGCCGCGAGGGCCCGCGCGGCTTCACGGCCGATGCCGCCCGCGCCGAGCACCACGGCCCGGCGGCCGTCCAGGCGGAACAACGTCGAATAGTTCACGGGCGCAGCACCGCCATCCTGGTCACGGTCAGCTCTTCGACGGCGAACCGCGGCCCCTCGCGGCCGATGCCGGAGTCCTTCACACCGCCGTAGGGCATGGTGTCCGAGCGGAAGCCGGGCACCTCGTTGATCACGACGCCGCCCACTTCGAGCTCGTCCAACGCCCGGAACGCCGTCTTCAAGGACCTGCTGTAGACGCTGGCGTGCAGGCCGTAGCGGGACGCGTTCACCGCGGCGAACGCTTCGTCCACATCGGACACCGTCCGCACGCAGACGACCGGCCCGAAGATCTCCTCGTCCCACGCTTCGACGCCGTCCGGGACGTCGAGGAGGACGGTCGGCCGCAGCACGGTGCCCTCGACACCCCCGCCGACCTGGCGAGCGCCGGACTTCGAGATCCACGCGGCGACGCGCTCGGTCGAGGCGGGGTCGATCAGCGCGGACACCCGCGTCTGCTCGTCGCGCGGATCCCCGATGACGACCTCGTCGAGCCGGGCCAGCAGCCGATCGGTGAAGTCCGCGGCCACCGACGCGACGACGAGCACCCGCTGCACCGAGATGCAGGCCTGCCCGGACGCGTAGAACCCGCCGCGCAGCACGGCGTCCGCGGCGGCGTCGAGGTCCGCGTCTTCGGCCACCACGAGGGCCGCGTTCGAGCCCAGCTCCAGCAGCGTCTTCGTCGGGGCCGCGGCACGCGCGATCCGGTGCCCGACCGCGGCCGAGCCGGTGAAGGAGACCGCGCCGACGCGGCGGTCGGTGGTCAGCGCGGCACCCACGGACGCGTCCCCGGTGACCAGCTGGACCATGGCGGGCACCGGGGCGGCCGAACGCACGAGGTGCACCAGCCACAGCGTGGCCAGCGGGGTCTGCGGCGCCGGCTTGACGATCACCGGGCAGCCCGCGGCGATCGCCGGGGCGATCTTGTGCGACGCCAGCAGCAGCGGGTAGTTGAACCCCGCGATGCCGACGACCACGCCGATCGGCTTGCGCGTCCAGAACCCGACCAGCCCGTCGCCCGAGGGCAGGAGGTCCAGCGGCACGGTCTCGCCGTGCAGCCGCGACACCTCTTCGGCGGCGGCTTCCCAGGTGACGATGGTGCGCGCGACCTCGACGCGGCAGTCGACCAGCGGCTTCCCGGTCTCCAGCACCAGCAGGTCTTCGAATTCCGAGCGCCGGGAACGAACCGCTGCGGCGACGTCGTTCAGCAGAGCCCGGCGGACCCGCGAAGGCAGTGAAGCCACTTCGCGCGCAACAGCGACAGCCTCGTCGACAGCGCGAGCAGCCAGCTCGGGAGTACCGACCGGCGCCCGGCCGATGACGCTCGCGTCGTAGGGGAAAACGATTTCTTCGGTATCCACAGTGGACACCCAGCCGCCGCCGACCGGCAGGCCGCCGGGGTATTCAGCCATCGTCGCCTCCGCTCAGCCGGGCCAGCTCCGCGCGCAGGTTCGGCGCGGCGGCCAGCAGTTCCCGCGTGTACTCGTGCCGCGGTGTGTCGTAGACCTGCGTGACGTCGCCGAGTTCGACGATCTCGCCGCGGCGCATCACGGCGACCCGGTCGCAGACGTGCCGGACGACACCGAGGTCGTGCGACACGAAGATCAGCGTCAAGGCGAACTGCTCGACCAGGGACGCGAGCAGGTCGAGGATCTGGCCGCGCACGGAGACGTCGAGGGCGCTGACCGGTTCGTCGGCGATCAGCACGCTCGGGTTCGGCGCCAGGGCGCGGGCGATCGAGATCCGCTGCCGCTGCCCGCCGGAGAACTGGTGCGGGTACCGCCCCGCCGCGTCCGCGGGAAGGCCGACGGCGGCCAGCAGCTCGGCGACGCGGTCGGGCTCGCGCCGGCCGATCGGCTCGGAAACGATGTCGAGGACACGCATCCGCGGGTCGAGCGAACCCATCGGGTCCTGGAAGACGATCTGCAGCTCGGACCGCAGGAACCCGAGGCGGCGCTCGGGCAGGTTGTCGATGCGCTTCCCCTGGAACGACACCGTGCCCGCGGTCGGCTTGTCGAGCGCGGCCAGCAGCCGGACCAGCGTCGACTTGCCCGAGCCGGACTCCCCGACGATGCCGAACCGCTGCCCGGCTTCGACGTCGAAGCTGACTCCGCGCAGCGCGTGCACGTCTCGCCGGGCGTACCGGCGTTCGAGGTCGCGGACTTCGAGCATCATCGCCGGGCCTCCAGGTCCGAGGCGTCGAGGAGCTTGCGCGTGTAGGCGTGCGAAGGCGATGTCAGCACTTCGCGCGTCGAGCCCGCTTCGACGATCTCGCCGTCCAGCATCACCAGCACGCGCTCGCACACCGAAGCGACCACCGCGAGGTCGTGCGTGATGAACAGCAGCGCGCTCTCGGGCGGCAACGACGTCTTGATCAGCGAAAGGATCTGGGCCTGCACGGTGACGTCGAGCGCGGTCGTCGGCTCGTCGCAGATCAGCAGCGACGGCTCGTTGGCCAGCGCCATCGCGAGCACGACCCGCTGCCGCTGCCCGCCGGACAGCTGGTGCGGGTACGCGCGCGCGGTGTCCGGGAGCCCCACCGCGGCCAGCAGGTCCTCGGCGCGGTGACGGCGGCCGTGGATCCGGCCCGGCTCGGTGACCTGGCGGCCGACGCGCATGGCCGGGTTCAACGCCGTCATCGGCTCCTGGAACACCATGGCCAGCTCGTCGCCGCGCAGCCGCGAAAGGTCCTTTTCGGACATTCCCAGCAGCTCTCGGCCACTGAGAGAGATCGAGCCGGACGCACGCAGCTCCTCGGGCAGCAGGCCCATGATCGCCAGCGCCGTCAACGACTTCCCGGACCCGGACTCCCCGATCAGGCCGACGCGCTCCCCCGCGCCGATCTCGAAGGACACGTCCCGGACCAGGGAACCCACGCGAAGACGAGAGACCGAGAGCGTCATACGCGGGCCGCCAACCGGGGGTCGAGGCGGTCGCGCAGGCCGTCGCCGAGGAGGTTGAACCCGAGGACGGCGACGGCGATCGCGATGCCCGGCACCAGCGCCAGCCGCGGCTGCACGGTCAGGAGTTCCTGGGATTCCTGCAGCATCCGGCCCCACGACGGCGTCGGCGGCCGCGTCCCGAAGCCGAGGAACGACAGCGCCGCTTCGGCGAGCACGGCGATCGCGAACGACACCGACGCCTGCACGATCAGCAGGCCGGAGACGTTCGGCAGCACGTGCCGCACGGCGATGTGCACCCGCGAGCGGCCGCCGGCCCGGGCGGCGAGCACGAACTCGGTGCTCATCACCTGCAGCGTCCCGGACCGGGCGATCCGCGCGAACGACGGGATGGTCGCGATGCCGATCGCGACCATCGCGGTCAGCGTGTCCGCCCCGAACACCGCGCCGAACATGATCGCCAGCAGCAGCGCGGGGAACGCCAGCACGAGGTCGTTGACGCGCATGACGAACTCGCCGAGCCACCGCAGCGACATCCCGGCCAGTATCCCCAGCGGCGTCCCGATCACCGCGGCGATGCCGACGGCGACGACCCCGACGTACAGCGTCGTGCGGGCGCCGACCATGAGCTGGCTCAGCAGGTCGCGGCCGAACTTGTCGGTGCCGAACCAGTGTGACGCGCCGAAGCCGAGCAGCCGGTGGGTCGCGTCGACCTTCACCGGGTCGAACGGCGTCCAGAAGAACGACAGCAGCGCGGCCAGCACGACCAGGCCGACGAGGATCCCGCCCAGCACCAGATTGCGCATCACGAACCCCGCAATCTCGGGTCGAGCACGGTGTAGAGGACGTCGACGACGAAGTTGACCAGCAGCACGCCGGCCACCAGGACCAGGACGATCCCCTGCACGGTCAGCAGGTCACGCGCGGACACCGCGTCCAGCAGCATCGAACCCAGGCCGGGCAGCACGAACACGCGCTCGACGACGACCGCGCCGATCAGCAGCGTCGCCAGCTGCAGGCCGAGCACCGTCACCACCGGCACCGACGCGTTGCGCAGCCCGTGGCGCACCAGTGCCTGCCCGGGCCGCAGGCCCTTGGAGCGCGCGGTGCGCAGGTAGTCCTGGCCGAGCGTGTCGAGCACGGCGGACCGGACATAGCGCGTGAGCACCGCGCCCTGCACCAGGCCGAGCGACAACGCCGGGAGGATCAGCCCGCGGAGGAACTCGCCCGCGTTCTGGTCCGGCGGGGTCCAGCCGCCCGAGGGCAGCCAGCGCAGCTGGACGGCGAAGATCTGCACCAGGATGATCCCGGCAAGGAACGCGGGGATCGCGACGCCGATCTGCGACAGCCCGGAAACCCCCGCCCCGGACGCCTTCCGGTGCTTGACCGCGGCGAACGTCCCGGCCGGGACCGCGATCACCAGCGCCACCAGCATCCCCGCGCCGACCAGCCACAACGTGACGCCGAGGCGGTCGAGCAGCTGCGGCCCGATCGCGTCCCGCGTGACGTACGAGCGGCCGAAGTCGCCGTGCAGCACGCCGCCGATCCAGTCGAAGTACTGCGTGACCAGCGGCCGGTCGATGCCGAACTCCGCGCGGGTCTTCGCGAGGAGCTCCGGCGTCGCGTTGACACCGAGCGCGACCTGCGCCGGATCGCCGGGCAGCACGGCCATGAACAGGAACACCACGATCGACGCGGCGAGCACGCTGACCACGAAGATCGCCACCCGGCGCAGCACCCTGGCCGTCATCGCGGCGCCAGCCCGGTGAGGTCGAACGACTCGCTGACCTGGTTCGCCGCGAAGCCGCCGACCTTCGCCTTCGCGACGATCACGTTGGGGAACAGGAACAGCCAGTCCGCGGCGGCGTCGGCGTTGAGCTGCCGCGCCACCTGCTTCATGTCCGCGACCTGCTGCTCCGGCGTCCCGCTGTCGGCCTCGGCGAGCAGCTGCTGGACGCGCTTGCTGTCGTAACCCCAGTAGTACTTCGGCTTGCCGAACGTCGTGATGTCGCGGGCCTCGACGTGCTGGATGATCGACAGGTCGTAGTCGTGGTCGGTGAACACCTGCTTCAACCACACCGCCGGGAAGTCGAGCGGCTCGATCGTGGTCCGCACGCCGACGTCGGCGAGCTGCGACTGGACGACCTGCGCGGCCGACACCGCGTACGGCAGGTTCGGGATCCGCAGCCGCAGGTTCAGGTTCGTCACGCCGGCTTCGGACAGCAGCGCCTTCGCCTTCGCGGGTTCGAAGGGGTAGACGTTCGCCAGGTCCTCGTACCAGGGGTCGGTCGGCGGGACCATGCTGCCGATCAGCGTGCCGCGGCCGGCCCACGCCGTGTCGAGCAGCGCCTTCCGGTCGATCGCGTAGGTCAGGGCCCGGCGCACGCGGACGTCGTTCAGCGGCGCCCGCTGGTTGTTCATGGCCAGCGTGACCTCGCTGTTCGACGTGCCCTGGATGACCTGGAACCGGTCGTCGGCCTGGAACTGCGGGACCGAGTCGGGCGCGGTGACCGCGGAGATGACGTCGATGCCGTTGCTGGACAACGCGTTGTTCAGCGCCGTCGGGTCCTTGATGTACTTGAGCACCACCGTCGAGTACGCCGGTTCGCGGCCCCAGTACCCGGGGTTTTCCTTCAGCACCACGGAATCGCCGCGCTTGCGGGCCGCCACGACGTACGGCCCGGTACCGACCGGCCTGTTCGCCAGGTCGGCGACGCCGGTGGGGCTGAACATCGCGCCGAGCCGGCTGGTGAGGCTGAACAGCCAGCCGTTGGACGGCTTGGCCAGCACCACCCGCGCGTGGTCCGGCGCGACGACGTCGACGTGGTCGACGACGTCCATGGTGGACTTGATCGAGATCGTCCACGCGGTTTTCACGCGCATGAGCGAGAACTTGACGTCCTCGGCGGTGAACTGGGCGCCGTTGCTGAACCTGACGCCTTGCTGCAGCTGGAAGTCGTAGGTCTTCCGGTCCGGGCTGATCGTCCACGACTTCGCCAGCAGCGGCACGATCCGGCCCTGCGCGTCGAGCTTCACGAGCCCTTCGTAGACGTTGTAGAGCAGCGCCTGCGGGATGGCGGCGCCGTCGGTGCGCGTGAAGTCGAAGTTCGCCGGTTCGGCTGTGAAGCCGACGGAAAGCGTGCCCGGACCAGCGGAAACACTGGCCGACGAGCCGGCCGAGCAGCCGGTCACCGCGAGCAGCAGCACCGCTGCCACCGCGGGAATCCGGGCTTTCATTCGGCCTCCAGGTCGGTACACTGGTCTGACCAGTAGCCTGCACGCGACGGACGTCGAGGTCAAGGGATGCGGTTCGAACCGGTGGCTCCGGTCCGCGCGTACGAGCGGGTCGTCGAGCAGATCGAGCAGGCCGTGGTCAGCGGCGCGCTCAAGCCGGGCGAACGCCTGCCGAGCGAACGCGAGCTGATGATCCAGTTCGGCGTCGGCCGCTCGACGATCCGCGAAGCCCTGCGCGTGCTGCAGGCGGCCGAGATGATCCGGTCGCGGCCCGGCGACCCGCGTGGCCCGGAGGTGCTGGCCGCCTCGCCCGCCGCGTTGCACCGCTCGATGCACCGGCTCGCCCGCGCCGAGCACGTCGGGCTCGCGGAACTCCTGCAGTTCCGGATGATCCTCGACGGCTCGGCGCACCTGCTCGCCGCCGAGCTCCGCACCGAAGACGACCTGACCGGCCTCGACACGGCTTTGGAGTCGATGCGCGAAGGCGTCTCACGCGGGTACGCCGAGTTCAGCCGCGCGGACGTGGCCTTCCACGAGGTGATCGCGCGAATCTCGCGGAACCCGCTGCTGGTGGTCAGCGAGGAGGTCGTGCGCGGGGTCGTGCTGGAACTGATCGAGGACAAGCTCGAGCACGCCAGCAACCGGACGTCGCTGATGCGCGCGTGGCTCGCGCACCACGCCGAGGTGCTCGACGCGATCCGCGCGGCCGACGGCGACGGCGCGGCCCGGCTCGCCAAGCAGGCGCTGTACGACAACTACGCCGAGTACGTCCCGGCCGGGCAGCGCCCGCTCTTGGCGCCGCTGCTGCGGTAACGGTGGCCGCACCGCCCGCGACTCCCCCTACACTCGCACTCGTTGGGGGTGGCCATGGAGTCCACGAAACGGTCCGGCGTCGGCCTGGCCCTGTCCGGCGGCGGCTACCGGGCGATGCTCTTCCACGCCGGCGCGCTCCGGCGCCTGAACGAACTGGGCTGGCTGCCGAAGCTGACCACGGTTTCCAGCGTTTCCGGCGGTTCGATCGCCGCGGGCGTGCTGGCGCACGCGTGGCGCAGGCTGCGGTTCGACGGCGACGGCGTGGCCGCGAACTTCGAGGAAGAGGTCACGCAGCCGATCCGGAAGCTGGCCGGTATCCAGCTCGACATCCCCGTCACGCTGAAGGCGATGTTCATTCCCTGGCGCAGTGCCGGCGAGGAACTCGCGCGCCAGTACGCGAAGCACCTCTTCGGCGACTGCTGCCTCGCGGACCTCGATCCGGCCGGTCCCCGGTTCGTGTTCACCGCCACCAACCTGCAGGACGGCACCCTGTGGTGGTTCTTCCGGGAGGCCGGCCCGAACGGGCAGGTGCCGCTGGCGACCGCGGTCGCCGCGTCCTCGGCCTTCCCCCCGATGCTCTCGCCGGTCGTGATCCCCGACCCGCTCGGGCGCGGGCGCAAGGTCGTGCTCAGCGACGCGGGCGTGTACGACAACCTGGGCCTGGACCCGATCGAGAACCAGCACGCCATCGTGCTCGTCAGCGACGCCGGCAAGAAGATGAAGCGCGAGGAGAACCCGCACCGCACCTGGCTGCTGCAGTTGCTGCGGGTCCTGTCCGTGATGGACAACCAGGTCCGGCAGCTGCGCACCGACCCGCTGCTGAAGGCGTTCAAGGACCGGCAGTTCGCCGGAACGTACTGGGCCACCTACAGCGACATCGAGAACTTCCAGCTGCCGGACGCGCTGCCCGCACCGGTCGAGCGGACCCACGCACTGGCCGAGACGAAGACCCGGCTCACGAAGCTGTCCGGCACGTTGCAGGAGCAGCTGATCAACTGGGGTTACGCCGCCTGCGACGCCGGCATGCGCAAGTGGGTCGACCCCGCCGCGATCGCGCCGAAGGACTTCCCGTACCCCGGCTCAGGCGTTGGCTAGGTTCGCGTAGACGACGATGTTGTCCTTGTAGCTGTGTTCGGCGTGGTCGAACGCGCCACCGCAGGTGATCAGCCGCAGCTCGGGCTTGTCGCTGTTGCCGTAGACGGCGTCGCGCGGGAACGTGTCCTTCGGGACCTGCGTGACGCGGTCGACGACGAACTTCAGCTTCTTCCCGTCACTGCGGTCGACGTCGACCTCGTCGCCGGGCGCGAGGTCCTTCAGCTTGTAGAAGATGCCGGGCTTCTTGTCGCCGTCGACGTGCCCGAGCACGATCGCCGGGCCGACGTCGCCGGGCACCGGCGAGAGCTTGTACCAGGCCGCCTGCATCGGCGTGTGCACCGACGGGACGGAGATCGAGCCGTCGGTCTTGACCGCCACCGCGAGCAGGCTCGACTCCGCGCCGATCTTCGGGATCTTGACCGACGTCGGCCGCAGGCCCTTGAACGGCGCGGTCACCGGCACCGACGACGGCACCGGCGCGGCCTGGGGCGGTTCCGGCGTGCTGCAGGCGGCCAGCGTCAGGACGAGCGCGAGTGCGGCACCCGCCCGGCGGACGGTCATCCCGCCGTGCCGCCGAAGCCGGTCTCGACCCCGCCCTTGGGCGTGACCTTGACCTGGGCCTTCGGTGCGGCATTGCCGGCCGGGGCGGTGCTTGAAGTCGCCGCGCTGGAGGTCGCCGTGGTGATCGGCGCGGTGCTCGACGACACGGTGCTGCTGCTGGTGGTCGTCACCGGCGGCGCTTCCTGCTGGAACTCGACGGTGCCGTTGCCCTCGACGCCGTTGCAGGTCCAGCTGAACTTGGCGGTGGTCGTGCCGGCCGGGGCGTTGTCGACGCGCACGCTGTAGTTCCAGTAGCGGCCGTCGGACTCGTCCTGGTCCGGGCCGCCGGTGACGCTCAGGTACTGCGTCGCCACGTTGCCGGGCGCCCCGGACGCGCAGGCGATGACCAGGACGCCTTCGCCGCCGAGGCCGACGAAGCCGTGCCCGACGTTGTCCTGGTAGTCGTCCTTCGGCGGCTCGGACGCCTCCGTGGTCGTGGTCGTCGTGGTGGTCTTCGGCGTCGTGGTCGGCGTGACCTCGGTGGTGGCCGTCGCCGACGTGGTGGCGGTGGTCGTGACCGGGGTCGACGGGGTCGTGGTCTCGGTGGCCGTCGTCGTACCGGGGGCCGTCTCGGAGGGCGACGAGGCCGTGGTCGTTTCCGTCTCGGTCTGCGCGGAGGCGGCCGGCGCGGCGGCGAAGGTGATCAGCGCGCCCGCGGACACGATCCCCGCGACCCGGCTCAGCGTTCTACCCACGAGACACTCCCAACGGCGGTTGACCTGCGATGTCGCGACTATCGACGATTCGCCCGCCCGTGTTACTCCGAGAGGGCGAACGCGAGGTCGCGCCACAGGTCAGCCGGATCCTCCAACCCGACGCTGAACCGGACCAGCCCGGGCGGGACGCGCTCTTCACCCGCCAGCCAGGCCCGCCGCTCGACCAGGCTTTCGACGCCGCCGAGGCTGGTCGCCGAGCGGATCAGCCGGACCGAGGCGCAGAAGCGGTCCGCCGTCTCGGCGTCGGCCAGGTCGAAGGCGATCATCATCCCGAACCCCGGGTAACGCACACGCTGCACCGCGGGGTGCTCGCCGAGCCGCGCGGCCAGCAGCGCGGCGGTGCGGGACTGCTCCGCGAGCCGGACGGGCATGGTCCGCAGGCCCCGGAGGGCGAGCCAGGCTTCGAGGGCGCCCGGCGTCGACCCGACCCGCGTCCGCGCGCCGCGCAGCTCGGCCGCGACGGCCGGGTCCTTGGCCACGGTGATGCCCAGCAGCAGGTCGCTGTGCCCGCCGATGAGCTTGGTCGCGCTGTGCACGACGACGTCGGCGCCGAGCTCCAGGGGCCGCTGCTGCAGCGGCGTCGCGAAGGTGTTGTCGACGACGACCCGGCCGCGCGCGGCGGCCGCGATGGTCTCGATGGCCATCACGTCGAGGGTCGGGTTGGTCGGCGACTCCAGCCAGACCAGGTCGGACGTCGCCGCTTCGGCCACCCACGCCTCGGTGTCGGCCGGCTCGAGCTCGGTGACGGCGAGCTTGCCGAGCTTCTGCGCGTGGGCCAGCACCCCGCGGGTCACGGCGTAGCTGAACGTCGGGACGACGACCCGCGACCCGACCGGCAGCAGGTCCAGGACGGCGGACAGGGTGGCGACCCCGGACGCGAACGCGGTCGCCTCGCCACCTTCGAGCGCCCCGACGGCTTCCTCGAGGGCGTGCCAGGTCGGTGTCCCGTCGCCCCGCGCGTACACGAAATCGCCACCGGCCTGGTAGGTGCTGGTGGCGACGAGCGGGGTGTTCAGCGGCTCACCGGGTCCGTGCGGCCGGCCGGCGGCGATGGCCTTGGTGCGGGGCGTCCAGTCGTCCATGCGCCTCACCGTATGCCCTGGTCACCTCGTCGTGAGTGGTAAGGCGGGTTCTAACCCGCCTTACCACTCACGACAGCCGCGGCAGACTGCGAAGCCTGGGGCGTCCACAGTGGCTTGTGGCGATTTGTCGACCCGGGCCGGCGCAAAATGCTCCGAATGGGCCCGGCGACACGGGGACCGGCGATCATCCCTCCGGCGTAACAGGCGATACCCTGGCCGTCGTGGGTATTCCGGCGTGGATCTGGTTCGTCATCGCGGCCGTCGCCCTGGTGGCGGGGCTGGGGCTGCTCGCCGCCGACCGGGCGAAGGAGGGCTCGCGCAACCGCGAGCGCATGCGCTGGGCGCAGTTGCGCGGCTGGCAGTTCGTCGAGGAGGACGAGCGGCTGCCGCAGCAGTGGTCCAACGGCGCGATCGGCTACTTCGGCGCGGACGCCGCGGTGAACGTCGTCGCGGGGTCCACCTTCACCTCCGACGGCCGCCGCCCGGTGTTCATCTTCGACATCGAGACCGAGGGGCAGATCCCCGCGGTCGTCGTCGCCGTGCGCTGCAACAAGAAGCACCGGATCCCGATCGAGATGTGGCTGTCGAGCGTGCCGTTCCAGCGCGCCGACATGCCCGAGATGCTCGGCCCGATCGGTGCGCGCTACGCCTTCGCCGACGACGCCGACGGCGCCCGCGCGGTGATCACCCAGGAGCTCGTCGACGCCGCGGACCAGCTCGGCGGCGACGTCGGCGTGGCCTGGCTGGAGAACGAGTGGGTGCTCGCCAGCGTCGTCCCGACCGCCGGGCCGTCACGGCTGGAGCGCCTGCTGCGCGACCTGGGCGAGATCGCGGACATCGTCGACCCGTTCGACGAGGACTACGACGCCGGACGGCACCAGGCGAGCGCCCCGGTCCCGTCCGAGGCCACCGCGCCCGCCGCCCCGGGCACCCCGGCGGCCGGGACGCCGGTGCCGCCGCCCGCGGAACCGCCCGCCGAAAGCTAGGAGCCGAGCGCCGGCTGGTCGAGCACGCTGAGCGACACCGGCCGGTCGAGCGTGCCGCGCACCGACGTCGTGCCGCCTTCGGCGTGGACCACGTGGTCGACCCCGAGGTCGCCGCGGATCGAGCCCGCCGGGCCGGCCGGGCCGAGGGACTGGCCCGTCTTCACCAGGCCCCAGGCCGGGCCCAGCTGACCGCCGGCTTCGTGCTTCTGTCCCACGTCGAGGACGCCGGTGAGCTGGCCGGTCGCGTGCTGCTCGGACGTCATCCCGACCGCGCCCACGCGGCCGAGGTCGACGGCCTGGCCGGAGGACCGGCGGACCGACAGGGCACCCTGGAGGTCGCCGGCGAAGGTGCCGTGCAGGCCGGTGTCGAGCTGTTCGGCGTTCTGGCTCAGCACGTCGACGCCGTCGGCCAGCCAGACCCCGTGGTTCGTGCCCTCGCCGAGGCCGACCCGGCGCCCGGCGGAGCCGTCGAGGGGCGTGAGGGACAGGTCCCGCACCGCGGCGTGGCCCAGCCGCTGGTTGTTCGCGGTGACCGCGCGGACCTGGCCGAGCCGCAGGGTGTGCCGGCCGGCGCGGCTGAGCGTTTCGCTCTCCTGGGTCGCCGCCGACGTGTCCGTCTGCTGCTCTTCACGGTCGGTCGTCGAGGACTCCGTGAGGTCGCTGGCCAGGACCGCGCCGGCGATCTCCTTCGCGAGGAAGTCGTGGCGGGTCGCGGTGACGGTCTCGCGCACCACCGACGAGCCGTCGTCGCCGGTCGTCGAGACGTCCCGCCCGAACGTGCTGTCGTCGTGGTGGTCGAGCGGCAGGGTCAGTTCGGCCGGGCTCGCCAGCGCCGTGGCGGGGGCCGCGAAGAGGAGCGCCACGGGCGCCGCGCCCGCGGCGACCTTGGGCAGATAGCCGCTTTTGCGCCTGCTGTGCTTACCCATGCGGCGGACCATACTTCCCCGCCGGATCGAACGCACGTCCGCCCGTGACCAGCGGGTATGTTCACTCACATGACCACCACCACCCTCATCACGGGCGCCACGGCGGGCATCGGCGCGCAGTTCGCGCGCACCCTCGCCGCCGAGAAGTACGACCTGGTGCTCGTCGCCCGTGACGTTGCGCGGCTGGAGGCGTACGCCGCTGAACTGCGGGAACGCCACGGTGTCGCGGTCGAGGTGCTCCCCGCCGATCTGTCCGAAGTGGACGGACGGGCGGCGGTCGAGGAGCGGCTCGCGGCCGGGCCGGTGGACCTCCTGGTGAACAACGCCGGGTTCGGGCTGAACGGCGACTTCTGGACCATCCCGCCGGACGCGCTGCAGCGCCAGCTCGACGTCAACGTCACCGCCGTCCTGCGGCTCACCCGGGCCGTGCTGCCCGGCATGATCGAGCGCGGGCACGGCGAAATCATCCAGGTCAGCAGCGTGGCGGGCTTCTTCAGCGGCCGCGGCTCGACGTACACCGCGAGCAAGAACTGGGTCACGTCGTTCACCGAAGGGATCGCCGCGTCGCTGCCCAAGGGTGTCCGGATGATGGCGCTCTGCCCCGGTTTCACCGCGACCGAGTTCCACGAGCGCGCCGGCATCGGCAAACCGGGCCCGAAAATCGCCTGGTTGGGTGTCGAACAGGTGGTCCGTGAGGCGCTCGCGGACCTGCGCCGCGGCAAGGTGATCTCCGTGCCGAGCCTGCAGTACAAGGCCGTCGTCGCGCTCGGCGGGCTGCTGCCGCGCGCGGTGCTGCGCCGGGTCAGCGGCGGTTTCGGCGGCAAGGGCCGCACCTGAGGGGTGGGGTTTACCCCACCCGAAGACTCCGGTGTTCATCACTGTGCCGGAGGCCGCGCCACCCTAGCGTTTCGAGCATGACGACTGAGGCGGTCCGGCTCGAGGCCGTGCGCAAGGTGTACGGCGGCGTGGTCGCGCTGGACGGGGTTTCGATCGCGTTCCCGCGCGGCGGCTTCACCGCGGTGATGGGCCCGTCCGGGTCGGGCAAGAGCACGTTCCTGCACTGCGCGGCCGGTCTCGACCGCCCGACGTCGGGCCGGGTCGTGCTCGACGGCCAGGACCTCGACGGCAAGAACGAGACCTACCTGACGAAGCTGCGGCGCGACCGCGTCGGCTTCGTCTTCCAGTCGTTCAACCTGCTCCCGGCGCTGACGGTCGAGCAGAACGTGGTGCTGCCGCTGCAGCTGGCCGGCCGGCGCGCGGACCGGCGGCTGGTGGAACGGATCCTCGCGCACGTCGGGCTCGACGGGCGCCGCAAGCACCTGCCCGGCCAGCTCTCCGGCGGTCAGCAGCAGCGCGTCGCGATCGCGCGGGCCCTGGTCACCGAGCCGGCCGTGCTGTTCGCCGACGAGCCGACCGGCGCGCTCGACACCCGCACCGCCGCCGAGGTGCTCGGCCTGCTGCGCGACTCCGTCCGCTCGGCGGGCCAGACGGTGATCATGGTGACGCACGACCCGGTCGCCGCGTCCTACGCCGACCAGGTCGTGTTCCTGGCCGACGGCCGGATCGCCGGGCGGCTGGACCGGCCGACCGCCGAAGCCGTTGCCGAGCGGATGACGCACCTGGGGGCCTGGGGCCGGGTGGCGGCCTGATGTTCAAGCTGGCGTTGCGGACCCTCCGCCTGCGCAAGGGCGGGTTCCTGGCGACGTTCGTCGCCGTGTTCTTCGGCGCGCTGGTCATTTCGGCGTGCGGTGGCCTGATGGAGACCGGCATCCGGTCCGAGACGCCGGTGCAGCGGCTGGCCGCGGCCCCGATCGTGGTCGGCGGGCAGCAGACGTTCGACCAGCCGCGGGAGGACCCGGCGACGCTCGACCCGGAGGACAAGCACCGGTCCGAGACCGCGACCCTGCCCGAGCGCGTCCGGCTCGACGCGGCGGTGGCGGACCGCCTGCGCGCGGTCCCCGGCGTCACGAACGTGGTCGGCGAGGTCAGCTTCCCCGCGCAGATCGGCTCCGCGAGTGCGCTCGGGCACGCCTGGGACTCCGCCGTGCTGACGCCGTACGCGCTGAAGGGCGAAGCGCCGAAGCCGGGCGAAGTCGTCGTCGACGCCGGGCTCGGGCTCGCCGTCGGGGACACGCTGCCGGTCGCCGCGCACGGCCGTGTCGGCCCGTACCGGATCTCCGGGATCGCCGAGGCGCCGCAGGCCATGCGGGACTCCGCGGTGTTCTTCGCGCCTTCGGACGCCGAAAAACTCTCCGGGCACCCGGGACGCTTCGACGCCATCGGCGTCTTCGGCGGCGACGTCGCCGCGGTGTCGGCGGCCGTCGGGAACGCGGGCGTCGTGACCACCGGCGTCGACCGCGGTGCCCTGGAATTCCCGGAGACGGGCAAGAGCGGCGAGAACCTGATCGTGCTGGCCGCGGTGTCCGGCGGGCTGTCGGCGCTGGTCATGGTGTTCGTCGTGGCGGGCACGCTGACGCTGTCGACGCAGCAGCGCCAGCGCGAACTCGCGCTGCTGCGAGCGGTCGGGACGACTCCGCGCCAGCTGCGGCGGATGGTGCTCGGCGAGGCGTTCGTCGTCGGGCTGCTCGCCGTCGGCGGCGCGGTGGCGCTCGGCCCGGCGCTCGGGAACTGGCTGTTCGGGCAGCTCACCGACCACGGCGTCGTGCCGGACGTGCTCCGGTTCGAGCAGGGCTGGGTCCCGGCGACGGTCGCCGCGGGCGCGTCGCTGCTGGCCGTCGTGGTCGCGTCCTTCGTGGCCGGGCGGCGTGCCTCGCGGGTCCGCCCGACCGAGGCGCTCGCCGAAGCCGCCGTCGAGCGGCGCTGGTTGACGCCGGTCCGGCTGGTCACCGCGATCCTGTGCTTCGGCGGCGGGACGGCGCTGGCCATCGTGACGGTCGCCGTGATGACCGGCCCGGTCGCGGCCAGCACGGCGGGCCCGGCGGTGATGCTGTGGGCGTTCGGCCTGGCGGCGATCAGCCCCGGCGTCACGAAGCTGGTGGCGACGCTGCTGCAGTGGCCGGTGCAAGCGCTCACCGGTGTCAACGGCCGGGTCGCGCTGCGCAACACCCGCGTCGGCGCGGTGCGGGCGGCCGGCGCGGTCACCCCGATCATGCTCGCGGTCGGCATCGCGACCGCCAACATCTACCTGCAGACCACCCAGGAAGCGGCCTCGAACCAGGCCTTCACCGAGGACCTGCGCGCGGACGCCGTCGTCGGCGCGCCGGACGGGCTGGACCCGGCGGTGCTGGACCGGGTCCGTGCGGTGCCGGGTGTGGCCGGCGCGTCGGAGTACGTGACGAGCACGGTGTTCGTCGAGAAGCCGTTCGACGGCGGCCAGGACGACGACGGCCGGCCCGCGCTGGGCGTCAGCGAGCTGACCGGGACCGCCGTCGAGGTGCCGGCGATGCTCGGCCACCACGTCGGCGACACGCTGTCGCTGAAGCTCGGCGACGGCACACCGGTGGACGTGCGGGTGTCGGCCGTCGTGAACCAGCGCCCCGGCTTCGAACGGCTCGTGCTGCCCGCGGAACTGCTGGCCCCGCACACGACGCTCGGCCTCGCGCCGCAGCTGCTGGTCCGCGCCGCGCCCGGCGTCGGCCCGGCGACCCTGACGGCCCGCCTCCGTGAGGCGACGGCCGGGCTGCCGGTGTTCGTCGGCGACCGGGAGACGCTCATCGCTGCGCACGCGAAGGGCAACGAGATCGGCGCCTGGGTCAACTACCTGCTGGTCGGGATGATCTTGGCGTACACGGTCATTTCCGTGGTGAACACGCTGGTGATGGCGACCGCGCGACGGCGCCGGGAGTTCGGGGTGCAGCGGCTGAGCGGCTTCACGCGCGGCCAGGTGCTGCGCATGGCGGGGGTCGAAGGCGGCCTGATCGCGACCATCGCGGTGCTGCTCGGGACGCTGGTCGCGGCGGGCGCGATCGTGCCGTTCTGCCTGGTGGTGACCGGCTCGCCGCTGCCGTCCGGCCCGGTGGCGGTCTACCTGGTGGTGCTCGCGGTCGCGGTGGTCCTTTCGCTGGTGGCGATCCTGGTCCCGGCCTGGGCGGCGACGCGCGGGCGTGCGGTCGAGGCCACATCCGCCGGTGAGTGAACCCGGCCGTGTGTAAGACTCACGGCCGTGGCGAACCCCGGGTTGGATCAAGCGGCGAAACTCGAACTGGCCAGGCTGGTCACCGATCTTTCCGTGGTGCACGGAAAAGTGACCCTGGCGTCCGGCAAGGAAGCCGACTACTACATCGACCTCCGGCGGGCGACGCTGCACCACGCGGCCGCGCCGCTGATCGGCAAGCTGCTGCGCCAGCTGACGGCGGACTGGGACTACGTGGCGGCCGGCGGCCTGACGCTGGGCGCCGACCCGGTCGCGCTGGCGATGCTCCACTCGGCGGCGAACGACGGTGTCGTGCTGGACGCCTTCGTCGTCCGCAAGTCGGTCAAGGAACACGGCATGCAGCGGCGCATCGAGGGCATGGAGGTCCGCGGCCAGCGCGTGCTGGCGGTGGAGGACACGTCCACGACGGGCGGCAGCGTGCTCGAGGCGGTCGCGGCCCTGCGCGAGGCGGGCGCGGACGTGATCGGCGTGGTGACGGTGGTCGACCGCGACACGGGCGCGCGTGAGGCGATCGAGAAGGAAGGCCTGGAGTACCGGTACGTCCTCGGCAAGGACGACCTCGGCCTGGACTGATCCGCACCGGGGCGGATCCGTGGATTCGCCCCGGTGACCGTCGTCACCCAGAATCGGTGCGTGACGATTTCCGCCCGCCGGTGTCCTTCCTCCGAGGAGGTGCCGTGACGACGACTACGCCGCTCGACGACGTGACCCTCGTCGGCCGCGCGCGGGACGGGGACGTCCGGGCGTACGAGCAGCTCGTGCTGCGCTACCAGGGCCCGATGTTCCGCCTCGCCGCGAAGATGCTCGCGCACCGCGGGGACGCCGAGGACGTCGTGCAGGAGGTGTTCCTCAACGCCTGGCGCAAGCTCGACCAGCTCGGCGAGGACGCCGCCTTCGTCGGCTGGCTCTACCGGGCCACCACGAACCGGTGTCTCAACGTGATCCGCGCGCGCAAGCCGCAGGCCGACGTCGACCTCGACACCGCCGCGTCGCCGCGGACCGATCTCCAGCCGGAGCGGGCCGTGCAGGTGAGCAGCCAGCTCGCGGCGTTGAACGCGGCCTTGGCGCAGCTGACCCCCGAGCAACGGGCGTGCTGGCTGCTGCGCGAAGTGCACGGCCGGTCCTACGAAGAGATCGGCGAAACCGTCGGCGCGAACGCGACGGCCGTCCGCGGCCGGATCGCGCGCGCCCGCGCCCAGCTGGCGGAGGTGATGAAGCCGTGGCGATGACGGACTACGAACTGCCCTGCGAACGCGATGTCGAACACGTGTGGGAGCGGCTCGACGCGGTCGGCGCCGGGCTGGCCGACGAACACGAACTGACCTGCCCGCACTGCCGGGCCGCGCGCGAGAGCCTGCTGGCGCTGCGCGAGGCGACGTCGGAACTGGTGGCCGAAGAGGACGCGCCGCCGCCGGACCTGTTCGGCCGGATCATGTCGGCCGTGCGGGCGGAGGTGCGGCGCGGCTCGATGGTGCGGCTGCCGACCCCGGAACCGGGGTTCGTCGAGGTCAGCGAGCAGGCGGTGGCGGCGGTGCTGCGGTACGCGGCGGACACCGTCGACGGCGTCCGGGCGCGGCGCTGCCGGGTGCGGCCCGTTCCCGGCGGCGTCGAGGTGGACCTCACCCTCGCGGTGCACCTGCGGAACGTCGCGGGCGGCGAAGCGTTGGCGCGGGTGCGGGAGCGGGTGACCGCGGCGGCCGCGGCCCGGGTGGGCCTGACGCTCGCGAAGCTCGACCTGATCGTGGACGACATCTATGGGGACGACACCGCCGGGGAGCCAGGGGAATGAGCGTCGATTACGTGGTCGCCGATCCGGTGATCGCCAGCGTGGCGGCACGGGCGGCGATCACCACGCCGGGGGTCGTGCGGCTCGAGCCGGGCCTGCGCGGCCTGGTCACGGCGTGGACGCGCGCGACCCGCCAGCGCTGGAAGGGCCTCGACCCGGCCCCGGCGGACGGCGTCCGGGTCCGCACCGCGGACGGCCGGGTGACTGTCCACATCGACCTCGTCGCGGCGGCGGCCGACCAGGCGGCGGCGGTGGGCCGGGCGGTCCAGCGCGCGGTGACGCGGTTCGTGGCCGAGCAGACCGGCCTGGTCGTCGACGAGGTGTCGGTGTCCATCATGGACATCGAGCCGGCGGACCGGTGACGGCGGCCGAAGCCGTCGAGAAGATCGTCGGCGTGCTCAAGGAAGTGGACGGCCTTCGCCCGGCGACGCCGGTTTCCCCGGAAACCACGTGGCTGCCGGTGGACTGGGACGGTATGGCGGTGGACCTGAGCCCGGAGCTGGTCCGGATCCGCCTGATCGCGACGCGGCTGCCGATCCCGCCGTTGCTGGACCGCGCGGCGGCCGCGGTGCGCCCGGTGCTGGCCGGCACGGAGTGGGAAAAAGCACGGCTGCGGCTGGAGGTCACGGACCTCGACGGCGCCGCGTTCCTGTGAGGCAGACCACAGTGAGGGTCGCCCGCCGGTCGTGTCCTTAGCTACGAACAAGGCGGAAAGCCTTGTCCCGCAGCACATACAGGGAGGACCACCATGACCGCGACGGCCGAGAAGAACACCGTGGCCACCACCGAAACCACGCTCGTCACCAAGCAGGGCACCACGACCATCGCCGACACGGTGGTGCAGAAGATCGCCGGGCTCGCCGCCCGCGAGGTCCGCGGGGTGCACGACCTCGGCGGCGGCGCGGCACGGGCGCTGAGCGCGATCCGCGACCGCATCCCGGGCGCGTCCGCCAGCATCGGCCACGGCGTGTCGGTCGAGGTCGGCGAGAAGCAGGCCGCGGTCGACCTGCAGGTGCTCGTCGAGTACGGCGCCGCCATCGCGGACCTCGCGCGTTCGGTGCGCCGCAACGTGATCACGGCGATCGAGCAGATGACCGGGCTGCAGGTGGTCGAGGTGAACATCAACGTCACCGACGTCCACATCCCCGGCGACGACGAGCCGGCGGTCAGTGATCGCGTTCAGTGAAATCCGGCTGCTCCGGGCGTGGTCCGGGCGTACCGTCGGGGCATGGAGGAGCCGCCGGAACCGCAGCGCCCAGCCGACCCGAACCGGACGAAACCGGACGGTGCGCCGG
This sequence comes from Amycolatopsis sp. NPDC004625, assembly GCF_040609695.1. Taxonomy (NCBI): domain Bacteria; kingdom Bacillati; phylum Actinomycetota; class Actinomycetes; order Pseudonocardiales; family Pseudonocardiaceae; genus Amycolatopsis; species Amycolatopsis sp. NPDC004625. The sequence continues at coordinate 199,656 of NZ_JBEXKX010000011.1, forward strand.
ACCAGTACCCGCACGAGGAGCCCACGCAGTACCCCGCGAAGCGGCCGCCGGAATTCCCACCCGGTGTGACGCCTCCGTCACCGCCGAGGTGAATTGGTTGCTCCGCAGGGTTGAACATCACCCCGCTGGGCATCCATAACCGCGGGCGACCCCACTCGGCGGAGTAAAGTCGCTGGTAGGGGGATCGGTGGAGGGGGGTGCGATGGCGAAGTTCCTGGCCGACGTGACCGTCGTGGTGCACATTCTGGCCCTGCTGCTCATCGGGTTGGGGGGCTTCCTCGCGTGGCGGTGGCCGAAGCTGATCTTCGTCCACATGTTCGCCGCGGCCTGGGGCGTCCTCGTCAACGTCACGCCCGTGCCGTGCCCGCTCACCGCGCTGGAGAACTTCTTCCGGCACCAGGAGGGCCTCGGCGACCTGCCCGGCGGCTTCAACGCGTACTACCTCTACGGCACCGTCTTCCCCCAGTCGTGGCTGCCGGCGATCGGCATCGTCGCGATCGTCGTGGTCGCCTACTCCTACGTCGGCGTCTACCACCGCTGGCGCCACCGCCACGACGAGGAAACCCACGTGCGCCCGGTCCACCTGGGCTAGGCGACAATCGCCGGGTGAACACCACACCCGGACCCACCGAATGGGTCAGCCGCGAAGAGGTCGGCGTCGGCCCGTGGCCGGGTGCGTGGCCCGCGGACGAGCGGTACGACCCCGAACTGCTACGGGAGGGCGACCGCCGCAACGTCGTCGACGCCTACCGCTACTGGCGCCGCGAAGCCATCGTGTCCGATGTGGACAGCCGGCGGCACCCCTTCCACGTCGCCATCGAGAACTTCCAGCACGACCACAACATCGGCACCGTCGTCCGGACGGCCAACGCGTTCGCCGCGGCCGAGGTGCACATCGTCGGCCGGCGGCGCTGGAACCGGCGCGGGGCCATGGTCACCGACCGCTACCAGCACCTGCGCCACCACGACGACGTCTCCGGCTTGGTGGCCTTCGCCGCGGACCGGAGTCTCGCCGTCGTCGCGGTGGACAACACGCCGGGGTCCGAACCGGTCGAGACGGCCGAAATCCCACGCGACTGCGTGCTGCTGTTCGGCCAGGAAGGCCCCGGCCTTTCCGCGCAGGCGCAGGAAGCCGCGTCGCTCGTGGTGTCGATCGCCCAGTTCGGCACGACCCGCTCGATCAACGCCGGCGTCGCGGCCGGGATCGTCATGCACGCCTGGATCCGGCAGCACGCCGACCTCGGCCGCGCCTGGTGACCTACAGGCCCCAGCCCCAGCGCAGCTGGACCACGCCGGTCGCGTTGTTCGTCTCCAGGCCGCTGCCGCTCTGGCGCGTGATCGAGTACGTGTCCCCGGACCGCAGGCCGGGCCAGTAGACGACGCCCATCTGCCGGGAGCGGGCCAGGTCCGTCGTGGCGGCGAAGTACGCGGTGAAGTTGTTGCCGTCCTGGTGCCCGGCCGAGTAGTCCAGCCCGGTCGTCATCGGGGCGCCGGCCTCGTCGATGATCGTGCGCCCGGAGTACGACCCGAGCCGGTTGCTGAGGTTCGCCGTCCACGCCGAGCGGGTCGTGTCCGAGGCCCAGAACCCGTAGAAGTGCAGCGACAGCAGCGTGCCGTCCAGGGCGCTCGCCGCGCCGACGCCCGTCACGTTGTCGTTGTAGCCGGTGCCGCTGACCAGCACCCGGCCGCGCGGGATGTTCGCGTGCCGGGACAGCCAGGCCGAGCACAACGACACCCAGGCGTTCAGGCTGTAGCCGAACGGCTCGTTCATCGGCTCGAAGTAGACGTTGCCGTTGCCGCCGTAGTCGGCGGTCACCTTGTCCCACATGGTGTTCCACGCGGTGACGTCGTCGACGAACCCGTCCTTGTTCGCTTCCCAGTAGCCGAAGATGACCTTCATGCCGTGGGCCAGCGCCGAGTCGGCGGCGCCCTTGTACCGCCCCCACCAGTCCGAGTTCACGCTCTGCGGGTTGATCGGCAGCCGCACGGTGTTCGCGCCGAGCTTCTGCTGGAAGCCGCCGATGATCCCGTCGGCCTTGCTGCGGACGCTCGCGTAGCTGTCCCCGGCGGTGAGGCCGGTCGGGATCACCCAGCCGTCGACGTAGTTGTCGCGGGCGTCCGCCCAGTTCACACCGCGGAAGGAGCTGGTGGCGGCGGAGGCGCTCTGGGGGACGGCGAGCAGGGGCGCGGCGAGGGCCGCGACGGCGAAGGCGCGCAGGCAGCGACGGAGGAAGGTCATGCGAACTCCGATGTCCGATGATCGATGTTTACGTCAACATGCCGGCCGAGGATGCGCCCGCCGCCCGCTCGGTGTCAAGCGTCAGACGGGGGCGACCTCGACCGGGATGCCGTTCAACACCGACGTTCCGGACGGAACGTCCAGCAGCGTCTCGTCCGCGACGAGGTTGGAGTTGACGCCCGGGTTCGCGCGCGCCACCCGGGTCCGGACGCCGTCGAGGTCGTGGCCCCAGCCGTGCGGGATGCTCACCACGCCCGGCCGGACCTCGTCGGTGACCTCGACCGGGACCTCCAGCTTGCCGGCGCGGGACGTCACCGAGGCGAGGGCGCCGTCGGTGAGCCCGAGCCGTGCGGCGTCTTCGGGGTGGACCAGGACCGTGCAGCGGTTGCCGCCGCGGACCAGGGGCGTCAGGTTGTGCATCCACGAGTTGTTCGAGCTCAGGTGCCGCCGCCCGATCAGCACGAGACCCTCGTCCGCGGGCTTCGCGAGTTCGTCCCGCAGCCGCGGCACGTCGGCGACGATCGGCCCGGGCGCCAGCTCGATCCGCCCGGACGCGGTGCACAGCACCTCCGGGATCCGCGGCTTCAACGGCCCGAAGTCCATGCCGTGCGGCGCGGCTTCGAGGTCGGCCAGCGTGACGTCGTACGGCCCGGCGCGCAGCATCAGGTCGACCAGGCGCGCGGGCCCGCTCCGGTCGTGGGTGACTTCCAGCCCGGCGCGGCGGGCGACGTCGGCGGCGACGAAGTCGTCGAGCGCGGCGACGTCGGCCTCGGGGCCCTGACCGGCCACGATGCCGGTGAGCCGCAGCATGGTCTCCCACTCCTGCGGCAGTTTCGATGGCAGCGTGGCGGGCGTCCAGTTCGCGACGTTGCGGATCGACAGCTGGTAGAAGGCCAGGTCGAAGTGTGGGCGCTCGAGCGGCGACGGGCCGGGCAGGATGACGTCGGCCTGCCGGGACGTCTCGTTGAGGTAGACGTCGACCGAGATCATGAAATCGAGCTGCTTCAGGGCTTCGCTGAGCCGGCCGGCGTTGGGCGTGCTCAGGCAGGGGTTGCCGCTGACCGTGATCAGCGCGCGGACCTGGCCCTCGCCCGGGGTTTCGATCTCGTCGGCGAGCGTCGCGACCGGCAGCTCGCCGACGACCTCGGGCAGGCCGCGCACGCGGCTGCGCCAGCGCCCGACGGCGAACGGCCGCCGGTTCCCGGTGGGCTGGCACGCGGCCAGCGGGAACATCGCGCCGCCCGGCTCGTCGAGGTGTCCGGTGAGCACGTTGAGGACGTCGACCAGCCAGCTCGCGATGGTGCCGAACGCCTGGGTCGTGGTGCCGATCCGGCCGTAGACCACGGCGTTGTCCGAGGTCAGCTCCCGTGCCATCCGGCGGATCTCTCCGGCGTCGATGCCGGTGCGCGAGGCGACGGCTTCCGGCGTGAACGGCTGGGCCAGCTCGCGGACGTCGTCGAGGCCGTTGAGGTGTGCTTCCAGGCGTCCGAGTGCGACGAGGTTCTCCGCGAACAGGACGTTGACCAGCGCGAACAGCAGCAGGGCGTCGGTGCCGGGCCGGATGGCGTGGTGCTCGTCGGCGAACTGGGCGGTGCGCGTGCGGCGCGGGTCGACGACGACGATCTTGCCGCCGCGCTCGCGGATCCCGCGCAGCCGGCCGCGGATGTCCGGCGCGGTCATCAGGCTGCCGTTGGAGACGAGCGGGTTGGCGCCGAGGATCAGCAGGTGCCGCGTCCGGTCGAGGTCGGGCACCGGGATGGCGAGCGGGTCACCGAACATGGTGCCGGCGGAGTAGTGCTTCGGCAGCTGGTCGACCGAGGTCGCGCTGTAGAAGTTCTTGGTGCCCAACGCTTTGTAGAGCACGCGGCCGTAGAGCGTCAGGGCGATGTTGTGCACGCCGGGGTTGCCCGCGTACACCGCGACCGCGTCCCGGCCGTGCTGCTCGATGATCGGCGGGACGCGGCGCGCGATCTCGTCGTACGCCTCCTGCCAGCTGACCTCGACGAACTCGCCGTCGCGCTTGAGCAGCGGCGCGGTCAGCCGGTCGGGGTCGTGGTGCAGGGCGCCGAGCGACGCGCCCTTGGGGCAGATGTAGCCCCGGGAGAAGACGTCCTTCTCGTCCCCTTTGACCCGCGTGACCTGCTGGTTCGCGTCGAGCGTCACTTCGAGGCCGCAGGTGGCTTCGCACAGCGGGCAGGTGACGTGGGCGGTCGTCATGACCACCGAACATACCGAGCGGTATGTCGATCGGCAAGGCACGATTGCGACATGGACGTCTCGGCCGCGGAACGCGCGGTGACTTCGCGGCACCTGCGCCGGGTGTGGGGCCTGCCCGGCACGGTCCTCGGCCGCAGCCGCTGGCCGGCCGCGGTGGACCAGCGGCTGCACTGGCACTGGAACTACTGGTGGCAGGCCCACCTGCTGGACACCCTGGTCGACGCGCAGCTGCGTGCCCCCGCTTCCGCTCGGCTCGCCTTGATCCGGTCTTTCGTGCGTTCGGTCCGGCTGCGCAACTTCGGTCGCTGGACCAACGACTACTACGACGACATCGCGTGGCTCGGCCTTGCGCTGCAACGGGTTTCGTCGCTGGGCATCGACGTCGGCCCGGCCCTGGCGGCGATCGACGCGCAGCTGCTGTCGGGCTGGACGCCGGCCGCGGGCGGCGGCATCTGGTGGCGTCGCGGAGACGACTTCAAGAACGCCCCGGCCAACGGCCCGGCGGCGATCTTCCACGCCCGGTCGGGGAATCTCGCGCGGGCCAGCGAGATGACTTCGTGGCTGACGTCCACTTTGGTCGATCCGGAGTCCGGTCTGGTCTGGGACGGCATTCACTCGGACACGGGCGAACTGGTGAAGCACATTTACACGTACTGCCAAGGGGTTTACCTGGGTGCGTGCCTGGAGCTGTCCTTGATGGACGATGCGGCGCGGACGGTCCGTGCGGTGGCGGAACACTGCGCGCCCGGCGGCGTGATCCGCGGCCAGAGCGGTGGCGACGGCGGGTTGTTCGCGGCGATCCTGGCCCGGTACCTGGCGTTGGCGGCACACGCGTTGCCAGGACCGGAAGCCGCGACGGCCCGCTCGCTGGTGCTGACGTCGGCGGAGGCCTGCTGGTCAGGTGCGGCAACCGGCCTGGTGTTCAGCGCGTACTGGGACCGCCCGGCTCCCTGGCCGTTGCCGGAGGACGCCCCCGAACGGGACATGTCGGTCCAGGTGGGCGGCTGGATGCTCCTCGAAGCCGCAGCCACGCTGTCGTGAGTGTTAAGGCGAGTTAGAACGCTCCTTACCACTCACGAGGGCCGCGGCAGAGGTCAGCAGCCGCAGGAAGCGCCGTGCAGGAACTTGGGGGCCAGCCAGACCGACTCGGCGGGCCGGTCCGGGTCGGCCATGCGGGACATCAGCAGCTGCACCGCCCGGCGGCCCAGGTCCGCCACCGGCTGGACCAGCGTCGTCACCGCCGGGCTCACCCGGCGGGCCCAGTCCATGTCGCCGTAGCCCACCACGGCCAGCTCCGAGCCGATGTGGATGCCGCGGCGGTGGGCCTCGTACTGGACGCCCACCAGCATCGACTCGTCCGCCACCACCAGGGCCGTCGGGGACGGCCAGCCGTCCAGGAGCTTGGCCGTCGCCCGGGTCGCGCCGCCCGGGTTCGAGAAACCGCACTCCACCAGCTCGCGGTTGAAGCGCAGGCCCGCCTGCTCCAGGCCCAGCCGGTAGCCGCGGACGCGCTCGCGGCTGACCTCCAGGCCCTCGTCGCCCGAAACCAGGCCGATCTTCCGGTGGCGGCGGGACGTCAGGTGCCGGACCAGCGACGCCACCGCGTGCACGTTTTCCGTGCCCACCTGGTCGACGTCGTTGCGCGCGGCCACCCTGTCCACCAGCACCGTCGGCACGCCCATCCGGACCAGGCCGTTGACCACCGCTTCGTCGCCGGCCGAGGGGACCAGCAGCACGCCGTCCACCAGGTCCGCGCGCAGCTCGCGCACGACCGCGGCCTCTTCGCTCGCGGTGTCGCCGGTGTCGGCCAGCACGACGTCGCACCCCGCCTGCGCCGCGGCCGCCCTGATCGCGCGCAGCAGCTCACCCGCGTACGGGTTCGCGGAAATCCCCATCGCGACGCCGATCCGGTAGGTGACCGGGGGGTCCCACAACCGGAGCTCCGGCGAAAGTGCGGTCATAAGCCCTCGCAGACGCTCAGCGGAAACGTATCCGCTGAACGGCCGCGCGGGAGTGTCAGGAACCCAGATTCACTGAAGTGAGTGAACCGCGGGACAGCCGCACGACTCACGGTGACGCAGGGTGGGTGCCAGCCGGACCGTTTCGGCCTTGCGCGCCGGGTCGTTGATCCGGGCCAGCAGCAGCCGCACCGCCTGCCGGCCGATCTCTTCGATCGGCTGCGCCATCGTCGTCAGCGGCGGGTCGACCAGGTCCGCCCACTCGACGTCGTCGTAGACCACCACCGGCAGGTCGCGCCCGATCCGCAGCCCGCGCCGGCGCGCCTCGTGCAGCACCCCGACCATCATGCTGTCGTTCCCGACCACGAGCGCGGTCGGCGGCTCGGGCAGCGCCAGCAGCGTGCTCAACGCCAGCGCGCCGCCCTCGCGCGAGGAGTTTCCGCAGGCCACGAGGTCCGACGACCAGGTGAGCCCGGACCGGCCGAGCCCCAGCCGGTAGCCGAGCACGCGCTCCTCGCTCGTCGACAGCCCCGGCACCCCGCTGATCATCCCGATCCGCCGGTGCCCGAGGGTGGCCAGGTGCGCGGTCAGCGCCGACGTCGCCTGGATGTTCTCCGAACCCACCTGGTCGACGTCGGTGCGGGTGGACAGCCGGTCGATCAGCACCGTCGGCACGTCGAGGGACACCAGCTCGCCGATCACCGGCCCGTCCCCCGGGGCGGGGGTGATGAGCAGGCCGTCGACGCGACGGGAGCGCAGCGCCCGCACGGTGTCACGCTCGGTGTCCGCACGGTCGTGGGTGTCGGCCAGCAGGACGGTGTAGCCGTGCAGCGACGCCTCCCGCTCGATCGCCTGCATCAGCGTCGCGAAGTACGGGTTGGCCACCAGCGAAATCGCCATCCCGATCGACCGCGTGCCGCCCGTGACCAGGGAGCGCGCGATCGCGTCACCGGTGTAGCCGGTCGTTTCGATCGCCCGCAGCACCGCGGCCTTGGTGTCCTCGGCGACCGCGCGCGTCCCGTTCACGACGTGCGACACGGTCGTGATCGAGACGCCGGCGAGCTCGGCGATGTCCCGCTGGGTCGGCCGCGAAGATCTCGGCTGAGGCATACCAATCCTTCCCGGCAAGCGTTTGCGCAAACGCTTGCGTCCACGCAGCAGTCTGTCTACCTTCCGGTCCATCGGCAAGCCTCGAACCGAACAAAGGGTGGGAACCCATGAGACAGCGAAGTCTCACCGCGCTCACGCTGGCCGCCGTCCTCGCCGCGACGACCGGGTGCACGGTCGAACGCCACTGGGGTGGCAACACGAACACCGGCGGGAGCGGCAAGGCGAAGGTCGGCCTGGTCACCAAGACCGACACCAACCCCTACTTCGTGGAACTCCGCAACGCCGCGAGAGCCGCCGCGCAGGCCAACGGCGCCGACTTCAGCGCGCTCGCCGGCCAGTTCGACGGCGACAACGACGGCCAGGTCCGCGCCATCGAGAACCTCCGCCAGCAGGGCGCGAACACCATCCTGATCACGCCCAGCTCGTCGACCGGCGTGCTCAAGGCGATCAAGGACGCCCGCGACGCCGGGGTGCTGGTGATCGCCCTCGACACGGCCACCGAACCGGCCGACGCGGTCGACGCCACCTTCGCCACCGACAACTTCGCGGCCGGCGAGCAGCAGGGCGCCTACGTCAAGGCCGCGCTCAAGGGCGTCCCGGCCAAGCTGCTGATGGTCGACGGCACGGCCGGCAGCTCGGTCGACACCCAGCGCCACGGCGGGTTCCTCAAGGGCATCGGGCTGACCGACGGCTCGCCGGAGATCAGGGGCCACACTGCGGCCAACGGCGACCAGAGCCTCGCCCAGCAGGGCATGGAGAACCTGCTGCAGCGCAGCACCGACATCAACGCCGTCTACTCGATGAACGAGCCGATGGGCCGCGGCGCGTACGCGGCGCTCAAGGCCCGCGGGCTCACCGGCCAGATCGTCATGGGCTCGATCGACGGCGGCTGCGAAGGCGTCCAGAACGTCAAGGACGGCCAGTTCGCCGCCACCGTCATGCAGTTCCCGAAGAAGATGGCCGAGCAGGGTGTGCTCGCCGCCGTCGAATACGCGAAGACCGGCAAGAAGCCGTCCGGGTTCGTGAACACCGGGTCGGCCGTGATCACCGACAAGCCCCTGCCCGGCATCGAGAGCCACGACTCGGCCTGGGGCCTGCAGAACTGCTGGGGAGGAGCGAAATGACAACGGCAGTGGCACCGAAGGACCGGGAATCCCTCGGCGACTTCCTCCTGCGCGCCCCCGCGGTCGGCCCGGCGCTCGCGCTGGTCGTCGCGATCGTGGTGTTCTCGCTGGCCACGGACACGTTCTTCGACCTCGACAACCTGTCCACAGTGGTCCAGCAGTCGCTGGTCGTCGGGACGCTCGCTTTGGGACAGACGCTCGTCATCCTCATCGCGGGCATCGACCTGTCCAACGCGGCTTCGATGGTCGTCGCGACGCTGATCATGGCGAAACTCGCCGCGGCCGGCACCAACGGCTTCGTCGCGCTGCTCGCCGGCGTCGTCCTGACGATCATCGTCGGCATCTTCATCGGCGGGCTCGCGACGCGGATCAAGCTGCCGGCGTTCATCATCACGCTCGGCACGTTCACCATGCTGACCGCGGTGTCGAAGCTGATCGCCGGCGGCCAGGCCGTGCCGGTGACCGACGGGCTGCTGCAGTGGCTCGGCACCAAGCGCTACCTCTTCGGCGGCATCCCGATCACCTACGGCATGACGCTGGCCCTGCTGATGTACCTCGGCATCTGGTACGCGCTGACGAAAACCGCGTGGGGCAAGCACGTCTACGCGGTCGGCAACGCGCCGGAGTCCGCGCGGCTGTCCGGCATCAAGGTCAACCGCACGGTGCTGTCGGTGTACATCGTGGCCGGGCTGACCTTCGGCATCGCGGCCTGGCAGGCGCTCGGCCGGACGCCGAACGCCGACCCGAACCAGTTCCAGCTCGGCAACCTCGACTCGATCACCGCCGTCGTCCTCGGCGGCACGAGCCTGTTCGGCGGCCGCGGTTCGGTGCTCGGGACGCTGATGGGCGCGCTGGTCGTGGCCGTGCTGCGGTCGGGCCTCACACAGATGAACGTCGACGGCAACTACCAGGACCTCGCCACCGGCGCCCTGCTCATCGCCGCCGTCGTGGTGGACCGGATCGCGAGGAGGCAGCAGCAGTCATGACCGAACCGATCCTGCAGGCCCGTGGCCTGGTGAAACGCTACGGCCGGGTGACCGCCATCGACGGCGCCGACTTCGACCTGCTGCCCGGCGAGGTGCTCGCCGTGGTCGGCGACAACGGCGCCGGGAAGTCCTCGCTCATCAAAACCCTGTCCGGCGCGGTGATCCCGGACGAAGGCGAGATCAAAGTGGACGGCAGGACCGTCCACTTCAAGTCCCCTTTGGACGCTCGGCACTTCGGCATCGAGACGGTGTACCAGGACCTCGCGGTCGCGCCCGCGCTCGACATCGCGTCGAACATGTTCCTGGGCCGGGAAAAGCGGCTCAAGGGGCCACTCGGGCTGTTCCGCAAGCTCGACACCGCGGCCATGCGGGCCGAGGCCCAGCGGATCCTCGACGAGCTGGGCATCAACATCAAGTCGATCAGCCAGCCGGTCGAGACGCTCTCCGGCGGTCAGCGCCAGGGTGTCGCGGTGGCCCGCGCGGCCGCGTTCGGCACCAAGGCGGTGATCATGGACGAGCCGACCGCCGCTCTGGGCGTCGCCGAGTCCGGCAAGGTGCTCGACCTGATCGGCCGGATCCGCGACCGCGGCCTGCCGGTGGTGCTGATCAGCCACAACATGCCGCACGTGTTCGACATCGCCGACCGCATCCACGTGCACCGCCTCGGCAAGCGCGTGGCGGTCGTCTCGCCGAAGACGCACTCGATGAACCAGGTCGTCGGCCTGCTCACGGGAGCGTTGCGGCTCAACGAAAACGGCGAAGTCGAAGAAGCCGGGGCGGCACACGTGGCCGGCTTGAAGTGAAGGTGCTGCTGGCGGGTTTGTGCACTGTGGACGTCGTCCAGCGGGTCGACGAGCTGCCGGCGCCGGGTGAGAAGGTCCAGTCGCTGCGGGTGGACGTCGCGGCCGGGGGGCCCGCGACGAACGCCGCGGTGACGGCGGCCGCGCTCGGCGCCGAAGCGACCCTGCTGACCGTCCTCGGTGCACACCCGCTGGCGGCCCTCGTCCGCGCCGACCTCGAAGCGCACGGGGTCCGGCTGGTCGACCTCGCGCCCGAGCTGCCCGACCCGCCGCCGGTCAGCGCGGTGGCCGTCCGCGACCGCGACGGCGAGCGCACGGTCGTCTCCCGCAACGCGGCCGGGTCGCAAGCCTCCTGGCGCGGCTCGGTCGACGCGGACGTGGTGCTCGTCGACGGCCACCACCCCAACCTCGCGCTGTCGGTCGCCCGGGCGGCCGGGGACGTCCCGGTCGTGCTCGACGCCGGCAGCTGGAAGCCCGTCCTCGGCGAGCTGCTGCCGCTGGTCGACGTCGCCGCGTGTTCCGCGCACTTCACCGCGCCGGAACCCGGCCTCCACCAGCGCGGCGTCCCGACCGTGATCACCACCGCGGGCCCCGGCCCGGTGCGCTGGTCCACTGCGGACGGCGCCTCGGGTGAGGTGCCTGTGCCCGCCGTGGAAGCGCGGGACACACTAGGAGCGGGCGACGTCTGGCACGGCGCGCTCGCCGTGGCCGTGGTGCGCGAACCGACGGTGAGTGACCGGATCCGCTTCGCCAACGAGGTGGCCGCCGAACGGGTGCGGCATGTGGGACCGCGGTCGTGGACGACCGCGATCGCAGGAAGGAACAGGACATGACGGCGTTCGACGACCTGCTGGCCCGGGCCGAGGGCCTGACCGTGCGCGGGCAGCGCAACGTGCTGGGCATCATCGGCGCGCCCGCGTCCGGCAAGACCACGCTGGCCTGGGCGCTGGCCAACGCGCTCGGCTCACGCGCGGCCGTGGTCGGCATGGACGGCTTCCACCTCGCGCAGGTCGAGCTGCGCCGGCTGGGCCGCACCGACCGCAAGGGCGCCCCGGACACGTTCGACGCCGCGGGCTACTACCACCTGATCCGCCGCCTGGCCGAAGGCCGCGAAACGGTGTACGCGCCGGAGTTCCGCCGCGAGATCGAGGAGCCGATCGCCGGCGCGGTGGCGGTGCCACCGGAGGTCCAGCTGGTGATCACCGAGGGCAACTACCTGCTCCTCCCGGACGACCCGTGGAGCGCGATCCGGCCACTCCTGACGGAGGCCTGGTTCCTCGCCCCGGACGAACCGGAGCGCATCGAACGGCTCGTGTCGCGCCACCGCCGTTACGGCCGCTCGCTGGTCGAGGCCCGCCAGCGAGCGCTCGGCTCGGACCAGCGCAACGCCGACCTGATCTCGCAGACCCGGGACCGGGCCGACCTGGTGCTGGAGAACCTGCCGCTGGCGAACTTCGCGATTTGACGCTCGTCGTCGCCCGGTAGGAAGCCGGCCGCGAGGCTACTGACCCGCGGCCGGCGCTCCGAACTTCTCCGCGGCTGCTTGACGGGACACTCCGAGCACGGCTGCCACCTGGTTCCAAGTGTGGCCGGTGGCGCGCGCCGTGCTCACTGCCTCGACCAGCTGTTGCTCGGACTGCAGGGAGCGCAGCATCGCATCTCCGATTCGCCTGAGGGCGACGCCATCGCCGGCGATGCCGCCGTAGTCGAGCGAGGTGATCCACTCATTCATCTCGCGCAGTCGTTGCTGCGGAGTGGGTGCACTACGCCGCGTCCAAGGCCGCCGTCGACACGCTGACCTTCGGGCTCGCCCAAGAGGTCGGCGGCGAGGAAATCCGGGTCAACTCCGTCCGGCCCGGCATGGTCCACACCGATCTGTACGCGGCCGCCGGCTTGCCGGGCCGGATGGCGAAGTACGCGCCGCAGATTCCGATGGGGCGGGCCGGGCAGCCGGCGGAGATCGCCGAGGCGGTGCTGTTCCTGCTGTCGGCGGCGGCGTCGTTCACGACGGGGGCGGTGCTGGAACTCGGCGGGGGCCGCTGATCCTTGTGAACCGGCTTTTCCCGGCTTTCGTGTGGGGTGCGTTCCCACCACCGCGCGAAAGGTGAACAGCCATGCGTACGTTCGAGTTGCCCGATTCCGTCGGCGGGCGGACCGTCGACCGGATCCTGGGCCGCCAGCTGGTCCGCACCTGGGAAACCGACGGGATCTTCCAGGTCGCGGCCACCGGCGAGCAGGACCGGATCACCCGGGAGGCGCTTGCCGAAAGCCGCCGGTTCTTCGCCCGGTCGTTACCGGAAAAGGTGAAGTTCGTCAGCGATCTGACCTACAGCGGGTACATCGCTTCGGGTGAAGAGGTGACCGCGGGCGAAGCCGACTTCTCCGAGATCTTCACCGTCTGTCCGGACATCCCGCCCGAGGATCCCCGCGTCACCGGTGGCTGGCCGTGCCACGGGCCGGTGCCGTGGCCGGACGAGGGCTACCGGGCGGCGATGACCGCCCACCTGCGGGAGGTCGGGGGCATCGGCGAGCGGCTGCTGCAGCTCGTGGCGCTCGGGCTGGGCGTGGAAATCGACCGGCTGACCCGGCTCACCCGCGAAGGCTGGCACCACATGCGCGTGCTGCGGTTCCCGGCCCGGTCCGCGACCACCGAACGCGGGATCGGCGCGCACACCGACTACGGACTGCTCGTGATCGCCGCGCAGGACGACGTCGGTGGCCTGTTCGTCCGGCCGCCCGTGCCCGGCGAACACCGCAACCGCAACTGGCTGCCGGGGGAGAGCACTGCCGGGGTGTACCAGGACGACGAGCCGTGGCACTTCGTCGAGCCCGAGCCGGCGGTGTTCACCGTCTTTCCCGGCGACATCCTGCAGTTCCTCACCGGTGGCCGCCTCCTGTCGACGCCGCACAAGGTGCGCCTCGCCACCCGGGAGCGGTACACGCTGGCGTACTTCCACGAGCCGTCGTTCGGCACCAGCGTCCGGCCGCTGGCGGGCGGGGACGAGGTCATCCACTACGGGACGCACTTCACGAACATGTTCACGCGCTGTTACCCGGACCGGGTGACGACCCGGCGCATCGAACGCGAGGGACGGCTCGCCGTGCTGGATCGTATCCGTAACCTCGTGTAAGAGAGCAGTTGCGCTGGGTGGGTTTTGTCCGCCTGCTGAGACGGCCGGAGACGGCGAGATCACGATCGGACGGGGAACTTGGTCACTCGCGTTTTGCGCGTCGAACGCTGTGCAACTCTGGGAAGCCGCCACGTGAAAGGACGGCTTCGGAAGCCATGGCCAAACTCATGTCCGTGCACCACCTCGCGCTCACCGTGACCGACGTGGACCGCAGCGTGCCGTGGTACGTGCGTGTTCTCGACCTCGAGGAGGTCACCCGGCGCGAAGAGCCGGACACGGGGCTGCGCAAGGTCGTGCTGCGCTCGGCCGGTGACGAGTTCTCCGTGGTCCTGGTGCAGCACGCGGACACCGGGCGGCGCGGGTTCGACGAGCGCCGCACCGGCCTCGACCACGTCGCCTTCCGCGTGCATTCGGCCGCCGAGCTGGCCGAATGGGAGAGCCGGCTGGAGGAGTTCGGCGTGTCCTACGTGCCGGTCGCGCCGTCCCGCACGTTCGAGGGATCGCGCGTGATCGTGTTCCGCGATCCGGACGGCATCCAGCTGGAGATCTGGACCGACCCGCAGCTCTGACGCTGCGTCAGGCCCGTGCGTCGTCCCGCTCGTCCACCGGGCGGCGCATCTCCTGGCGGTAGCGCAGCACGCCGTAGCCGGTGCCGAACACGAAGAACGCGATGCTGATCCACAGCGCCGCCGTCTTCAGCCACGGCAACGCGTCCAGCAGGCCCGCGCCGTAGTAGCCGAGCAGCACCAGCGTCGGTACCCACAGCAGGCCGCCCAGCGCCGTCGCCGCCATGAAGCGGCGCGGGTCCATCCGGGCCGCGCCGGCGATCAGCGGGGCCAGCGTGCGGATCCACGGGATCCAGCGGGCCGCCACGATCGCGAAGAAGCCCTTCCGGTCCAGGAACCGTTGCGCGCGCTCGAGGTTGTGGCGGTTCAGCACCTTGCCGTCGCGGCGCGCGATGAGCTTCGTCCCGCTGCCGCGGCCGATGTAGTACCCGATCTGGTTGCCGAGGACCGCGACGATCAGCGCGGCCCCCGAGAGGAACCACGCGTTCGCGTCCGAACCGTGCTGCGCCAGCACCACGCCGGCCCCGAACAGCAGCGAGTCACCGGGCAGGAACAGCCCGATGATCAGCGCGCACTCGACCAGCACGAAGCTCAGCACGATCACCCAGACGAGCAGCGGCCCGGCGGTGTCCAGCCAGCTCACGCCGACGCCCGCGGCCTCGATGCTCACGACGTTCACCCCGCGAGCCTACGTGGCCCGGGTGAACGGCCCGCGGCTAACGGTCAAATCGAGCTCTCCGGAAGTTTCAGCTTTCACGAACGGTGAAGGCCCCCTCACCCAGTGGTGAGAGGGCCTCCGGCCGGTGAACTCAGAACTGCGGCAGCGTCTCGCCCTGCACCGCTTCGATGTCCAGCTCGACCTTCACGGTCGTGCCGACCACCGCGACACCGGCCCGGGCCAGCGCGCTGTAGTTGATCGCGAAGTCGTTCCGGTGCAGCGTCGTCTCGGCGTGGAACGCGGTGCGCACGCCGCCCCACGGGTCCGGGCCCCAGCCGCCGTAGGTCAGCTCGAGCTCGATCTCGCGGTGCTCGCCGTGCAGCGTCAGCTCGCCCAGCAGCGTCCACGAGTCCACGCCGCGCTGGCGCAGCCCGGTGCTGGTGAACGTGATCACCGGGTGCACGTCGACGTCGAGGAAGTCCGGCGAGCGCAGGTGGTCGTCGCGCATCTTGATGCCGGTTTCGATGCTCGCCGCCTTGATCTCGGCGTGCACCGACGACCGCTCGGCCGGGCGGCCGATTTCGATCCGGCCCGAGACGTCCGGGAACCGCGCCTTGATGCTCGCGATGCCCAGGTGCCGGGCGGTCGCGACCACCGACGAGTGGATCGGGTCGATCACCCACGGCCCGGCGGGCGGCAGCTCGATCGCCTCGGCGACCGGGGCCAGCACGACGTCGCCGAGCGAGCCGCTGCCGTCCGAGGCGACCTGCGCCGTCCGGGCGACCGGGGTGTACCCGGCCGCCGTGACGACGGCGGTGTAGACGCCCGGCGCGAGGGCGTCGGTGACGACCTCGCCGCGGACGTCGGCCGCCTGCCGCGCGACCTGCCGCCCGGCCGGGTCGGTGACGGTGAGCACCGCGTGCTCCACCACCCAGCCCTCGGCCGTGCGCAGGGTGGCGCGCAGGCCGGTCATGACCGGTCGACCAGCTCGTCGAGGGCCTGGTCGTAGCTCAGCCGGACGTCGTGGTCGGCTTCGCCGCCGGTGAGCTCCACCTGGCTGGTCGCCGGCGGGTAGCCGCTCGCGACCACGGTGTACGCGCCCGCGGGCAGGTCGCTGACCACGTACCGGCCTTCGCCGTCGGTCCGCGCGACCGCGGCCACGTTGCCTTCGGCGTCGAGCACGGTGATCCGCGCGTCCGGCACGATCCGGTCGCCCTCGGTCCGCGCGGTGCCGGCGAGCAGCACCGAGCTGGCGAGTTCGACGTCGTGGCGCAGCACGCCGCTGTCGGGCACGGTGAGCGTCAGCGCGACGGGCCGGTAGCCCGCGCCGCTGGCGACCAGGGTGTAGGCCCCGGCGCCGACCCCGACGAAGGCGTAGGTGCCGTCGGTGGTCGTGATGAACGCGCCGTTCACCTCGCCCCGGCCGTCGGTCAGCGTCACCGTCACGTTCGGCAGCGGAGCGCCGGTGGCGGCCTCCTTCACGGTGCCGGTCAGCTCGCCGGACCCGGTGAGCGTGACGTCGACCGTCGCCGGCCCGTTGCTGATCACGACGCTGGAGGCCTGCGGCTGGTGGCCGTGCGCGGACACGATCAGGACGTACGCGCCCGGACCCTGGCTGGGCACCGAGTAGCTGCCGTCGGTGGCCCCGGTGGCCCGCGCGACCTGGCGGCCGCGCTGGTCGATCAGGGTCAGCGCCGCCCCGGCGACGTGGCTGCCGTCCTGGCGGCGGACGTGGCCGGTCACCGGCAGGCCGCCCGCGCCGACCGGCGTGTCGAGCTCGGCCTGGCCCACGGAGTTCGTGATCGGCAGCGCACCCGACACGGCCTGGTAGTCACCGTGGCCGTTGCTCAGCGCGTGCCGCCCGCCGCCGACCAGGGCCGGCTCGCGGTCGACCGGCTTGACCGGCTCGACGATCTCGGTCGGCTCGTCGGCGTGGTCGTCCGCCTCGAGCAGCGCCTCGCCGCCCTCCATGGCCGCCGCGGCCGGGGCCGCGTTGGTCAGCGGGATCTCCTTCATGAACAGCAGCACCACGGTCGCCAGCAGGGCCACCGCACCCGCGATGTAGAACACCGTGGTGATCGACTCGGTGAAGCCGATCAGCACCGGGGTCCTGATCGCCTCGGGCAGGCTCTGGATGCCGCTGGTGTTCTCCGACAGGCTGCCGATGCCCGCGCCGGCGCCGGCCGGCAGCTGCCCGCCGAACGCCTTCGTGATGTTCGGCAGCAGCGTGTTGAACAGGACGGTCAGGAAGATCGCGACACCGGCGGTACCACCGATCTGGCGGAAGAACGTCGCCGACGCGGTCGAGACGCCCATGTCGCTGCGCGGGCCCGCGTTCTGCACCGCGATGATCAGCGTCTGCATGCACTGGCCGAGGCCGAGGCCGATGATGGCCGCCGCGACCAGCGGGTGCCACAGCGCCGAGTCGTACTTGACCTGGGCGAAGAAGAACGCGCCGCCGGCGATCATGACGGTGCCGACGATCGGGAACACCTTGTAGCGCCCGGTCTTCCCGGTGATCCGGCCGGACACGATGGAGCTGAGCATGATGCCCGCCATCAGCGGCAGCATCAGCAGGCCGGATTCGGTCGGCGTGTAGCCCTGCACGACCTGCATGAACTGCGGGATCATGGTGATCGCGCCGAACATCGCGACACCGACGATGACACCGCCGATGATCGCCACGGTGAACGTCGAATTCTTGAACAGCCGCAGCGGGATCAGCGCGGCGTCCTTCATCAGCCGCTCGACCACGATGAACGCGATCACGCCGACGCCGCCGACGACGTAGCACAGGATGGCCTTCTGGTCGCCCCAGCCCCACTTCTGGCCCTGCTCGGCCACGATCAGGAACGGCACGACCGCGACGATCATCGTCAGCGCGCCCCACCAGTCGATCTTGTGCTCGTGGCGCTCGTGCGGCACGTTCAGCACCTTGGCCACGACGAACAGCGCGATGACGCCGATCGGGACGTTGATCAGGAAGACCCAGCGCCAGCCGTGCAGGCCGGCCAGGCTGTCGATGCCGGCGAAGAAGCCGCCCAGCACCGGGCCGAGCACGGTGGACAGGCCGAACACGGCCAGGATGTAGCCCTGGTACTTGGCCCGCTCACGCGGCGGCACGATGTCGCCGAGGATGGTCATGGCCAGCGACATCAGACCGCCGGCGCCGAGGCCCTGCACCGCGCGGAACGCGGCGAGCTGGTACATCGACGTCGCGAAGGTCGAGGCGAGCGAACCGGCGACGAAGATGCCGATCGCGGCCAGGTAGAACGGCTTGCGGCCGTAGATGTCGGAGAGCTTGCCGTAGATCGGCGTGACGATCGTCGAGGTGATCAGGTACGCCGTGGTCGCCCAGGCCTGCAGGTCGAAGCCGTGCAGGTCGTTGGCGATCTTGACGATCGAGGTGCCCACGATCGTCTGGTCGAGCGCGGCCAGGAACATGCCGCACATCAGGCCGCTCAGGATCGTGACGATCTGGCGGTGGCTCAGCCGTGGTGGTTCCTTCGACACGGGTTGTTCGACGGTGGTGGTGCTCATGCGTTGGTCCCCTTGGCCGGTGCACCGGCGGACGCGTGCGCGTCGGCCAGCTGTGGAGAGTGGTTCTCGATACCTGTGTTGAGCCGGGCGAAGAGCCGGTTCAGGGTCTGGATGTCCCCGTCAGTCCAGTCCCCGAGCACTTCGGCCAGCCAGTGGTTGCGTTGCTTGCGGTTCTCTTCGAACACCCGCATGCCCTCGGTCGTCGGCGCGAGCAGGCAGGCCCGCCCGTCTTCCGGGTCGGCCTGGCGCTCGACCAGGCCGTGCTGGACGAGCGAGCTCGACTGCCTGCTGATCGTCGAGATCTCCGAGTGGAGCGACTCGGCGAGCCGGCTGGTGCGCTGCGGGCCCTCGTGGATGAGGGTGAAGAGAATCGCGTACGCCGCCCGTTCGATGCCGTCCGGACCCTGCTTGGCGACCTGGGACTTCGCCTTGTTGATCAGCCGGACCAGGCGGACGAGCTCGTGCCCGAGCTGGTCGGCGAGGTCCAGTTCGGCCGTGGGCCGGGTGGCGGAGCTGGTGGGTGCCATGGTGATCCTTCACGGCGTTGGTTGGCGGCTGCAACTAGTTGCCTCACGCAAGGATGTGCCTTAATCAGCTCTTCTGCAAGCGGAGTACCTCGTGTTGTGGTGCAACACACTTTAGTTGCCGTATGCAAGCAGATTTCGTCCGGGCTCTCCTCGGAACAAAGCGGGCGGTCGCCGGTTTCAAGGGGTATGACCGACGACACAGCGTTCAAGGACTTCCTCGCGGCCCGTCGCCACGGCGTCCTGGCCACGATCCGCCGCGACGGCCGGCCGCAGCTGTCGACCATCACCCACCTGTACGACCCGGAGTCGAACACGATCACGGCGTCGATCACCGAAACCCGGGCGAAGGCGAAGAACATGCGCCGCGACCCCCGGGTGACCTACCACGTCGGGAGCGAGGACGGCTGGAGTTACGTCGTCGCCGAGGGGCGCGCCTCCCTCACCGCGCCGGCCGCCGCGGCCGACGACGAAACGGTGGAGGCGCTGGTCGCCTACTACCGGCGCGCGGCGGGCGAGCACTCCGACTGGGCCGAATACCGCTCGGCGATGGTCGCCGACCAGCGGGTGGTGCTGACCATCCACATCGACAAGCTCCTGGGTCTCGTCCGCTGACGCTGCTCCGATCCGGCCGGATTCGAAACAAAATTTCCGCACTGCGGACTGGCCGGGCTTACGATGAGGCCATGAGCAACGAAGCTTTGGTCACCCGGCTCCGCGACCTGCTCGGCAAGAACGCCGTGCTCACCGACACCGACGTCACCGCTTCCTACGCCCGCGACATGATGCCGCTGGCACCGTCGGGCACGCCGCTCGCCGTGGTGCTGCCCGCGAACGTTGCGGAGGTGCAGGCGGTCGTCAAGGCGTGTGCCGAGGCCAAGGTGCCGATCGTGCCGCGCGGGGCGGGCAGCGGCCTGTCCGGCGCGGCCAACGCCATCGACGGCTGCGTCACACTGTCGCTGACCAAGCTGAACGAGATCGTCGAGATCGACCCGGGCAACCGGCTGGCGGTCGTCCAGCCGGGCGTGGTCAACCTGGACTTCCGCAACGCGGTGGAGAAGCACGGGCTGTTCTACCCACCGGACCCGTCGAGCTACGACTGGTGCACGATCGGCGGCAACCTGTCGACCAACGCGGGCGGCCTCTGCTGCGTGAAGTACGGCGTGACGACGGATTCGGTGCTCGGCCTGGAGGTCGTCCTGGCGGACGGGTCGTTGCTGAAGACGGGCCGCCGGACGGTCAAGGGCGTCGCGGGCTACGACCTGGCCCGGCTGTTCGTGGGCAGCGAGGGCACGCTGGGCGTGATCACCCAGGCGACGGTCCAGCTCAAACCGCTGCCGCAGGCCCCGGCGACCCTGGTCGCGGGCTTCTCGACGACCGAGGCGGCCGGCGAGGCGGTGGCGCGGGTGGTGCGCGAGGGCCTGGTGCCGTCGTTGCTGGAGATCATGGACGCGTCCTCGATCAAGGCGGCGGAGGCGTACCTGAAGACGGACCTCGGCGCGGGCTCGGACTGCCAGGCGCTGCTGCTGGGCCAGTCGGACGCGGGCGGCGAAGTCGCGCGGCGCGAACTGGCAGCCCTGGAGCAGATCTGCGTCGACTGCGGCGCGGACCTGGCGTACACGACGGAGGACCTCGAAGAGGGGCGGATGCTCCTGCAGGCCCGCCGGGTGGTCCTGACGGCCCTGGAGACGTACGGCCAGTGGCTGACGGACGACGTCTGCGTGCCGCGGACGCGGATCGCGGAGCTGATCCGTGGCTGCGAGAAGATCAGCGCGGAGGTGGGACTCCGGATCGCCGTGGTCGGCCACGCGGGCGACGGCAACATGCACCCGACGATCGTTTACCAGCCGGACTCCCCGGACGAGTTCGCGCGGGCGCAGCGGGCGTTCGACGAGATCCTCGAGGTCGGGCTGTCGCTGGGCGGGACGGTGACCGGGGAGCACGGGGTGGGGAAGATCAAGCGGGAGTGGCTGGCCCGGGAGATCGGCCCGGTGGGGCTGCGGGTGCACCAGGAGATCAAGCGGGCCCTGGACCCGGAGAACCTGTTCAACCCCGGCTCGATGTTCTCGATGACCTAGACGAGTGATGCGAAGCATCGCCCAACGCCTCCTCGCGTTGACCGCCGCCATCTGGCACAACCGCGCCACCGGCCAACCCGTCACCGATCCCTGACCGCCTACGACCGCTGAGCGAGTTACGCATTACTCGTCTAGTTGGCACCGTGCTCGTCACGTCGACGTCGGCCGAAGTCGAAGTGCCCGCGCTCGCTGGACGCAGTCCACCTCGCGACCGCACACGCCGGGTTCGGCACTCAGCTCACGGCTTTTGTCACCTACGACAAACGCCTGCTGGCCGTGGCCGAGGCGATGGGGCTGCCGACCGACAGCCCGGGCGCGGACATCAGTCCTTGATGCGCGGAATCCGCTGCGTGACCTCGGGATCCGCCTCCGCGACCGCCTTCTTCTCGCGCCGCGACTTCAGGAACTCCAACCCGATCGGGACCACCGACACCAGCACGATCAGCACGAAGATCGCGTCGACGTTGTTGCGGATGAACGAGATGTTGCCCAGCAGGGAGCCGAGGATCGTGATGCCCGCGGCCCAGAGGATGCCGCCGATCACCGTGTACGTGAAGTAGCGCTTCGGGTCCATGCGGCCGATGCCCGCGATCCACGTGATGAACGTGCGGACGAACGGGACGAACCGGGCCAGCACCACGGCCTTCGGGCCGTGCTTGTCCAGGAACTCGTGCGTCTTGTCGACGTACTCGCGCTTGAAGAACTTCGAGTCCGGGCGGTTGAACAGCTTCGGCCCCACGAAGTACCCGAGGTAGTAGCCGACCACGTTGCCGAGCAGGGCGGCCACCGTCACCAGCACGCAGACCAGCCACAACGGCGCGTCGAGCGTGCCGTTCGCGATGAACAGGCCCGCCGTGAACAGCAGGGAGTCACCGGGCAGCACCGGGAAGATGCTGCTCTCGATGAAGATGATCAGGCACAGGACCGCGATGACCGGCGTCGTCAGGCCGCTCAGCAGGTGCTGCGGGTCCAGCCATGACGGCAGCAGCGACATCGTGTTGACCGTGCTCTGGGCGAGAATCACCTCAAAAACGGTACAGGGTCACCCTGAGTCGTTACTGAGACCCGGTCAGACCAGCGTCAGCAGGCCCACCACGGACCCCGCGGCCAGTCCCAGCAGCACCGCCAGCAACAGGATCCAGTACGCGGGCAGCTGCGCCGACGAGCGCGTCGGGGCCGGGGGGCGTGGGGCGTACGCCGTGGGTGCCTCGGCGTCCAGGGCCGCTCGTTCGCGCTCCAGTGAGTCCGCGCTCGCCCCCGACAGCAGGCCGTACGCCGAGGGGAGCTCGTTGATCGCGCTGGTCGGAACCGCTTCCGTGCTCGGCTCGGCGGCAGGCGGCGACGGCGGTGGCGACGCCTGCGGGGCGAAGACGGCTTGCGCGCGAAGGGCGTCCGCCAGCAGCTGCTCGGGGTCCTTCGGCTCGCTCATCTCCGCCCGTCCGCTCGCAGAAAACCTATGTGCTCAAGGTAGCCGTTCCCACCTCGGCGACCCATTCTCCCCGGCGCACCACCTTCGCCGGCCGCAGGTCCTGGTCGAGGACCACGATGTCGGCCTGGTAGCCGGAGCACAGCATCCCGGTGCGGTCGGCGATGCCGAGCAGCTCCGCGGGCCGTTGCGACGTCGCGTGCACCGCGTCGAGGATGCCGAGTTTCGCACCCCCGACCAGATTGCGGAAGGCGGTGTCCATCGTCAGGGTGCTGCCGGCCAGCGAACCGTTGTCGGCGAGGGTGGCGACGCCGTCGTGCACGTCGACCTCGAGCCGGCCCAGCGTGTAGCGGCCGTCCGCGGCGTCGGTGGCCGACATCGCGTCGGTGATCAGGACCGTCCGGTTCCGGCCCGCGTGCCTGGCCGCCAGCCGCACCACCGTCGGGTGCAGGTGGACCAGGTCGCAGATGAGCTCGATGGTGATGCGCTCGTCGTCCAGCAGCGCGCCGATCGGGCCGGGCTCGCGGTGGTGCAGCGGCCGCATGCCGTTGAACAGGTGGGTCGCGACCGTCGCGCCCGCGTCGATCGCCGGCAGCAGCTGCTCCTCGACGCCGTCGGTGTGCCCGATGGCGGCGATGACACCGGATTCGGCGAGCTGGCGGACCGCCTTAACGCCGCCGTGCAGCTCGGGCGCGATGGTGACCATCCGGATCGCGCCCTGGCCCGCGCGCAGCAGCTTCTCGACGGTGCCCGTGTCCGGTTCGAGCAGCGTTTCCGGATCGTGCGCGCCGCAGCGGGCCCGGGAGATGAACGGCCCCTCCAGGTGGATGCCCGCGACCTCGCCGTCCTGGACGAGCTCACGCAGCGCCGCAACCTGCTCGCGCAGGATGTCCACCGGGTCGGAGACCAGGCTGGCGAGCATGGTGGTGGTGCCGTGACGGCGGTGCGCTCGCACCGCCGTCAGGAGTTCCTCGGGATCCAGGGAGGTGAACGAAGCACCTCCCCCGCCGTGGCAGTGGGTGTCGATGAACCCGGGCACGACCAGTGCCCCTCCGACGTCGACGTGGTCGCCCGACGGCGGGGTCCCGGAACCCACGCCGGCGATCCGCCCGTCGGAGACGGCCACCCAGCCGTCGTCGAGTAAACGGTCCGGGGTTGCGACCCGGCCGCCCATGATCACGAAATCTCCGGCGCCTCTCACGCCCCCCAGCATATATTGGTCTGGACCAAGCATGGTGATACGACTCAGTGATCGGAATGGTCCACCCGGGTCACTGTGGGGTCTGCATGGCCTTCTGGAGTGCCTCGAGCGCCCGGCTGGCGGTCGACTTGACGGTACCCTTGGAAATGCCTGCGGCCTCAGAGATTTCGGCCTCGCTCAGCCCGCCGTAGTACCGCAGCACCAGCACTTCGCGCTGGCGGGGCGGCAGCTTGGACAGCGCGCTGACCACCGCCTGGTGCTCGCTGGAGAGCATCGCGAGGCTCTCCGCGGACCGCGCGTTGACCGCGTGCGGCGGCACGTACTCGCGGGCGGTCTTGCGGCGGCGCAGCACGCTGCGCGACCCGTTGACCACCGCGGTGCGCAGGTAGCCGACCGCGGCCGCCGCGTCCCGGAGCCGGCCCCAGTTGCGGTGCAGGCCGGTGAAGGCCTCCTGGACGACGTCTTCCGCCGTCGCGGGCTCGTCGACCAGCAGAATCGCCAGCCGGACCAGCCGCATGCGGTGCTGGCGGTAGAGGTCTTCGAGGGTCAGTGGCGCGGCGGTCTGCGCCGGGGCCGGACCGTCCATGACCCGCAGGTGGCCGAGGGTCGCCTCGACGCTGCGTTCCGCATTGCCCTCGAGCATGAACCCCTGCCTGTTCTCGACCCCGGTTTGCACGGTGTGCCGCGTCAGCAGGTTCACGGTATTCACAGCGCTCACACAGGTACTGACGCACGCCCAGCCTATCGGGTTCAGATGCCGGTGCCACAGATCGGCCGCTGGTACAGAACTGTGACGCGGGTAGCGTCGGGTTCGTCCCGCCCGTCCGACCCCCGGAGATCCACATGGCCTGGTTCCTCGTCGAAATCACCTACGTCCAGGAGAAGATGCCGGACGTCCGGCCGCGTCACCGCGAGTTCCTGGCGAAACTGGCCGGCGAGGGCCGCGTCGCGGTCGCCGGGCCGCTCGGCGACGGCACCGGCGGCGTCACGCTGTACCAGGCGGACGACGAGGCGCACCTCAAGGCGACGATCGACCAGGACCCGTACTTCCTGGAGGGTGTCATCGCCGAGCGCAGCGTCCGCGAGTTCAAGCCGGTGATCGGCGCCTGGCTGCCCGCGGAGTCATAGGTCGAGCACGGTGGTGCCGCGGTCGACGCAGACCCGCACGGATCCGCCGCCGGCCGCCGGCACCGCGCACGTTCCGCAGAAGCCCTGCCGGCAGGAGTACGGCGTCCCGGGGCGCGCCTCGCGCAGGACATCGAGCGCGCTCCGGTCGCCCGGCACCTCGAGAACCAGGCCTGACCTGCGCAAAGTCAGCCGGAACGGCCGCCCGGCGACGATCGGTGGCGGGGCGAACCGTTCGAAGTGGACGGCCGCGGTCCGGGCCAGGTCCATGCGGACCCCGGTGATCATCGGCACCGGCCCGCAGCAGTACACGGACGCACCCTCGGGCATCCCGGCGAGCAGTTCGGCGCCGGACGCCGGGATGCCGAACTCGGAGTCCGGGCGGATCCACACGCGGTCGTCGGCCGGCAGCTCGCCGAGGAACGGCATCGACGCGCGGCTGCGGCCGGTGTAGACCAGCCGCCAGTCCGCGCCTGATTCAACACAGCGGCCGACCATCGGCAGGATCGGCGTGATCCCGATGCCGCCGGCGACGAAGAGGAACGGCCCGTCGCCGACGAAGGGGAACGCGGTCCGCGGGCCGCGGACGGTGAGCTCTTGACCGGGCCGGAGTGCGTGTACTTCGGCCGAGGCGGCGCCGATCTTCCGGACGGCGATCCGGTAGTGCGAGCGGTCGGCGGGGTCGCCGCAGAGGGAGTACTGCCTGGTCAGGCCGGACGGGAGGACGAGGTCGACGTGCGCGCCCGGGCGCCAGGAGGGCAGTGGACGGCCGTTCGCGAGCCGCAGGCTGACGACACCTTCGGCCTCGGGGCGGATCGTTTCGACGACCAGTGAAAGGTCTCGGTCCACCGCGCGGACGGGTGGGCGCCGCCGTCCGCTGAACTGCGACAAGCGACGGTAAACGCCCACGACACCCACCAAAGTGGACATCAGGTGGTCGGTGCGCGCGCTGCCGTCCAGCCGGGTGGGCCGGCCGAGGGTCACCCCGCCGCCCGGGCCGCGGGGGAACTCGCCAGGTACGCCACCGCCTGCTCGGTGTTCCCCGTCTCGGACGGGTGGTACGCCCTCCGGAAGTACGGCCGGATCTCCCGCGCCAGCTCCCGCCCGGTCGGCAGCAACCCCCGCTTCGCCGCCCGCCGGTACGCCCGCAGCGAGGCCCGGCCCGGACGCTCCGGGTCGTTGCGCATCAGGTACCGCGTCCCCCGCAGGAACACCCAGGCCAGCACCGGCGTCACCGCCGCCATGCTGCGGACCCGGCGCCCGTACCGGCCGTCGAGGTGCATGAACACGTCGAACGCCACCGACCGGTGCTCGACCTCCTCGGCGCCGTGCCAGCGCAGCAGGTCCAGCATCACCGGGTCGGCGCCCGCCTCCGCCAGGGGCGCGTCGAGCACCCACTGGCCGAGGAACGCCGTGTAGTGCTCGATCGCGGCGATGATCCCGAGCCGCTCGACCAGCCACTCCTCGGCGGCCGTTCCCGTCAGGTCGCGGTCGCCGAGCAGCCGCCGGAACAGCCACTCCATCTGCGCCACGAACGGCCGCACCCGGATGCCCGCCGCTTCCAGGTGGGCCGCCGCGCCGTCGTGGGCCTCGGCGTGGACCGCCTCCTGGCCGATGAAGCCGAGGACGTCCTCGGCCAGCCGCGGGTCGCGGATCAGCGGCAGCGCCTGTTTGAACACCTCGACGAACCAGCGCTCGCCCTCGGGCAGCGCCAGGTGCAGCACGTTGATCGTGTGCGTGGCCTGCGGTTCGCCGGGGATCCAGTGCGACGGCAGCGCCGCCCAGTCGAACTTCACGTCCCGCGCGTGCAGGACGAGCTGCTCGTCCGGCGAGGTCATGACGAGCGGCCGGAGAGCTCGTAGTCGGCCGGGTCGACCTTGCGGGTCTCCAGCCAGTAGCGCCAGGTGAAGCCGGGCCAGATCGTCCGGTTCACGCCCTGGGCGTCGAGGTACCAGCTCTTGCAGCCGCCCTGCGTCCAGACGCCCTTGACCAGCTTGTCCTGGATGTCCCGCTGGAACTCGTCCTGCACCCCCGGCCGGACGTCCAGCGCCGCGGCGCCGCGCGAATCGGCGAGCTTGATGGCGTCCACGACGTACCGCGACTGCGATTCGATCATGAACACCACCGAGTTGTGGCCGAGGGCGGTGTTCGGGCCGAGCAGGAAGAACAGGTTCGGGTAGCCGGACACGGTGATGCCCTTGTGCGTCCGCATGCCCTCGCTCGCCCACTCCTTGGCGAGGTTGCGGCCGTCGACGCCGGTGATGTCGAGGTACTCCAGCGCGTCGGTCACCTTGAACCCGGTGCCGTAGACGATCGCGTCGACCTCGTGCTCGACGCCGGCCGCGTCGACGATCGAGTGCGCCCTGACCTCGCGGATCCCGTCGGTGACGACGTCGACGTTCGGCCGGCCCAGCGCCGGGTAGTAGTCGTTGGAGATCAGGACGCGCTTGCAGCCCATCGTGTAGCCGGGCGTGACCTTCTTGCGCAGCGCGCGGTCCTGGATGCCCTTCGCGATGTTGCGCTTCGCGATCAGCTCACCGGCCTTCATGATCGCCGGGTGGCCGTTGAAGCCGATGGCGCGCGCTTCGAGCAGCCAGTACAGCGCGTTGCGGTACAGGCGCTGGGTGCCCGGGACGCGCTTGAACAGCGCCTGCGCCCACGACGGCATCGCGTGGTCGGGCTTCGGCATGATCCACGGCGGCGTCCGCTGGAACAGCGTCAGCTCGGCGACCTCCGGGGCGATCTTCGGGACGAACTGGACGGCGCTGGCGCCGGTGCCCACCACCGCGACCTTCTTGCCGCGCAGGTCGTAGTCGTGGTTCCACCGCGCGGAGTGCCAGGCCGGGCCCTCGAAGTTCGCGATCCCCGGCAGCTCGGGGATCTGCGGGATGTGCAGGCCGCCGACACCGGAGACGAGGAACTGCGCGACGAACTCGCGGCCGTCCCTCGTCGTCGCCGTCCAGCGGCGCTCGCGCTCGTCCCAGTGGGCGCCGGTGAGCTCGACGCCGAAGCGGATCTTCTCGCGCAGCCGGTACTTGTCCGCGACCCCCTTGAGGTAGTCGAAGATCTCCGGCTGCGGCGAGAACGACCGCGACCAGTCCGGGTTCTGCTCGTACGAGAACGAGTACATGTGCGACTGCACGTCGCACGCGCACCCGGGGTAGGAGTTGTCGCGCCAGGTGCCGCCCACCTCGGCGGCCTTCTCCAGGATCACGTAGTCCCGGATGCCGGCCTTTTCGAGCTGGATCGCCTGGCCGAGCCCGGAGAACCCGGTGCCCACGATCACGACCTTGAACCGCTCGGTCATCTGTCGGCCTCCGCTGCGTCGAGTTGGCTGCCCAGAAGACGTTACCTCAGGTAACAGTTACTTGGAAGTACCGGCTACTGATCAGTACGCCCCGCCGAGCTTCGTGTGGTCCCAGCTGACGACCTTGGTCGCGCGGAAGATCAGCCCGACGCGTTTCGCGGCCTGACCTGCGATGAAGGCCTGCAGCTCGGCCGGTGCCGGGTCACCCGGCTTGGCGCCGGAGTAGCGCTGCATCAACGCCGTCCCCATCCGGGTGACCTCTTCGGTGTCCTCGACGATCTCGACGTCGGCCTCGAACGAGACGCCGCGGAGCTTCTCGTAGCTGTCGCCGTCTTCGACCAGCACAGTCGCCTCCGGCAGCCGCCGGAGGTTCTTCGCCTTCTGAGACGTGCCGTACGTCCAGGTCGCGACGCCGGCTTCGTGCGGGAAGTACCAGAGCGGCGCGAGGTGCGGGCGGCCGTTCGGGCCGACGCTGGCGACGTTGATGACCTTCTGCCCGGCGAGGTACGCGCGGACCTCGTCCTCGGTCATCCTGATCTGGTCGCGACGGGACATCTTCACCCCTTGGTGGCGGCCCGGCCGCCGTGGCCGGTGACCGCCGACTCGAACGCGCCGCGGGCCTCGATGTCGGCGAGCGCGGCCTTGTCCGCCGAAGGTACCCGGCTGCGGGAGCCGATTTCGATGATCGGCGGCAGGAACGCGCGGAGCAGCTTGAGGCCGCCGACCCAGCGCGGCACGTGGATGGTCCGGGCGCGCTTGAGGATGCCGGCTTCGAGGTCGTCCAGGGCGACGTCCAGCGGGTACGTCTTGCCGATCAGGCCGGGCATCGACGCGCGGAGCTTGCCGAACACCGGGTGCGCGTCGGCGCTCTCGACGAGGTCGGTGCGGATCCACGTCGGGTGCGCGACGCCGACCTTGACGCCCAGGTGGGCGACCTCGGCGCGCAGGCTGTTGGAGAAGGCTTCGACGCCGGCCTTCGCGGCGGCGTAGTTGGCCATGCCGGGCGCGTGCGTGATCGCGGCGAGGCTCGAGATGGCGAGCAGGTAGCCCTTGCGCTCGATGACGTGCGGGAGCGTGACGCGGAACGTCCGCCAGACGCCGAGCAGGTCGACCTCGATGACCTTCTCGAACGCGGCGCGGTCGACCGAGCGCACGAAGCCCGCGGTCGCGATGCCGGCGTTCGCGATGACGATGTCGATGCCGCCGAAGTGCTCGACAACGCCCTTCGTCGCTTTTTCGAGGGCATCCCAGCTCGTGACGTCGGCTTCCCAGGCGTGCGCGTTGGGTCCGATGCGGTCGGCGACCTTCTTCTGCTCCTCGGCTTCGAGGCCGACGAGGGCGACCTTGGCGCCGCGCGCGGCGAGCCGCTCGGCCAGGCCGGCGCCGATGCCGCGGGCGGCGCCGGTGATCAGCACGACCTTGCCGTCGACCTTCTTGGTGCCGCTCAACAGCGAAAACGGGTTGGCCACGGTGCCCTCCTAGACGTCACTTGAGGGCACCGTACCTCAACTTACCCGCAGTAAGCTACCCGAGAGTAGTCAGGCTTCGCTCAGTGCGGCGAGCTCGGCGTCGCTCAACTCGAGGGCCACCGAAGCGGTCAGGTCGGCGAGCTGCTCGGGCGTCCGGGCGCTGGCGAGCGGGGCGGCGACCGTCGGCTGCCGCCGCAGCCAGGCGAGCGCCACCGTGGCGACCGAAACCCCGTGCGCGGCCGCGACTTCGTCCAGCGCGGCGAGCACGCGCTCGCCCCCGGCGTCCAAATAGGACGCGGCGCGGGCGGCGCGCGGGCTGTCGCCGGTTTCGTCCTTGGTGCGGTACTTGCCGGTGAGGAACCCCTTCGCCAGGGCGAAGTACGGCAGCGTGGCCAAGCCTTCCCGGGCGACGACCGGGGCGAGGTCGCGCTCGTAGTCCCGCTCGACGAGGTTGTAGTGCGGCTGCAGCACGGCGTACCGCGCGAACCCGTTCTGGTCCGAAATGGACAGTGCTTCGGCGAGCCGCTCGGCGGTGTGGTTCGACGCGCCCAGGTAACGGACCTTGCCCGCGCGGACCAGCGCGTCGAACGCGCCGAGCGTCTCTTCGAGCGGCGTGTCCCGGTCGTCGATGTGGGCGTAGTAGAGGTCGATGTGGTCGGTTCGCAGGCGCCGCAGCGAGTCCTCGGCCGCGGCCTGGATGTTCTTCGCCGACAGCCCCGGCCGCTCCGGCCACCCGCCGACCTTGGTGGCCACGACGAAGTCGGCGCGCCGGCCGCGCGCGGCCAGCCAGCCGCCGAAGATCTCCTCGGAGCGGCCGCCCCCGCCGTAGAGGTCGGCGGTGTCCACGAAGTTGCCGCCGGCCGCGGCGTAGGCGTCGAGCACGGCGTGGGACTGCGGCTCGTCGGCCGTCCAGCCGAAGACGTTTCCGCCGAGGTTGAGGCCGTAGACGTCGAGGTCGGTGTTGCCCAGCTTGGTCATGCTCCCGACGTTAGCCTTCCCGCGTCGTGGGAACCGGGAGGAAAACCGGGACTTCGTGCGTTGGGGTGTTCTATGGCTATCGAACTGGGCAAGCTCGGGATCTGGCGGTACCACGCGAACGTCGACGCTGCGTTCGCCGCGGAGGCGGAGAAGCTCGGCTACGGCGCGATCTGGCTGGGCGGCTCGCCCGGCGCCGGCGACCTCGCGTCCGTCGACGACCTGCTCGCGGCGACCGATTCGCTGGTCATCGCGACCGGCATCGTGAACATCTGGCAGGACGAACCGGCGTCCGTCGCGAAGGTGTACGAGCAGCTCGCGGGCAAGTACCCGGACCGCTTCCTGCTGGGCGTCGGCGCGGGCCACCGCGAAGCGACGAAGGAGTACAAGAAGCCGTACGCGGCGCTGGTCGACTACCTGGACGGCCTGGACGCGGCGGGCGTCCCGGTTTCCGGTCGCGCTTTGGCGGCGCTGGGGCCGAAGGTGGTCGAGTTGTCGGGCTCGCGCACGGCGGGTGCGCACCCGTACCTGACGACGCCGGAGCACACCCGCTCGACCCGCGAGATCCTCGGTGCGGGGCCGCTGCTGGCGCCGGAGCACAAGGTCGTCCTGTCGACCGACGCCGACGAGGCCCGCGCGATCGGCCGGAACACCGTCAAGTACTACCTCGGGCTGTCGAACTACGTCGCCAACCTGCGGAAACTCGGCTTCGCGGACTCCGACTTGGAGGGTGAGGGCAGCGACCGCCTGGTCGACGCGCTGGCGCTGCACGGCGACGCGGCGACGATCGCCCCCGGCCTGGCGGCCCACATCGAGGCGGGCGCGGACCAGGTCGTGGTCCAGGTGCTGAACGAGGACCCGTGGCCGGCCTACCGCGCGCTGGCGTCCGAGCTGCTGTGACCTCCGTCCCGGCCGCCGGTGCGCCCGGCGGCCGGACACCCTCCTTCTGAACCGATCCGACGTGCGGGAAAGTTTCTGTGCGGGGACCGGTGTGCGGCGGCGGTACACCTCGTACGATGCGGTCGGGACCACCCTGTGCCAAGGAGGAGTAACGATGCCCATCGCCACCCCCGAGGTCTACGCGGAGATGCTCGACCGGGCCAAGGCGAACGAGTTCGCCTACCCGGCCATCAACGTGACCTCGTCCGAGACCGTGAACGCCGCCATCCGCGGGTTCGCCGAGGCGGAGAGCGACGGCATCATCCAGTTCTCCACCGGCGGTGCGGAGTTCGCGTCCGGCCAGAAGGTCAAGGACATGGTCGTCGGCGCGACCGCGCTGGCGGAGTTCGCCCAGGTCGTCGCGGCTCGCTATGACGTGAACGTGGCGCTGCACACCGACCACTGCCCGAAGGACAAGCTGGACGGCTTCGTCCGCCCGCTGATCGAGATCTCGGCCGAGCGCGTGAAGAACGGCCAGAACCCGCTGTTCCAGTCCCACATGTGGGACGGCTCGGCGATCGACCTCGACGAGAACCTGGACATCGCCCAGGAGCTGCTGGCCAAGACGGCGGCGGCGAAGATCATCCTCGAGGTCGAGATCGGCGTCGTCGGCGGCGAAGAGGACGGCGTCGAGGCGGAGATCAACGAGAAGCTGTACACGGCCGAAGGCGACTTCCTGAAGACGATCGACGCGCTCGGCTCCGGCGACCGCGGCCGCTACCTGCTGGCGGCGACGTTCGGCAACGTCCACGGCGTGTACAAGCCGGGCAACGTGAAGCTCCGCCCGGACGTGCTGAAGGGCGGCCAGGAGGCGGCGTCCAAGAAGCTGGGTCTCCCGGAGGGCTCGAAGCCGTTCGAGCTGGTCTTCCACGGCGGTTCGGGCTCGCTCCCGGAGGAGATCCGCGAGGCGGTGTCGTACGGCGTGGTGAAGATGAACGTCGACACGGACACGCAGTACGCGTTCACCCGGCCGATCGTGGACCACTTCTTCAAGAACTACGACGGAGTGCTGAAGATCGACGGCGAGGTCGGGAACAAGAAGGTGTACGACCCGCGCTCGTACCTGAAGGCCGCTGAGGCCGGCATGGCGGCCCGGGTCGTCGAGGCCTGCCAGGCGCTGGGCTCGGCGGGGACGAAGCTGAAGTAAGTCTTCACGTACGGAGGGGCCGACACGGTGAGTGTCGGCCCCTTCGTCGTGTTCAGACCTCGACGATTTCCAGCAGGCTCTCGAGACCGCGGAAGTCCTTGGCGTTGCGGGTGTACAGCGGCAGGCCGTGCACGGAAGCGATCGCCGCGATCATCAGGTCGAGCCGGCGGGGACGGGGTGAGCGCCCCGCGGCCATGGTCAAGGCCGCCAGCGTGCCGTACCGGGCCGCCGCCGCGCCGTCGAACGGCAGTGGGGTGAACTCCACGATCGCCGCTCCCAGCTGCTCGTTCCGCACGGCTCGCTCGGCGGGGTCCGTCGTCATGGCGACACCTTGGTGGAGCTCGGCCAGGGTCACCGCGGTGATCTCAGGGAATTCCGGCAACACCTTCGGGTCCAGCGAAGCGAGCTCGATGTACGTGCAGGTGTCGAGTACGCCGGTGGCATGACGATCAGTCACGCCGCGGCTCCCAGGGGTTGTCCTCGTCGCCGAGCCGATCTTCGCTGCCGAAGTACTCGTCCGCCTCCCGGCGCACGGCGGCCGCGCTCACCCGGGGCAGGCGCTGGTGCCGTTCGACCAGTTCCTCCGCCGTGAACCGCTTCCGGCGGGGCAACGGCCGCACCTCGGCGATCTCCACGCCGTTGCGCGTTACGTGGTAGGTCTCGCCCGCCTCGACCGCGTCCATGACGGCGGCCGAGCTGTTGCGGAATTCGCGCTGGCTGATGACCTTCACGACACCACTGTAGCGCGGTGTAGCACCTGGTGCTACACCGTTACCCGCCTCGCGGACCACCGGCGCGAAGCCGGGCCGGCCGCTGCCCACAGCGCGAACACGCCGGCCAGCACCACCGCCGCCGTCCAGTACGCCGCGGGCGGGGCCGACTCCGTGTGCGCGTCACCCAGCACCCACGGCCGGAACTGCGACTGCAGCCAGAACGTCCCGTACCCGAACGCCGTCACCAGCAGCGCGCCCGCCGCCGCGCGGACGACGCCGTTGCTCATCGCGAACGCCAGGTCCACCGCCAGGCCCACGAACAGCAGGTAGAACGGCACCGTCGACACCGGGAACCCCAGCCCCAGCAGCAGCGGCCACATCACCGACCGGTAGGCCACGTACGCCAGCGCCACCGAGGTGGCCGCCCATCGGAACCCCAGCGTCCGACGTGCCAGGACCAGGATCAGCGCCATCACCCCGACGCCCCACAGGGGATACACCCACGAAGGGATCGGCATCGTGAAGTGCAGCACCGCCGTCCGGTCGACCGGGTGGCCGATCTGGTTGGCCGCGAAGTCCAGCAGCGACTTCTCCGCCTCCGGTTCGCCGCGTTCCCACGCGCGCAGGCCCAGGATCCCGTACTCCTGCTGGCCGTTCGGGAAGAACGTGTTCTCCAGGAAGAACGCCCACAGGCCCAGCAGCACGCCGGTCCGGAAGCGGCCCGGCGGGGACAGGCGCAGCCAGCCCAGCAGCACGCCCGCCTGCATGATGCCCGTGCCCAGGTACAGCATCATGTGGGACGGGCTCCACGCCGTGAGGTCGAGGCCGTTGACGCGGTGGTTGATCACGTCCAGCGGCGCCGCCACCAGGAACGTCAGCAGGCCGATCTGCATCAGGCGCAGCGACCGCTTGTCGCAGCCCAGGCCCGTGTAGCTGTGGATCGCCACCAGCACCACGATGATCACCGTGCCGACCGTGTTGATCAGGTGCGGCGGTGCCAGGTCGTCGCGCAGCCACTTGAAGTGCCACGACATGTCCCACGACGAGCCCAGCAGCTTGAACGCGAACGCCGTCAGCCACATGCCGTAACAGAACCGGAGCACCCAGTCCGGGGTCGGCTGCCCGGGGGCGCCGCGGTGCCAGTGCCGCGTGAAGAACAGCCGCGTCTTGCCTATCGGGCTGCGCGGGATCACGTCCACCGGGACGTCGACTGCCTTGGCCATGCCGGACATCATGGCCGGTCATGGTCACGAGTGGGCCAAGACCGTGGCAAAGGACGCGAAAATCCGGGTTCACCCCTACGGGTGGCGGACTTGCCTCCAGAGGGCGCGGGTTGGCATGGTGTGCCGCCATGATGCCGAAACGAGTTGTCGCGGGCGTGCTGGTCGCCGCCCTGCTGCTGGCCGGGGCCGGGGTGCTGGGGAGCCTCTTCCTCTAGAGGCAGAATGGGCGGCATGACGCACAACCTGCTCGGCCCCGAGCCGACGCTGCTGCCCGAGCACACCGCCGCCCAGGCCGCGCTCGACGCCGGGACCGACCCGGCCACCGTCGCCGCCGAACACCCGGACTACAGCGAGGCGTGGGCTTCGCTGGCCGAAAACGCCCTGGAGGCGGGCGAGACCGTCGCCGCGTACGCCTACGCCCGGACCGGCTACCACCGGGGCCTGGACCAGCTGCGCCGCGCGGGCTGGAAGGGCTTCGGCCCGGTGCCCTGGTCGCACCGCCCCAACCAGGGCTTCCTGCGCGCCCTCGCCGTCCTCGGCAAGGCCGCCGGGAAGATCGGCGAGGCCGAGGAGTACGACCGCTGCCGCACCTTCCTCGCCGACTCCGACCCCGCCGCCGCGGAAGCCACCGGCCTCAAGTGACCCACCCGTGGGGGGGGGGGGGTGGGGGTGGGGGGCGGGGGGCGCGACCTCCACGAGCGGCAGGGC